>NZ_JAQGLV010000132.1 GCF_028292705.1 Collimonas fungivorans | reverse complement strand
GAACCCAATTGAGTTTCACATAGCGATAAATTACACTCTCGCCTGCGTGACACAATCACGGCCATACCCGTTTCCGGCACCAACCCGCCGCAAACACGCGCATTACTGTCCTTAACCCTAGAACACCGGAAAACCATAACCCGCCCTACCCGGACGAGTGAATGCTATCCGCACGGAGCCAAAAGCATGAGCACCTTCATTTTTAATGAACTGAATTTCGACAACCACGAGCAAGTGGTCTTCGTCGCAGAAGAAAAATCCGGCCTCAGAGGCATCATCGCTGTCCACAACACCAACCTCGGCCCGGCCATGGGCGGTTGCCGCATGTGGGACTACGCCAGCGAAGCCGTCGCCGTCAACGATGTACTGCGCCTGTCGCGCGGCATGACTTACAAGAATGCAGTCGCCGGCCTGCCTATCGGCGGCGGCAAGAGCGTGATCATCGGCAATCCGAAGACCGCCAAGACACCTGCCCTGTTCGAAGCCATGGGCGAAGCCCTGGAACGCCTGGGCGGCCGCTACATCACGGCGGAAGACGTCGGCACCAGCCCGGCCGACATGGCGCATATCGCCGCCAAGACAAAATATGTTGCCGGCCTGGGCGCCAGCGGCGATCCGTCGCCGTTCACCGCGCTCGGCTGTTTCGTCGGCGCGCAAGCCGCGGTCAAGCATTACCTGGGACGCGATTCGCTGGAAGGCCTGACGGTCGCCGTGCAAGGACTGGGCAATGTGGGCTATGACTATGCACGCCGCCTGCACGCCGCCGGCGCCAAGCTGATCGTCACCGATATCGACCAGGCTGCGCTGGAACGCGCGCGCGCCGAATTCGGCGCCGAAGTGGTCGAAACCGACGCCATCTATGACGTGCAAGCCGACATCTACGCGCCGTGCGCGCTGGGCGCCACGCTCAACCCGGCCACCCTGACGCGCCTGAAAGCCAAGATCGTCGCCGGCGCCGCCAACAACCAGCTGGCCACGGCCGAAGTGGGTGAACTGCTGCGCCGCAAGGAAGTACTGTACGTGCCGGATTTCGTTATCAACGCCGGCGGCATCATCAAGGTCTGCTACGAGTATTACGACAAACCGGAAGCCGACGTCGAAGCGCACGTGCGCGAAATCGGCGTGACATTGTCTGAAATCTTCAAACGCGCCGATGCCGAAGGCCTGCCTACCAGCGTGGTGGCAGACAAGCTGGCCGAAGCGCGCTTCAGGCATTAAGCGGCAATTCTGAAATGCAGGCAGGCACAGCGTGCCTGCCTGTTCCATCATGGCGCCCTCCGGCGCCATTTTTACATTCCGTCAGGTCGTGATGGCATCGAACGGCAGCTTGCGCAAACGCTTGCCGGTCAAGGCGGCGACAGCGTTGGCGATGGCCGGCGCGATCGGCGGCACCGGCGGCTCGCCGACCCCGGTCGGGGCATCGGCGCTGGGCACCACATGGACGTCGACCTGCGGACAGCTGGCCATGTACGCCGGCGTGTAATCGGAAAAATTGGATTGCTGCACCACGCCGTTTTTCAAGGTGATCTCATTGCCCGGCAAGGTGGTGGAGATGCCGAACACCACGCCGCCCTGGATCTGCGCTTCGATGGTGCGCGGATTGATCGCCATGTTGCAATGGACGCCTGCAGTCACCCGGTGCACTTGCGGCTTGCCGTCTTTCAGCGACACTTCCACCACATAGGCAATCGAGGTATTGAAGCCGTGATGGACAGCGACGCCCCAGGCCTGGCCGGCCGGCAGCTTGCGCTTGCCGTAGCCGGAACGGGCCACCGCCAGCTCCAGCGCCTGCTTGCTGCGCTTGGCCGACTTGTCGAACAGGCTGGCCCGGTATTCGACCGGATCGCGGCCGACCGACCTGGCGATTTCATCGACCAGCGTTTCCATCACAAACGCATTGTGGCTATGGCCCACCGAGCGGTACCACAGCACCGGCACATTGGCCTTCATGTTGTGAACCGACAGCGCCAGGTTCGGGATCGCATAATGCGATTCCAGCACGCCTTCGGTCATGGTGCCGTCGACGCCATCCTTGACCAGGAACGATTCGAACGGGCTGCCGACCAGGATCGACTGGCCGGCGATCACATGGTCCCAGGCCGCGATCTTGCCACGCGCGTCGTAACCGATGCGGACCCGGTGCACATGCATCGGCCGGTAATAACCGCTCTTGATGTCGTCCTCGCGCGAATACATGATCTTGACCGGCGTGCCGCGCATGGCCTTGGCCACATACGCGGCCTCCACCGCATTCTCGGATTCCGGCAAGGCGCGCCGGCCAAACGCACCGCCCGACATCATGGTGTTGAATTCGACCTTGGCCGGCGCCAGGCCCAGCACCTTGGCGATCGCCTGCCGGTCCATCGACTGGAACTGCGAACCGGCCCATACCGTGCAGGCGTCGCCGGTGAAATGCAGCGTCATGTTGAGCGGCTCCATCGGCGTATGCGCCAGATAGGGAAACTCGAAGATGGCGTCGATGACCTCGGGCGAAGCGGCCAGCGCCGAGACATCGGCCTTGGCCGCCGGCGTGCCGGGTTTCATCACCGCGTCCCGGTAGCTGGCGAACAGCTGTTCCGAACTGGGCTGCTCGACGCCGCTCACATCCCATTCGATGTTCAGCGCATCGCGCGCTTTCTTGGCGATCCAGTAGCCGTCCGCCACCACCACCACGCTCTGGCCGCCGCGGATGCCCGGAATCGTGAAGATCTTGCGCACCCCGGGAATCGCCTTGGCCGCGCTGTCATCGAGCTTGCCGATCTTGGCGCCCCACGGCACGGCCCTGGCCAGCATCGCCACTTTCATGCCCGGCAGGTCGAGGTCGATGCCGAATTTCTGCTGGCCGCTGGATTTGGCGGCCGTATCCAGCCGCGGCGTCGCCTTGCCGATGATGGTGAACTGCTTTGGATCCTTCAGCTGCACCTTGTCCGGCACCGGCAACAGCATCGCCGCATTAGCGACCGAACCGTAGCTCAGGCGCTGGCCGCGCGGACCGGTGATGACGCCTTTGGCCGTCTTGCAGCTGGCCGGATCGACCTTCCACTCGCTGGCGGCGGCAGCCACCAGCATGCTGCGCGCGCGGGCGCCGACCTCGCGGTATTGCTGGAAACTGTGGGCGACGCTGGTGGAGCCGCCGACCATCTGCATGCCGAATACAGGATCGCGGAAAACATCTTCGCCCTTCGCCAGTTCGGCCCGCACATTGCTCCAGTCGCAATCGAGTTCCTCTGCCAGCAGCATCGGCAGCGCGGTCAGCGTGCCCTGGCCGATATCGGCCTTGGAGACCTGCACCACCACGCTGTTGTCGGCGCCGACCCGCAGGAAGGCGTTAGGCTGGTAAATCTTGGGAGCGACCGCCTGCGCTTCGGCGATGCGGCCCAGGCCCGGGATAAAAAACCCGAGCACCAGGCCGGCGCCGCCGACGGCGGAAGTCTTCAGGAATTTGCGGCGCGATTGTTTCGGCGGCAGCGGATTGGCCACGAGAGATTCTGGGGACATGGTGGACTCCTTACGCCAAAGATTTGGAAGCATCCAGCACCGCCGCCTTGATGCGCTGGTAGGCGCCGCAGCGGCACAGGTTGCCGCCCATGGCGGCGACCACTTCAGCCTCGCTCGGATGGCGTTTCTTCTTGAGGAAATCGACCGCGGTCATCACCTGCCCGCTTTGGCAGTAGCCGCATTGCGGCACGTCATGCTTGATCCAGGCCACTTGCACCGCCTTGCCGACCGGATCGGCGGCGACTGCTTCTATGGTCGTCACCGGCTGCTGGCCGACTGCCGAAACAGGATAGGAGCAGGAGCGCACCGCGTTGCCGCCGACATGCACCGTGCAAGCGCCGCAGGCAGCGATGCCGCAGCCGAATTTGCTGCCGGTCAGCTTGAGATTTTCGCGCAGCACCCACAGCAAGGGGGTATCCGCGGCGACGTCGACTTCCACGGTAAGGCCATTCACCTGAAGACTCATCATTGCGATTTCTCCAAAAGAGTTAGGGCGGGATTGCGTGCGTCATGCAGCCATCAGTTGTTTCACTAAGCTAAGCTGTTTCACTACTATAGACAGCGAAATATGAAAAACAAAGCCACTTCACCGTTACACTGATATCTATCGAATTTGAAAGCAAGCAGCGGAGTGCGCAGACCCGCGGCTACGGCTAAACTATGCTCTACTATCTGACGAGATTACCATCATGAACTTATTCCTGCACCGGATCGCATCGCCCATCGGCGTCATCCTGCTGGTCACCGATAGCCAGGACCGCGTACGCGCGCTCGATTTCGAAGACTATGAGCCGCGCATGCGCAGCTTGCTGACCACCCACTACGGCCATTACGACTTGCAAGACGCCACTGCGCCGTCCAGCGCGGAACCGGCGCTGCAGCGATATTTCGCCGGCGAACTGGACGCGCTGAAAGATATCGAGGTCGCCACCAACGGCACCAGCTTCCAGCACCGCGTATGGGCTGCATTGCGCCAGATTCCGCCGGCCCGGATGACCACCTATGGCAAACTCGCCATGCAGCTGGGCGAACACAACGGCGCCGCTCGCGCGGTAGGCAGCGCCAACGCCACCAACCCGATCGCCATCATCGTTCCCTGCCATCGGGTAGTAGGCGCCGACGGCAAGCTGACCGGCTTTGCCGGCGGCCTGGAACGCAAGGCCTGGCTGCTCGGCCATGAACGCGCCGAAGCCGGCGATCCGGAAAGCCTGCGCCTGCCAGGCTTCTAAAATCTAATGCGGTTTGTCCAGCACGACCACTGAAATCTCCTTGCTGGAAATATAGTAAGGCACGTGGCTATGGTCTGCGAACAGCAGGCGCAAGGTATGCTTGCCGGCCGGCAGGTCGAGCAAGGTTTCGGTTTCGCCGTTGCCGAAATGCTTGTAGTGCTGGTGCTGGTATTCATTCGGCTTGTCAAACGGGATCGGCGCCTTGATGTCGACCGGCATCGGCATGTCGATCAGGATGTGATGATGGCCGGTGCCGTGGATGTCGCCGGCAGCTACCGGCGATACGCCCATGCCGGTAACGGCAAAAGCCACCCGGAACGGCGACCTGACCTGGTCGCCATCCTTGATGTTGACGAAATAAGCCAGCTTCTCGCCGATCGGGAACGGCCGCGTACGTTCCGAGGCGCTGATGGTGCTAATGATGGAATCGGTATCGACGTGCTTATCAGCCTCTTTTTCTTTGGCGGCAGCCAGGGCATGGCCGCAGACCAGGGCTGCTGTCAGCAGCAGCGACCAGGCGAGGAATGCAGGCAGCCGGCTGGCGGCAAGCGTTTTGGTATTGTTCGAGCTTAACTGTTTGCTTACCTGCTCGATTAACTGCTTGAAATTCGCGGCCATTGGATTATCCATAAATGCGGTTTTTCGGAAGTACATGAAACATCGGCGCAGCCTGTTCAATTGGCTCAACGGGAATGGTCGACGGCGTTGTCGGGGGCCTTGCTCGGCAGCAGCCAGCGCGGCAAGCCGAGCGCGGTTTTCAGCAAGCAATGGCGGTAGCCCATCTGGCCGCTGATCAGGCCGGCAAAGTCGTGATTGACCTGCTGGTTGAGCACCAGATGCGAAAAGGCAAGTTTCGGGAAACGGTAGATCAGGCGCGCCATCCATGCGGCGGCGCGCAGTTCGGGCAGCAACTCAAGGCGCAGCAGGCGGCTGTACAGCGCCGATTCGCCGCGCAATCCGTCGGCGGCAATCGCCTTGGCGGCGATGGCGGCGCTCTTCAGCGCAAAATAAATGCCTTCGCCGAACAAGGCTTCGGCCATGCCCGCCGCGTCTCCCAGCAGCCAGACCCGGCCGCGCTGGTATAGCTGGCGGCGGTTTTGCAGCGGGATGACATAACCCTGGTATTCAACCCGCAATGGCAGCTGCAAGCTGGCATATGCCGCGATGAAACGATCCAGGTGCTGGCGCAACGCCGTACCGCCGAAAGGTGAGTACACACCCACATTAAAATGATCGCGCTTGGGGAAGATCCAGCCATAGCCGCGCGGCATGCCATCGAAATCGAACAGGGCGCGGTCGCCGAAGCGCTCCAGCGTTCCAGCCGCCGGCCACACCAGGGCTTCCATCGCCGGCACGTAAGCCACCAGGTCCTTGCCGAACAGCTTGTTGCGCACCGCGCTGGCGGCGCCGTCGGCGGCCAGCAGCAAGCGGCAGCGCAAGATACCGCGGCTGGTGGTCACGCTGACTGCATCGGCCCCCTCGGTGGCATCGACAAACGCGGTTTCGGCCAGAAAACGCACGCCTTTGGCGCAGGCGCGGTCAAGCAGCAATTGATCGAATTCGCTGCGCACCACGGTGCAAGCCGCCATCGGCTCCACGTCCTTGAGGATGGCGTCGCGGTTGCGGTAGTTGAGGATGGCGCCGCCTATCGCCCGGTGCATCGCCGGCCCCAGGTCGAAACCGAGCAAGTCCATCGCTTTGCGCGACAGGCCGCCGCCGCATACCTTGGCGCGCGGAAAAGCCTGCTTGTCGATAATAGTCACCTGCAAACCCTGCTCTGCCAGCAGGTAAGCCAGGTGCGAACCGGCCGGTCCGGCGCCGACCACCAGCACGTCGGCCACGGCGTCGTCAAAAGACATGGCAGCGCCGCCCCAAGCCATCCGGTCCGGCAAATTCGGGGCAATGATTTACAGCCCGATTCACGGCCCGATTCACAGTTCGACTTCTTGACGATTTCATCAGCAGCGCCTCGTGTCTGGATCGACGACCGGCCATGGCAATTTCTCCCGTCCGGCGGAATCGCCAGCATAGCTGAAAACGGACATCCCGGTGAGTCCAGGCATGCCTCTTGCGAGCGGCGGATAGAGCTTTTCTTTTATCTTTTATATACGTTTCCGATTAGAAACATGCTAGTGTATTCGGCTGCTCAAG
This sequence comes from Collimonas fungivorans, assembly GCF_028292705.1. GTDB lineage: Bacteria > Pseudomonadota > Gammaproteobacteria > Burkholderiales > Burkholderiaceae_D > Collimonas > Collimonas fungivorans_B. The sequence goes on along the minus strand of NZ_JAQGLV010000132.1, from coordinate 18,860 downwards.
CGGCAGATAAAAAAACGTATGGAACAGGGACAATATTTCAACCGGCACAGGGAGTATCCATGAAAAGCGTTAAAAAAACAGAAGACAACACCATCCTGCAAAAACGCCGCACGCTGCTGACCGGCGGCCTGGTGGCGGGGCTGGCGGCGACGGCGCTGCCGTCCGAGCTGCTGGCCAAGGACAGCAAGGCCGCAGGCCTGGCCCTGGACCGCGCCAAGTGGGGCACGCGCAACCATCAGCAGCTGCAAGCCCTGCTGGCGCGCAACGGCAACAGCAGCGCCGGCTACAATCCCAAGCGCCGGCCCTACGCGGTATTCGACTGGGACAACACCAGCATCATGAACGATACCGAAGAGGCGTTGCTCATGTACCAGATCAATACCCTGTCGTTCAAGCTGAGCCCGCAGGAAATGGGCGCCATCATCCGCCAGAACGTGCCGGCCGGACCGTTCGCCGCCGACTTCAAGAACGCCGCCGGCAAGGCGGTCGAACTGGAAGCCATCTGCAGCGATATCGATGACGACTACCAGTACCTGTATGACAACTATGAAAAACTGAAGGGCAGCAGGAAGCTGGAAGAAATCCGCGAGACCGCCCAGTTCCAGGATTTCCGCGCCAAGCTGTATTACCTGTACGAAGCCGTCAACGAGACTTATGGCGTGAATGTCGGCTACCCCTGGGTGATTTATTTCTTCACCAATATGTCGGTAGCCGAAGTGCAGCAACTGGCCGAAGCCTCCAACGACCATAACCTCGGCCTGGGGCTGGTCAAGACCAAGTACACCAGTCCGGCAGCGCAGCCGGGCCAGGCCGGCATCGTCAGCGTGACGCACTTCCACGGGATCCGCCTGTGCACCGAGATTGCAACCTTGATGAATGCGTTCGAACAAAGTGGGATCGACGTCTATGTCAGTTCGGCCTCGCTGGAAGATGTGGTGGCAGTGTTTGCGACAACGCCCAAATACGGCTACAACGTCAAGCGCGAGCACGTGCTCGGGCTGCGCCTGGAAACCGCCAACGGCGTATTCGTCAACCGCTACAAGGCTGGCTGGCCGCTCAACTGGGGCCCGGGGAAAACCGAAGTCATCAAGAAAGAACTGGTCGCGGCCAAGGGTTACGGTCCGGTGTTTGTCGCCGGCGACAGCGACGGCGACTACGACATGCTGCGCGATTTTGCCGACACTCAGCTGGGCATGATCGTCAACCGCATGAAGAAGGGCAAGATCGGCGACCTCTCCAAGCTGGCCGCCGACCAGATCCCGGCCAAATCGCCGCGCTTCCTGCTGCAAGGCCGCAATGAGCTGACCGGCAACTGGATGCCGTCGGAAGCCAGCATCAAGTACGGCAAGACCGGCGAAACGCTGCTCGGTTAAGCCCGTTGCACGCCGGCTGCCAGCAGGCAGGCAGCCGGCTCCTGCGCTCATTCCCCATATCGAATCACTCGGCCGCCGCCTTGGCGCGGCCGATGCAGCCGTTTTCCATCACCACCCGCAATAAGCAGATAGGCATTTATGAAGAGATTACTGAAAACCGCACTTGTATTGTGTTCCATGGTCGCGTCCTGCGTTTTCGCCAAGGATGACGACGCCCCCCGCAAAATCACCATCGGCCTGATCGCCACCACCACCGCGGAAGATACTCAGAAGCGCTGGCAGCCGGTGATCGACGATTTTGCGAAATACACGAAAATGGAAGTGCGCACGGTGGTTTCCACCAACTACAGCGACATCCTGGCCGGCTTGAAATCGAACACCATCCAGGTCGCCTGGCTGAGCAGCAAGATCGCGCTGGAAGCGGTGGAAGACAACCAGTCGACCATCTTTGCGCAGATGGTGAAGAAAGACGGTTCGCACGGCTACAACTCGGTGCTGATCACGCCAGCCAAGAGCCCGATCAAATCGTTCGAAGACATCCTGGCCAACAAGGGCGTCTACAGTTTCTACGACGGCGACAAGAGTTCGACTTCGGGTTACCTGGTGCCGGCCTACTATGCCTTCGCCAAGAACAAGGTGGAGCCGGAACGGCTGTTCAGGAATATTACTGTCGGCAACCACAAGAAGAACCTGCAGGCGGTAATCGCCGGCCAGGTCGACGTCGCGACCAACAATACCGAAGAGCTGGACCGCCTGAAAAAAGAATCGCCCGAACAGTTCAGCAAGCTGCGGGTGATCTGGTCGTCGCCCTTGATCCCGAATGATCCGCTGCTGTACCGCAAGGACCTGCCGGCCGCTTCCAAAGCCAGGATCGAAGACTTCTTCGTCACCTACGGCAAGCCGAAAAATCCTGCCAGCCAGCCCGACGTGCTGCAAAAGATCCTCGACCTGTCCGGTTTCCAGCACTCCACCGATGCCCAGCTGAAGCCGATCGCCGACCTCACCATGTTCGGCCTGCTGCGCAACAACATGTACGACAGCAAACTGAGCACGGCGCAAAAGCAGAAAGCTTTTGAAGAAATCACAGCGCGCTTCGGCAAGTTGAGCATGGCGCTGGAAATGGCGCGCATCCGGTAGACAAACCCCGGCGCGGCCTGCGCCGTCAGGCTGCCTCCGCTCCCTCCGGGAAATACAGGCTGAAGCGGATCAGCCCTTCGCGCGAACAGGCGACCTCGGCGCTGCCGCCATGCACCAGCATGATGGCGCGCACGATGGCCAGCCCCAGGCCATTCGATTCGGTATATTCGCTGCGCGACTGGTCGCCGCGGTAAAAACGGTCGAACAGGCGTTCCAGCTGCTCCGGCGGAATCGGATCGCCCTGGTTCTCCACCGCGACATCTATCCCTTTCGCCTGCGGCCGGCCGCTGAGCCGCACCGTACTGCCGGGCACTGCATAACGCACCGCATTCACCACCAGGTTGCTGACCGCGCGCCGCCACATCACCGGACTGGCCTGCACTTTGCCGCTGGCGTCGACCTCCAGCCGGATGCCGCGCTCTTCGGCCACGCCTTCAAAATAGTCGGCAATCTTGTGCAGCTCGTCGGCCAGCACCAGCGGCGTTTTTTCCACCGCCAGCCCGGCGTGGTCGGCATGCGCCAGGAACAGGATGTTTTCGACGATCCGGCTCAGGCGCTCCAGTTCTTCCAGGTTCGATTCCAGCACCTGCTGGTATTCGGCGGCGTTGCGCACCTGGCCCAGGGTGACCTGGGTCTGTCCCATCAAGGCGCCGATCGGGGTGCGTATTTCGTGCGCCAGGTCGGCGGAAAACTGCGAAAGGTGTTCATAACCGTCGGCCAGCCGGTCCAGCATCGCATTGAACGACGCTGCCAGCCGCCGCAGTTCCTGCGGCGCGTCTTCTTCCCGCAAGCGTATCGCGATATTGGTCGGGCTGACTTCGGCGGCGCGGCCGGCCATCGCCGTCAGCGGCAGGAAACCGCGCTTGAGCACCAGGAAGCCCAGCAGCGCCGCCAGCAGCACCGCTACCGCGGCCGCCGCGATCACTTGCCAGTAATAGCGCGCCAGGATATGCGACTCCTGGGTCATCACATGGGCGCCGGTAATCACTACCCTGGTGCCGTCGCCGCCGACGTCGGCCAATGCCGACACCCAGCGCACCCGCACGCCGTCGGCGCGCACGCCTGCGTGCAGCTGCGCCAGCGTCAGCGGCTGGTCCAGGCTTTGCGGCGTCATTTGCGGCGGCGTCATGTTGTCGGGATTGACGCGTACGAACGGCGCCTGGCCCGGATAAGCGAACATCAGCACATCCTGTTCGCTGCCCAGCATGGTTTCAAACAGGGTCGGCCGGTCTTCCATCTGCTTAACGTTGTACAGGTCGTGCAGCAAGTGGCGGAAATGCTCGACTTTGCCGATCAGGGAATAATCGGCGCGGGTTTCCAGCGCCTGCCGGGTCGACGAATACAGGTACATGCCGAGGGTGGTGACGATCGCGCAGGCGATCAGCGCAAACAGGAAAGTCACGCGCGCCGTCAGCGACTGCCTGCGCCAGATGCTCATGGATCTTCCGCAAACATGTAGCCGATGCTGCGTACCGTGTGTATCAGTTTATGCTCGAAGGGATTGTCGATCTTGGCGCGCAGGCGCTTGATGGCGACGTCGACCACATTGGTGTCGCTGTCGAAATTCATGTCCCACACTTCCGATGCGATGACGGTGCGCGACAGCGGCTCGCCCTTGCGCTTGACCAGCAGGTGCAGCAGCAAGAATTCCTTGTTGGTGAGCACGATGTCGATGCCCTGGCGCGTGACCTTGCGGCGCAGCAGGTCGAGCTGCAGGTCGGCCACCTGGAAAAAATCCAGCTCGTGCGATTCGCGCACCACGCCGCGCCGCAGCAGGGTGCGGATGCGCAGCAGCAGTTCGGTGAACGAAAACGGCTTGACCAGGTAATCGTCGGCGCCCAGTTCGAGGCCGCGTATGCGATCGTTGACGTGGTCGCGCGCGGTCAGGAAGATCACCGGCAGATCGCGTTTAGCGCGCAGGGCGCCCATGATTTTCCAGCCGTCGGTGCCGGGCAGCATGACGTCCAGCACTACCAGGTCGTAGCTGTTTTCCAGCGCCATATGCAGGCCGTCGCTGCCGTTGCGGACCAGGTCGACCGCATAGCCGGATTCGCGCAGACCTTTCTTGAGGTAGGCGCCGGTCTTGGGATCGTCTTCGATGACGAGAATAGACATGCTGGGACCTGTGCTTGAACTTATGGTGGAAATACGCCCCATTCTATCAATTCGCTTGCCGCGAATAATGACAATATTGTCATTCATATGTCACCGATAAGACACTGCGCCGGTCCTAGACTGGGATTCCCAGCAACCACCGAGACCGTTTTCATGAAAACCACACAACTTCTGCGCCGGCTTGTTCCTGTATTGGCAGCATCCGCATTCATGGCTTATGGCAGCGTCGTCGCCGCCCAAACCGCTGCGCCGGTAGTGCGAGTGCGCGCCACCATCGACAAGGTCAATCCTGACAGTCTCGAAGTCAGCACCAAGGCCGGCAAGAAACAGACCCTGAAACTGGCGCCTGACCTGATGCTGTTCTCGGTCAGCCATGCCGCGATCACCGACATCAAGTCCGACAGCTTCATCGGCAGCGCTGCCGTGCCTTTGCCTGACGGCAGCCTGAAGGCGCTGGAAGTGCACGTGTTCCCGGCCGGCATGAAGGCCGGCGAAGGCCACTACGCCTGGGACCTGGGCAAGAAGAGCAGCATGACCAACGGCACCGTGGGCGACGTGGTGGTGACCAGCGGCCGCACCATCACGGTCAAGTATCCGGATGGCGAAAAGAAAATCGTGGTGCCGGCCGATGTCCCTATCGTCAGCCTCAACAAGGGTGACCGCAGCCTGCTGGTGGCTGGCGCGCATGGCGTGTTTTTCGTCAGCAAGGCTGCTGATGGCAGCGACGTTGTCGGCCGCGCTACGGTCGGCATCAATGGCGTAGTCCCGCCGATGTAATGCCGCTTTGCGGACGGCCATTATGTGCGAAACACCACACTGACTGTCCGCGGCGATTCTTGACAAGGTGCATTCATGGCGACTGCCGAGCAACCCCGCGTCCGCGCGCGCATCATCCATCCGCTGCTGGTGCGCATAGTCCACTGGATTAATGCGTTCGCCATCGTCTGCATGGTGATGAGCGGCTGGGCGATCTACAACGCCTCGCCGCTGTTCGGCTTCGATTTCCCGCGCTGGGCCACGCTCGGCGGCTGGCTGGGCGGCGCGATTGCCTGGCACCTGGCGGCGATGTGGCTGCTGGTGGCGAACGGCTTGATCTATATCGGCTACGGCGTGCTGGCCGGTCATTTCCGTCGCCATTTCCTGCCGCTGCGGCCGCGCGACCTGCTGCGCGACACCAGGGATGCGCTGACTTTCAAGCTGGCGCACCAGCCCGGCATCTACAACGCCGTGCAACGCCTGATGTACATAGTCGTGCTGCTGCTCGGAGTGCTGGTGGTGGCGTCCGGCCTCTCGATCTGGAAACCGGTGCAGCTGGACGCCCTGGCCGACCTGTTCGGCGGTTACGACACCGCGCGCCGCGTGCACTTTGTCGCAATGGCCGGCATCGTGGCATTCGTGGTGGTGCATCTGGCGCTGGTACTGATCGTGCCGAGCACCCTGCTGCCGATGCTGACCGGACGGGCGCCGCGCCACGCCCGTGACAAGACCGCGAAACAGGAGCAGCAGGCATGAGCGACAAGAAAAAGGATTTGCCGAAAAACAGTGAACTGCAGCCTGAACTGGTGCAGCTGCAGCGCCGCCTGTTCCTGCGTTCGGGCCTGTCGCTGGGCGCGTTGTCGCTGCTGTCCGGCTGCAACCTGCAGGATGGCGACCAGGTCGACAAGGTATTGTGGGCAATGTCGCGCTGGAACGACCGGGTGCAGAGCATGTTGTTCCGTCCCAGCCACCTGGCGCCGACTTATCCGGCCAGCATGATCACCAAGCCGTTCCCGTTCAACGCTTTCTACGACGCCGATTCGGCGCCGGAAATCGACGGCGACACCTACAAGCTGGAAGTTTCCGGCCTGGTGCGCGACAAGCGCAGCTGGAACCTGGCGCAGCTGCGCGCCCTGCCGCAGGCGTCGCAGATCACGCGCCATATCTGCATCGAAGGCTGGAGCGCCATCGGCCAGTGGAGCGGCGTGCCGTTCCGCACCTTCCTAGCCCATATCGGCGCCGATACGACCGCAAAGTATGTCGGCTTCAAATGCGCCGACCGCTATTACTCCAGCATCGACATGGCCACCGCCTTGCATCCGCAGACCATACTGGCGCTGGACTTCGGCCAGGAGCCGCTGCCGACCGAATACGGCTATCCGCTGAAACTGCGGGTGCCGACCAAACTGGGGTTCAAGAATCCCAAGCACATCGCCGCCATCTTTGTCACCAATGAAAACCCGGGCGGGTATTGGGAAGACCAGGGATACAACTGGTTCAGCGGGTCTTAAGCCACCTACTTAAACCAGTTCATTCGCCCCGTTCGCTGCAGCAGGGGCAGCCGCGATGCTGCCCCATCAGATGCGGTGTGCCGGCGTCTTCATCCCGGTCCAGCGTCTGCATGAATGCGGCCAACAGTTTTTCCATGCTGGCCAGCCGGTCGGCCGCGCTCAAGAAGCCGGGCTTGTTGTCCGGATCGGCCCTTCCTGCCAGCCATGGCTCGACAGCCTTCTTTGGGTTGGCGCTCATTGCTCTTCCGCCTGGCCGTAAAATTTCTCGCAGATCTTGATCCGTTCGCGTCCCTGTTCCTTGCGCCAGCGGTTGGTGTCGCGCAGCGAGTAAACGCAGCCGCAGTATTCCTGCTGGTAGAAATTCTCGCGCTTGGAGATTTCGATCATGCGCGCCGATCCGCCCTGCTTGCGCCAGTTGTGGTCCCAGTAAGTGATGCCGGGATAATGCGCCGCCGCACGCGCGCCGCAATCGTTGATCTGCTCCATGTTCTTCCAGCGCGAAATGCCGAGCGAACTGCTGATCACCGGGAATCCGTGTTCATGCGCATACAGCGCGCTGCGTTCAAACCGCATGTCGAAGCACATGGTGCAGCGCTTGCCGCGTTCCGGCTCATCTTCCATCCCTTGGGCGCGCGCAAACCAGTTGTCCAGGTCGTAATCGGCATCGATGAACGGTATGCCGTGCTGTTCGGCGAAGCGGATGTTTTCATTCTTGCGCAACTCGTATTCGCGTTGCGGATGGATGTTGGGATTGTAGAAATAGATCGAAAAATCGATCTCGCTGACGATCAGGGCTTCCATCACCTCGCCCGAGCAGGGTGCGCAACAGGAATGCAAGAGCAGTTTATTGTGCCCGCCCGGCAGGACGAGTTTCTGGCGTTGGGTCATGGTCGGCATCAGGAAATGCGGCTGCCAAAGGCGAGGCAGCGCTTATTGCGAGTGTCTCGATTCGGGCCTGCCGCGTCAAGCGACAAACTCTCAAGTTTGCATGAGCGAAATTCATACAGCTGCCAACTGCCAGCCTTGGCAGGTGCTTCTGACATGCTGCGGTCATAAATGCGGCATATATTCGGGCGGCAAATAGTGCATGAATTGCACCAACGGAAACTTTTCCCTCCCTGAATGGAGTCCCCATGAAACTGCATCGTCAACTGTGCATTACCTTTATAAGCGGTATGGCTTGCGCCGCGCCCTTGCTGCTGGCAACACCAAATGCCCAGGCCTGGGGCGACGAAGGCCATATGGTGGTCGGCCTGATCGCCGATCATTACCTGACAGCGAATGCGCGCGCTCAGGTCGAAACCATACTCGCAGCCGATAGCAGCGGCCTGACCGCCACCGACATCGCATCTGAGGCAACCTGGGCCGATAAATACCGCAATTCGCACCGGGAAACCGCGTCCTGGCATTTTGTCGATACCGAGATCAGCGACGGCGACATCGACGCCGCCTGCTTTGGCCATCCGAGCTTGCCGGCCAATACCCCGGCATCCGGCGGTGTGGCGCAGGATTGTGTGGTCGACAAGGTCGACCAGTTCGCCATCGAACTGCGCGATCCGGCCACGACGCCGGCGGAACGCCTGCTGGCGCTGCAGTTCCTGCTGCACTTCGTCGGCGACATGCACCAGCCGCTGCATTCCAGCGATTCGCACGACCGCGGCGGCAACGACGAGACGGTATCGGCGACCGGCATCGCAGCCGGCAAGCTGCATGCCTACTGGGATACCGCTTTTGTCAACAAGTTGGGGACCGACCAGAACAAGGTGGCGTCGGCATTGATCGCCAAGATCAGCAGCGCCGAAGTCAAGCAATGGCAGAAGCAGACACCGCGCGACTGGTCGCTGGAAGCCTTCGATATCGCCCGCACCGATGTCTACGGCAAGCTGCCGACGCCGGACTCGAGCGGCAAATACAAGCTGCCGGCGACTTACGTCAGCAACGCCAGCAGAGTGGTCGCCACCCAGCTGAGCCGGGCCGGCGTGCGTCTGGCCAAGGTTCTCAACGATGCCTTGGGCAGCAGCGCGTCCGCCAGCTCCGGATCTGCTGTCCTGGTGTCGCCGTTTGCCGGAAAAAAATGAATACGCACCCTGGTCGCCGTCCGGCGATCAGGGTGCGCTGCTTATGCAATCAGCCCGCGTTTCGCCAACATAGGCTCCACCTTCGGATCGCGGCCGCGGAAGGCGCGGAACGCCAGCGCCGGGTCCTGCTTGTTGCCTGAGCTGTAGATGTAGCGCCGCAGGCGTTCGGCGATTTTCTGCTCGAACGGGTCGCCGGCTTCGATGAAAGCGTCGTAGGCATCGGCATCCAGCACCTCTGCCCACATGTACACGTAATAACCTGCCGCATAATCCGAACCGCTGAACAGATGCTGGAAGTGCGACAGGTGATGGCGCTGGCCGATATCCTGCGGCACGCCCAGCAGCTCGCACTGCTGCGCTTCGAAGGCGGCGATATCGACCTTGCTGCCGTTCGGCAGCGAGTGCAAAGCCATGTCGATCAAGGCCGGGCCGGCGTACATGATGGTGGCCCAGGCCTGGTCGAACTGGCGCGCGCGTTTCAGTTTTTCCAGCAAGGCCGGCGGCATTGCTGCGCCGCTCTGGTAATGGCGGGCGTGGCGTTGCAATACGATTTCTTCTTCGGCCCAGTTCTCGAAAATCTGCGACGGCAGTTCGACGTAATCCTGCAGCACCTGGGTGCCGGCCAGGCGTTCGTACTTCACCTGCGACAGCAAACCGTGCAGGCCGTGGCCGAATTCGTGGAACAAGGTGCGCACGTCATCGAAACTCAGCAAGCTGACGTCGGCCTTGGCGAAATTGTTGTTGTTGATAACCACCGGCAGCGTGCCGCCGCCGTGGCCGGACTGGCTGCGGAAGATATGCATCCAGGCGCCGCTGCGCTTGCTGGCGCGCGCATAGTTGTCGCCGATGAAGAGGCCGATCAAGGCATCGTCACGGTTGCGCACTTCCCACAGGCGGGCGTCGGCATGATGCAGGGCGACGCCATGCTGTTCGACAAAACTGAGGCCGAACAGCCGATGGGCGCAATCGAACATGGCGGTTATCATGTTTTCCAGCGCAAAGTACGGCTTCAGTTCGGCGTCGTCCAGGTCGTAGCGCGCCTGCCGGACTTTCTCCGCCAGGTAGCGCCAGTCCCAGGCCGCGATCGGCGTCGGCTGGCCCAGGCTGCGCGCCATGTCGGTCAGCGCCGCACGGTCGTCCTCGGCCTTCGTCTTGGCCGGTTCCCAGACCTTGCCGAGCAAGGCCGACACTGCTTCCGGCTTGCCGGCCATGCGGTCGATCAGCTGGTAGTCGGCGTAGGTCGGATAACCGTGCAACTGCGCCTGCTCCTGGCGCAAGGCCATGATTTCGGCGGCCACCGGACGGTTATCGTGGGCGCCGGCATGGGCGCCGCGCGCGACCCGGCCGCGCCAGACCGCTTCGCGCAGGTCGCGCCGGTCGGAGAACGTCAAGAACGGTTCGGCCAGCGAGGGCGACAGCGTGATCACGTGGCTACCCTGCGGCAAGCCGCGCTGCTGCGCCGCCGCCCCGGCTGAAGCACGCAGGAATTCCGGCAAGCCGGCCAGCGCCGCTTCGTCTTCCAGCTGCAGGGAAAAACCGGATTCATCGGCCAGCACGTTTTGCGTGAACGCTGTGCTCAAGGCCGCCAGCCGCTCGGTCAAGGCGCTGTAGCGCGCCCGCGATTGCAGCGGCAGGTTGGCGCCGGCGCGCACGAAATCCAGGTGCACGCGCTCCAGCAGGCGCAGCTGTTCCGGATCCAGGTCCAGTTCGGCGCGGCGCGCATACAGCGCAGCGATGCGCGCGAACAGACCGGCATGCAGGTAGATCGCATTCTTGTGCGCGGCCAGTCTCGGCGCCAGCTCGACTTCCACAGCCTGCAGGGCGGGCGAGGTTTCGCTTGCGGTCAGGTTCTCGAACAGCAAACTGATGCGGCTGTTCAGGCGGCCCGATGCGTCGAAGGCTGCCAGCGTATTGGCGAAATTAGGCGCGGCGGACTGGGCGGCGATGGCATCGATCTCAGCCAAGTGCGCCGGCAGCGCGACTTCAAATGCGGGCACGAAATGCTCAGCCTTGACCAGGTCGAAAGGCGGCAGTCCGTAAGGGGTATTCCAGTCTTGCAACAGCGGATTGATGGCGGTCATGGCAACTAGCATCCTGGCTAATGGAGAGAACGCTATTGTATAGCGCCGCGCAGGTTCTCAACGCAATGCTGCAATAGCTGGCTGGTATCGATTGGGTATTTCCGCAGCTTGAATTATACTGTACATACATACAGTATAATTTGCGTGGAGAGATGTGATGATTGTTGTCAGAAGACCGGAGCTAGACGCCATGACTGCCAGACTGAAAGCCGCAATCGCAGCCATCGTGACGCGCCATCGCAATGCCGACGCGCTGCTGACCTGGTCATTGATGCATCAGATCGAAACCGAAGCGATCGCCGCCCTGACGCAAGCGGACGATGTCGACCTGACCCAGATCAACATGCTTCGCGCCTATCCGGTGGCCTACCCGCGCACCGACGATCCGGTCAATTTCGGCAACGCCAACCGGGTGCCGGTAGTACTCTCGCTGATTTATAACGAATACAGGCGATCGCACTAAACAGATCCTTTGCAAACCCAGATTTAGATTGTGATCCAGTTCTCTATTCTGACGCCGGGATAAGTTGCGAAATCCCGCTCATTGTTGGTAACGAGGATGACATCGAGCGATACAGCATGCGCTGCAATCAATTTATCGAGATGATCTTTCTTACGCTCCCGAGTAGCCTCTCGAATCGGCCCATAGGCGCTTGCAGCGTCGCTATCAAACGGCGCCACAGGAATATCCTCTATCAAGGCATGCAGATTACGTCGCTCGCGCGCCTGGTTTGCCGATATCGTGACACCATACTCCAGCTCTGCAAAGGTGATGGCCGACATCACTACGTCGCCGACAAAACATGCGGCGAATCGCTGCACCACTTGCTGCGGCTGATTTTTCATCAGGTAGATGCACATATTGGTGTCGAGCATGTAACGCGGCATTACAAAGCCTCACGTTCGTCTTGCTCGTGATCACCCCGCCCCTCGCTCATGAAATCCGGTCCGAATTTCGCGAATTTCTTTAAAACCCCACCCAGGGTTCTTCCAACTGGACGAATCCGCAATTCGTCGCCGACGCGCTCTATCTCCAGCTCTATATCCGTACGTTCATACGCCAGGTCAGCTGGAATACGGACAGCCTGAGAGTTGCCGTTTTTGAAAACTTTAGTGGTTTGCATGGTAAACGTCGCTTACTGAACACTTGATTCTTACACTCTAGTCCAAATTAAACACAATGTAAATACACGTGTGTACAAGAGATGTCTTAATTGAGATCCTGATTACCAGGCTTACAAACCCAGGTCGCTCAATCCCGGATGATCGTCAGGACGACGTCCCAACGGCCAGTGATATTTCCGCTCCGATTCCTTGATCGGCAAATCGTTGATGCTGGCGAAGCGGCGATGCATCAGGCCGTTTTCATCGAACTCCCAATTCTCGTTGCCATAGGAACGGAACCAGTTGCCGGCGGCATCGTGGCATTCGTAAGCGAAACGCACGGCGATCCGGTTGCCGTCGAAGGCCCACAATTCCTTGATCAGGCGGTAATCCAGCTCGCGCTCCCATTTGCGGGTCAGGAACTGCACGACCTGCTCCCGCCCTTGCGGAAATTCGTGGCGGTTGCGCCAGATGGTGTCGACGGTATAGGCCAGCGACACACGCTGCGGATCGCGGCTGTTCCAGCCGTCTTCCGCCATCCTCACCTTCTGCGCCGCCGTCTCGCGGGTGAAGGGCGGGAACGGTGGACGGGCTTCGCTGGTTTGACTCATGGTAAGGCTCCTCGGTCGTTGGATGAAAGGCTGCGGCAGGCGCTTGCTGCGAACAAGCCAGTACTTTACGCAATATTTCTCCGGCTCGCTGGCGGCCGGTTTACGGGCCTGCAAAGCGCTGCATTGAGATAAGAGATAAAGTGTCGCCTTGTATTTTCAAAGGCATTTCAAGATGGAACAAGCACAACCCGGAAAACTCAGCCCCGGCCTGGTGATCATGATGTCGATCGCTACCGGCGTCGCGGTGGCCAGCAATTATTACGCGCAGCCGCTGCTGCATACCATCGCCGCCCGCTTCGGCATTTCCAACGGCAGCGCCGGCCTGATCGTCACCGTGGCCCAGCTCGGTTACGCGCTTGGCCTGATGCTGCTGGTGCCGCTGGCGGACATGCTGGAACGGAAGAAACTGATCGTCATCATGACCCTGCTGTCCGCCTGCGGACTGCTGATCACCGCCACCGCGCAGAGCATGGCGTTCGTCTTGATCGGGACCGCGCTGACCGGGCTGTTTTCCGTGGTGTCGCAAGTACTGGTGCCGTTTGCCGCGACCCTGGCGGCGCCGCAGGAACGCGGCAAGGTGGTCGGCCATGTAATGACCGGACTGCTGCTGGGTATCCTGCTGGCGCGCACCGTGGCCGGCTACCTGTCGGCGCTGGGCGGCTGGCAGACCGTGTACTGGTTCGGCGCGGCGCTGATGATCGTAACGGCGGTGCTGCTGGGACGCGCCCTGCCGCGCCATCACCAGTCGCAAAGCATGAGCTACCCGCGTTTGCTGGGGTCGATCCTGACCTTGTTCGTGGCGGAGCCGGTATTGCGTATCCGCGCCCTGCTGGGTGCGATCATCTTCGCCGTGTTCAGCGTGCTGTGGACTTCGATTTCCTTCTTGCTGGCGGCCGAGCCCTTCCATTATTCCGACGGCACCATCGGCCTGTTCGGCTTGGTCGGCGCCGCCGGCGCCATGGCGGCCTCGCACGCCGGGCGGCTGGCAGACCGCGGCCATGCCGGCCGTTCGACTTCCATCGGCCTGGCGCTGCTGTTGCTGTCGTGGCTGCCGCTGTTGTTCGCCAAGAGTTCGCTGCTGGGGCTGATCGTCGGCATCCTATTGCTAGACCTGATGGTGCAGGCGATCCACGTCACCAACCTGAGCGTCATCAATCACCTGCATCCGGAATCGAGGAACCGCCTGACCGCCGGCTACATGACTTGCTATTTCATCGGCGGCGCCTGCGGTTCGGTGCTGTCGACCGCGATGTACGGCTACGCCGGCTGGTTCGGGGTATCGATGACAGGCGCCGGCCTGAGCGCGGCCGGCCTGGTCATCTGGCTGCTGGCGGAGCGCAAAGCCAAGCCTGCCGCCAGGCACTGAATCACGGACGGTTCAGCTCGGGATACAGCGTCATCAGCTGCATCGCCACGCCGTTGGTCCAGCCGAAGCCGTCTTGCAAGGCATATTCGCCGCCGCCGGCTTCGGCTCCGCTCCCGACTACATCATATTTCTCCACCAGCTTGCCACTGCTGGCGTAGACCTGCTGCACCTTGCCCATCCAGCGCGTGGCAATATCGCGCGCCTGGGCATGCAGGCCGTAACGGTTCAGGCCATCCACGGCAATCCATTGCAGCGGCGCCCAGCCGTTGGGCACATCCCATTGCTGGCCGCTGTCGACCGGCGTAGTGACAATGCCATACGGTTTCAGCAGCTCCTTGCCGGCCCATTGCGCTACACGCGCCGCTTGCGCCGGTTCGGCGATGCCGGCAAACAGGGGATAAAAAGCAGCGGCGCCGGGGCGCGCAGTCGACTGCTGTTTGCGCCACTGGTAATCGACGTAGTAGCCGCCGGTTTCATCCCACATGTACTTTTGCACGGCAATACGACGGCGTTCGGCACGCTGCCTGAAATCGCCGCTGCAGGCAAGGTCGCGCACCCGTTCGCAGCCAAGCCGGATCGCGTTTTCCAGTCCATATAGCAAGCTGTTCAGGTCGACCGGCAGGATCGCGGTGGTCTCGATGGTGGCCAGGGTCTTGCCGTCGGCGAACCAGCGGCTGCTGAAATCCCAGCCGCTTTCGGCGCCGGCGCGCACGTCGCGGTAGACCTCGGCCGGCTGGCGTCCGCTTTGCCTGGCCAGGTTGACGTCTTCGGCATACGATTCGTCGCGCGGCACGGCGCGGTCGTCGTAGTAGCGGTTCAGCACAGTGCCGTCGGCCAGCGCCACTACCCGCCGGTATGCCGCGCCGGGCTTGAGGCCACGTTCGCCATCCATCCAGAAGCCGTACTCGCGCCGCAGCTGCGGCAGGTAGCGCGCATAGGCGGCGGCTTGGTCCTGAGTCGACAGCAGGCCGACCATCTTGAAGTAGAACGGCGGCTGCGAGCGGCTCAGGTAATAGCTGCGGTTGCCGTTCGGGATATGGCCGTAGCGGTCGATCAGGCTGGCGAAATTATCCACCATGGCCCGTATCAGCTGCGGCTTGCCGTTTTGCAGCAGGCCCAGCATGGTGAAATAGGAATCCCAGTAATACACTTCGCGGAAACGCCCGCCCGGGACCACATAAGGCTGCGGCAAAGGCAGCAGCGACGAGCCGGCGCTGGCCTTCGCAGGCTGCTGGGTCAGGTGCGGCCACAGGCCGGCTATATGCTGTTGCAGCGATTGGCTGCGGTCGCTGACGTAGGCGTCCGCATTGTCTTTTGGCAGGTCGAAATGCTGCTGTACAAAATCGCCCAGCGTGAAACCGGGGCGATCCTTGGCTTGCCTGTATTCCGCCTCGATGGCGGCAGGCCGGCCTTTCGGCAAGGCGTCGACGAAAGTTTTTCCATCCTTGAACACCTGGCCCATCTGCACTGCGGCGAACAGCTGCGGATACAGCTCGGATGGCGGGGTCGGATAGGCGCTGGCGACAGCATCGGCGCCTGCCGCTCCGCTGCCAAGCGCCAGGCTGGCGGCGACTGCCATCACGACCAAACGAGCACGGCAATGTCGCGGCAGCGTAAAAGAGAAAGTCATGTTTCGTCTCCATTATCTCTGGTCTGGATAGAGACAATGGTAACCGAGATAAAGCAGCCTGCTGTTTTATACAGCCTCTTCGATGAGGATTTCCGACAGCAGTTTCTTGATTTCGGGGACGCAAGAACCGCAATTGCCGCCGGCCTTCAGGCAGGCGGTGACCTGCGCCACGGTGGTCAGGCCCTGCTTGCGCGCCGCATCGCAAATGGTGTTGCGGCCGACTGAAAAACAGGAACATACCGTGGGCCCGGTATCGGCGCCCTTTGCTATCGGCTGGCCCAGCAGCAGGCCGATCCGGTCGGCGTCTTCCAGCTGTTCCTTGACGAACAGGCTGGCCAGCCAGGCGCGCGACGGCAGGTCTGGCCGCGGCGACAGGAACACGCAAGCTTCGATACGGTCATCCACCACATGCACCGCGCGATAGATGCCGGCGCTGGCGTCCTGGTATTCCAGCCAGTCGGCATCGGCAACGTCGACACCCAGCAAGCCGGCGGCCCAGGCGCCATGATCGGCGATCGGGCTGCGGCCGGCCAGTTCGTAACGGTTGAAGCGCCGTCCCTGGATCCGGGTCCAGTGGGTGACGTCGTCGAGCGCCGGCCGGCCGCGGCTCAGCACAAACCCGTACCAGGCCACGCGGAATTCTTCGACCAGCACCGGCGTATGCTTGAATTCCGGCTCGCCGGAAACCGGATCGACCACCGGATTGACCAGCGCTCCCACCCGCGCATCCGACGCCGACTGCCCATTCCAATGGATAGGCACAAAAATACTGCCGCGCACAATGCCGCCGCCATGCTGCACCCGCGCCACCATCGATCCCCAGCGGCTGGACACGCGCGCCAGCATGCCTTCGCGCACGCCATACAGCAAGGCATCCTGCGGATGCATGTCGATGAAAGATTCCGGTACGTGGTCAGCCAGCCTGGGCGACTTGCCGGTGCGCGTCATGGTGTGCCACTGGTCGCGCACACGGCCGGTATTCAGGCTCAACGGATATTCGCTGTCGGCTGCGTGCTGCGGCGCCCTTGGCGCGGTAGCGATAAAACGTGCCTTGCCGTCGGCATAGGCAAAGCGGCCATCGGCGAACAGCCGCGCGGTACCCTGTTTTTCACCGGAAGAGGTGGTGGCGATAGGCCATTGCACCGGCTGCAAGGCATCGAAAGCGGCCTGGCCCAAGCCGCTCAGGCCGGCCAGGTTGAATGCCCGGCGCTGGCCGAAGGCGTCGCCGTTGCGGAAGGCGCTGAGGCGCGCGTGTTCGTCGAACACCTGGTGCGCTGCGCTGAAATCGAAACCGGCATAACCCATGCGCTGCGCCACCTGGCACAGGATCTGCCAGTCGGCGCGCGCTACGCCCGGCGCCGGCAGGAAAGCGCGCTGGCGCGAGATACGGCGTTCCGAACTGGTGACCGTGCCATCCTTTTCGCCCCAGCCCAGGGCCGGCAGCACGACGTGGGCGAAAGCGCTGGTGTCGGTTTTTTCGACGATATCGGACACCACCACCAGTTCGCACTTGGCCAGCGCGCGCTGCACCTGGTCTGCATCCGGCAGACTCACTACCGGGTTGGTGGCGATGATCCATACCGCCTTGACGCGGCCGGCTTCGATTGCCTGGAACAGGTCCACCGCCTTCAGCCCGGGCCGCTCCGCCATGCGCGGCGCCTGCCAGAAATCCTGCACCGTCTGCCGATGACGCGGATTGTCCAGGTCCATGTGCGCGGCCAGCATGTTCGCCATGCCGCCCACCTCGCGGCCGCCCATGGCGTTCGGCTGGCCGGTGATCGAAAATGGACCCATGCCTTCTTTTCCGATGCGCCCGGTCAGCAAGTGGCAATTGATGATGCTGTTGACCTTGTCGGTGCCGGACGACGATTGATTGACGCCTTGCGAAAAGGCGGTCACCACTTTCTCATTTGCCGCGAACCATTCGTAGAAAGTCAGCAAGTCTTGCGGATCGAGCTTGCAGGTTTTTGCCACCGCGGCCAGGTCGGCGCATTCGGCTTCGGCTGTTTCCAGCGCCGCGGCCAGGCCGTTGGTATGCGCTTCAATGAAACCGGCGTCGGCGGCATCGTGGCGCGCCAGGAAACTGAGCAGGCCGTTGAACAGCCAGACATCGCTGCCGGCCTTCAGCGGCAGGTGCAGGTCGGCCAGTTCGCAAGTCGCGGTGCGGCGCGGATCGATCACCACCAGCTTCATCTGCGGCCGCTTTTCCCTGATCCTGGCGATGCGCTGGAACAGGATCGGATGGCACCACGCGGTATTGGAGCCGACCAGCACCACCAAGTCGGCCAGCTCTAGGTCTTCATAACAGACCGGCACCAGGTCGGCGCCGAAAGCGCGCTTGTGGCCGGCGACTGCGGACGACATGCACAGGCGTGAATTGGTGTCGATGTTGGCGCTGCCGATGTAGCCCTTCATCAGTTTGTTGGCGATGTAATAGTCCTCGGTCAGCAGCTGGCCGGAAACATACAGAGCGACGGCGTCCGGGCCGTGTTGTTCCACGACCGAACGAAAACCAAGCGCGACCTTATCCAGCGCCGCATCCCAGGACACGCGCTGCAATGAATCACCGTGCCGCGCCCGCATCTGCGGATGCAGCAGGCGACCGTCCAGATCGACGGTTTCGCCCAGCGCCGAACCCTTGACGCATAGGCGACCCGCATTCGAGGCATGCGTTTCATCACCGGCGATGTCGACCTGGCCGTCGCTGCGCACGGTGGCGCGCACGCCGCAACCGACGCCGCAATAGGGACAGGTGGTCAGCGTGCCTGCCAGCTGGCTGGCCGCAAGCAAGGGAAACGTCGGGACCGGATTCATGCGCGCTCCCGTTCAGGCGGCCTGGGCGCATAGCGCCTGGCCGAACAGCAACTGGCTGCGCAGCGCCGAAATATCGGTGCGACCCTGGATCATCCCGAAATACCAGGGACCGTCCTTGACGTCGCCATACAATACCGCGCCGACGATATGCGGACCTTTGATCACCAGCCGCTTGTAGATGCCGCGGCGCGGATCGCGCAACACCAGGTCTTCGCTGCCTTCGCCGCCGATGAAATCGCCGGCGGAATACAGGTCGACGCCGGTGACCTTGAGCTTGGTGGCGG
>NZ_JAQGLV010000261.1 GCF_028292705.1 Collimonas fungivorans | reverse complement strand
GCACTCCACGCCGGCGGCGCCATGGCGCAATCGGTGGCGGCTCCCGCTGCCGGCAATGCAGTCGCCACGCCGGACAATGCGCTGTTGCTGACCGTGTTCTTGAAACACGACCAGTCGCGCCCGCTGGCCGAGTTGAACGCCCAGCTTGCCAAACAGGGGTTTTACAAGGCGTTCCCGCCGGCGGGAGTAGAGGTAGTAAGCTGGTATGTAACGATGGGCATCGGACAAGTCATCACGCTGCGCTTGCCGGCCTCGCGCCTGCGGGAGGTAAACCGCGTGCTCGAAGACACGGCCTGGGGCAGCTACAGGACCGAGTTCTATCCTTCCTATGACTATAAAGCGGTAGCGCTGGCTGAACATAACAAAGCACAACAAGGGCCGGCCGCACAGTAATTTTCGAATCGCACGCAGCGGCGCATTCCTTGCGCCGCCATTCTGAACCCTTCCGATTTCAATAGCATTTCTCCGGTTTTTACTAAACCCCCGCCAAGAAACAGCAAGTCCACTTGCAAAAACAACAGGTCCGATGACTTGCGGAAAAGCCAATGTAAACAATGGCCTGCAGCCGCATTCATTGCGTCGCAACATGGGCGGCGGAGCAATCTGGCAATACCACTCAGATACAGGTTGACAGTGTTTTTGGCGGCCCTTACAGTCATCAGACAACATGTTTCCGTACGGAAATATCGAGGATAGATCGCGAGGGCGCGACAAAAAAACGGGGCCGGCAATTTGCCGCAGCGATATGGCACCCGGAGCGCGCTCACATCAAGCAAGCCATTTCAATCTATCCAGGAGAATCAAGTGAAATCAAAAATGATAAAGGGACTCGCCATCAGTCTTTCATGCATGGCGTTCTCGGCGCATGGCGCCGCACAGCAGGGAGCCGCAGACGCGGGGATCAGCCAGGCCGCTGCGACACCCGCCGCAACCTGCCAGTACAGCACCTGGACCGCGGGCATCAATTACGCGATCGGCAGCGTGGTGCAATATCCGGCCAACGGTTCTTTCTACAAAGAGGTGAATGCCGGCACCAACGGCAGCGACGGCACCGATCCGACCATCAGCACCTGGTACTGGCAGCCCACCACTTGCAGCGGCCCGGCCACGCCGCCGCCGACCGGATTCATCTACAGCCCTTACTTTTACTCCGGCGACTATAACGGGGACCAGCTCAACACTACCGTTACCGGCAGTTCGCAAATCTTGCTGAAGGTAATGCCGGCCAAGCTGCAGGCTGTGACCTGGGCCTTCGCCACCGGCAGCTGCGGCAGCGAAAACTGGAGCGGCGTCTCTGCTTCTGCGTTTGCCAAGGCGAACGTGGCCAGCTTTGTCAATGCGGGCAAGAAGTACATCGTGGCGACAGGCGGCGGCGGTGGCAGCTTTACCTGCACCTCGGACGCCAACTTCACCAAATTCATCAAGACTTACTACAGCGCGAACTTGCTGGGCATCGACTTCGACATAGAAAGCAGCCAGACCCAGAGCGATATCAACAACCTGGTGGCGCGGGTGTCGGCGGCGCAGGCGGCATATCCGAACCTGCGCTACAGCTTCACGCTGGCGACCGACGGCGGCAACGAAAGCCAGAGCCTGGGCGGCACCGGGGTGAAGGTGATGACGGCGATCCAGAACTACGGATTGAAAAACTACACGATCAACCTGATGACCATGGATTTTGCCGAGTCGGGCCAGGAAAACGCGGCGCTGTGCACACTTAACAGCAGCGGCAAATGCGACATGGGCAAGTCGACCGTCGCTGCCGCCGAAAGCCTGCACAACTACTGGAAGGTGCCGTACAGCCAGATCGAGGTGACACCGATGATAGGCGGCAACGACAGCATCGCCGAGACGTTCACCCTGGCCGATGCGGTCACCGTATCGAACTATGCCTTGTCCAAGAAACTGGCCGGCATCCATTTCTGGGCCTTCTCGCGCGACCGGGATTGCGCTCCTCCGAGCTCGGACAACAACTCGTCCGGCACCTGCAATGACTACGGCAAAGCCGGCACCCTGGGTTATACCAACAAATTCATTTCGGCTCTCGGACTATAACTAGGCACGTCGTAAACCAGGCCGCCGAGCACAGCAGCACGGCGGCCTGGTTATCTGCGACAAACAATTAACCAACAGTAAACATCATATTGGAAAGCATTTTGAAAACTCCCACCATCAGGTATTTATTAAGAAGCGTCACGCCCGTCTTCATCGGCATGTGCATCCTGAGCAGCTGCAGCGACGGCGGAACCTCCGATTCAGCGTCGGCCGGCGCCAGCGCAAAACTCGCAGCCAGCGCGGGTGCCCCTTATGGCGGCAAGGCGTGGCCGCTGCCAGGAACCATCCAGGCGGAAGATTTCGACACCGGCGGCCAGAATGTCGGCTACTTCAATTCTGCCAATACAAACCAGGGCGGCCAGTATCGCAAAACGGAAGGCGTCGGGATCGAAGCGACCAGCGATACCGGCGCCGGCTACGATGTCGGCTGGACCACCGCCGGCGAATGGCTCAACTACACGGTCAATGTCGCGGCCGCCGGCAGCTATACGGCGCAAATCCGCGTCGCCAGCCATGGACAGGGCGGCACTTTTCATTTCAACGTGGACGGCGTCAGCGCTACGCCGCAACTGACGATTCCGAATACGCAAGGCTGGCAGAACTGGCAAACGGTTTCCACCAGCATCACTCTCAGCGCAGGGCAGCACGTGATCCAGTTGCACCTGGACAGCGTAATCAACGGCGGCCTGGTCGGCAACTTCAACTGGTTCAGCATCGGCAGCGCGCCGACGTCGGCCGGCCCGGTGGCGGTTCCCAAAACAGGGACCAAAAAAGTATATGTCCACATGATGCCGTGGTTTGAAACCAATAGCTCATCGGGCAACGGCGCATGGGGCCAGCATTGGACCATGGCGAACCAGAATCCGAATGTGGTCGACGCCAACGGTAAGCGCCAGATCGCATCGTATTATTATCCGCAAACCGGACCGTACGCTTCCGGCGATCCGTACATCATCGAATACCAGCTGCTCCTGATGAAATATGCGGGTGTCGACGGCGTGCTGATCGACTGGCCGGGCAGCCAGAATGTCTGGGACTATCCAAAGAACCGGCAGAATGCCGAGGCCATCGTGGCCCAGACGGCAAAGATGGGGATGAGTTTCGCCATGGTCTACGAAGACCATAATGTGGGCATGGCCTATGACGCGGGGCTCATTCCAAACAAGATCGAGGCAGCCAAACAGGACATGGCATACCTGAAGACCAACTACGCCGCCAAAAGCAACTATATCCAGCTGAACGGCGCGCCGCTGGTGCTGGACTTCGGGCCGCAAACTTTCCTCAATGGATCCGACTGGAGCACGATACTTTCAACCTTTTCCACGCCTCCCGCCTTCCTCTCTCTCTGGTACACGATCGACAAAGTCGGCGCCAGCGGCAAAGGCGAATTCCCGTGGATATACTCGGACGGCATGGCCGGGCTCGATAACTTCTACAATAACCGCTCCCTGAATATCAAATTCGGCGTCGCCTATCCCGGATTCAATACTTTCTATACTGCCGGCGGCTGGTCTGGACCAACCTGGACCCTGCCTTACGGCTCCACATTCTCGACAACACTCAACAAGGCGATTGCCGCCGCCGGCGTCAACAATATCCAGATCGCCACCTGGAATGACTATGGCGAAGGCACGATGATAGAACCGACGCAGCAATTCGGATACAGCTTCCTGACGGCCATGCAGCAAGCTTTCGGCGTCAGTTCCAGCCAAAGCGACTTGCAGCTGATCTATGCCTTGTATCAGAAGCGCGTGCAGTACTCCGGGAACACCAGCGTCGAACAGAAACTCGACCAGGCCGCTGCCTATCTGGCCGCGCACCAGGTGTCGTCGGCCGCCGCGCTCATCAATTCGATCTGACGCGCGGCTGGCGCGCCCAGCCAGGAATTGACGCTGCGGTTTCCTTTGTGTTTCTGGCATAATTGCTTATCGTCAATTTCAAGGCGAACAAATCATGGCCCAGAGCAGGCAAGAGGCAGCCGGCAGCTTAGATCACATGCTGTTGGCCAATGTCCTTTCGATATTGGAGCATCAGGTGGGGACGGGCGCACTTTCCTCTAGTGCTGCCTATGACATTTACTTGGCGATTGCGAAAGACTTGCGTGTCGCCTTGTCAACAAAAGAGATTGAAAGCATGAGACATCGGCTCGAGACGGCCGAAGTCAGGATTCCTGATATTTAACCGAAGGAAATCAGCCAATGACATTCCGCGCAGTCAACCCGCCGGGAAACAATATCCCCGGAATTTCGCAAGCTGCGATCATCGAGAGCGGAAAACTGCTGCTGCTTTCCGGCCACGTGCCATTCCTGGCGGACGGTTCCATTGCGGGGCCAGAACTCGAGATTCAGCTTGAGCAGGTTTTTTCCAATCTTGATGCAACGCTGAAAGCCTCAGGCAGTAATTTTCGGCATGTGGCGCGGTTGACGATCTACGTGCGCGATTTCCAGCCCGGATTACTTCCAACCATACGCTCCGTGCGCGATCGCTTCATCGATACGGCACACCCGCCGGCCAGCTCGCTGATCGGCGTGGCGACATTGTTCCATCCCGATGTGCTGGTCGAGATTGATGCGATCGCGACCATTCCGGCCTGATGTCTTGAA
>NZ_JAQGLV010000081.1 GCF_028292705.1 Collimonas fungivorans | reverse complement strand
TGACGCACAGCATCGAAGTGGCGCAGATCGCGCGCTCGATTGCGCGCAACCTGCAGTTGAACGAAGACCTGGTGGAAGCGATTTCGCTGGCCCACGACCTGGGACATACGCCATTCGGCCATGCCGGCCAGGATGCCTTGAATGACTGCATGGAGGGCCATGGCGGCTTCGAACACAATCTGCAGAGCCTGCGTGTGGTCGACCAGCTGGAACAGCGCTACGGCGCGTTTGACGGCTTGAACCTGATGTTTGAGACCCGCGAGGGCATCCTGAAGCACTGTTCGCTGGCCAACGCCAAGAAACTGGGCGACATCGGCGAGCGCTTCATACAGCGCAAGCAGCCGAGCCTGGAGGCGCAAGTGGCCAACCTCGCCGACGAGATCGCCTATAACAACCACGATGTCGACGACGGCCTGCGCTCAGGCTTGCTGACGCTGGAGCAGATGAACCAGATCGATTTCTACGGGAAACATAGCCGCGAGGTCGAGCAGCTGTTCCCGGGCCTGAGCGGGCGCCGTGCGATCAACGAAACGGTGCGGCGCATGATCAACGCCCTGATTACCGACCTGATCCAGACCTCGCAGCAGCGGATCCTGGATGCCGGCCTGCAGAGCGTCGACGACGTGCGCAATGCGCCGCCCCTGATCGCCTTCTCCGATGGCATGGCGCAACAGGCAGCCTTGCTGAAACGCTTCCTGCGCGAAAACCTGTACCGCCATTACCTGGTCAATCGCATGACCGCCAAGGCGGGCCGCATCGTCGCCGAACTGTATGCCTGTTTCAGCGCCGAACCGACCCTGCTGCCGCCCGACTATCAGCTAGGCCACGCCGATACCGCCGGCGCCAACTCGCAGGCGCGCGCGATTGCCGATTACATCGCCGGCATGACCGACCGTTATGCGATCCGCGAGCACAGGCGCCTGTTCCTGGTGGACGAAGGCCATCTTTAATTGATATTCGTGCAGCAAGGCGATTTTTAGCTTCTTGATCTAATCGCAACAAACTGGGTTAGACTTTGTCGTTATCCATATAACTTCATGAGGATCACTATGCGACGCATATACCAAACGGCAGTGACTTTGACCCTGGCGGCAGCGGCTTCCGCAGCGCTGGCTTTATCGCTAAGCGACCTGAGCAACCAGGACGCCAGCAGCGGCCTGAAAGCCGCATTGCAAAAAGGCGCGGATGTTGCAGTATCCAAGCTTGGCGTCGAGAACGGTTTCCTGAATAACGACAAGGTCAAGATCGGCTTGCCCAGCGTGCTCGATAAAGCCATGCCGCTGTTGCGGATGACCGGCCAGGGGCAGAAGCTGGATGACCTGGTGGTGTCGATGAACCATGCCGCGGAACAGGCGGTGCCGCTGGCCAAGCCCTTGCTGTTGAATGCGGTCAAATCGATGTCGGTCACGGATGCAAAAAATATCCTGACCGGCGGCGATACCTCGGTGACCGATTTCTTCAAGCAAAAGACTTCGGCGCAACTGGGCCAGAAATTCCTGCCTATCGTCAAAGGCGTGACCGACCGCAACGGCCTGTCGGCGCAATACAATTCGGTCATGGGACAAGTCGGCAAGTCTGGCATGGTGCCAGCCCAGCAGAGTACGGTGGAAGGTTATGTCACGCAGCGCGCGCTGGACGGCCTGTACACCATCATCGGCGATGAAGAGAAAGCCATACGCCAGGATCCGGTGGGCGCCGGCAGCGCGATTATCGGCAAGGTGTTCGGCGCATTGAAGTAAAAGCGCCTTGCAACGATAAACAATAAGATAAACGATAATACAGTTTGATAATAACAAAGGGCGCATTGACTGCGCCCTTGTTCATTTATTGGCGCGAGCCACACAGCTCGCGCAGGCCGGATCAGGTCGCGGCGGCGGGGAGTTCTTCCGGCAGGTGCTTGATGGCATCGTGCTGGTGGTCTTGCATCTTGTCCTTGTACTTGATCACCTGGCGATCGAGCTTGTCGATCAGGGCATCGATGGCGGCATAAAGATCGTGGGCGATGCTTTCGGCATGCAAATCTTTTCCTTTTACGCGCAGATTGATTTCCGCTTTTTGGCGCTTTTCTTTTTCAGTAATCTTGTCGACGGTCAGGATCACGCTGATATCGATGACCTGGTCGAAATGGCGTTTGATACGCTCTAGTTTGCTTTGTACGTATTCGCGAATGGCAGGGGTTAACTCGAGGTGATGCCCACTGATGGTGAAGTTCATACAGCGCTCCTATCAAGAATATTGCTGGCGGTCCGGAGCAGGATACGCAGGATCTTTAAGCGGACGGTTCACTACAAACTGTCCTGGCAAGAACCAATGAAACCCGCTTGGTCAGCACACAGCAAGGGTAAGCTTTACAATCAAACCAGAAAAAAACTACAAGGCTTTGCGTAAATTAACTGACGGAATTTTCAGTGCTTCGCGATATTTTGCGACGGTGCGGCGGGCAACCACCATACCTTGTTCCGCAAGCATGTCGGCAATCTTGCTGTCAGAGAAAGGATTTTTTGTATCTTCCGCTCCTATCAATTGCTTAATGAGTGCCCTGATTGCCGTTGAGGAAGCCTCTCCACCTGCCTCAGTAGCAACATGGCTGCCGAAGAAATACTTCAGTTCAAACATCCCGTGGGGAGTGAGCATGTATTTCTGAGTGGTTACACGAGAAATAGTACTCTCGTGTAGTCCCAGTGTATCAGCTATTTCACGCAACACAAGCGGCCGCATGGCGACCGCCCCGTGCGAAAAGAAATTCCTCTGGCGCTCGACGATCGCCTGCGCCACGCGCAGGATGGTGTCGAATCGCTGCCGCATATTCTTGATCAGCCACTTGGCTTCCTGCAGCTGCGAAGTGAGGGCGCCGTCGCCCTTGCTTTGCTTGAGAATGTTGGCATACAGGACATTTACCCTGAGCCTTGGCATGACGTCATTGTTGAGCATCACCTGCCAACCCTGCTTGCTGCGCCTGACGATCACATCCGGCACCACATAGTCAGAAGTATTGGCGGCGAACGGCGCGCCCGGATGCGGATTGCACTGCTTGATGACGGCCTGCGCCTCGCGCAGGTCCTCATCGTCGCAGTCGAGCGCCTTCTTGATTTTATTGAAATCGCGTTGCGCAAAAAGCATGAGATGGTCTTGTACGATCGCCAACGCCAGGCGGCGCGTGACAAATGGCACTTTGATAAAACGCTTGATCTGCAAGCCCAGGCATTCCGCCGCATTGCGAGCGCCGACGCCGGCCGGGTCGAAACTCTGCACCATCTTCAGCGCCGTCGACAGTTCTTCGATAGCGATTTCCAGTTCCGGCGGCAGGCGCTCCAGGATCTCCTCCAGCGATTCTTCCAGGTAGCCGTTGTCGTCCAGCGCATCGATGGTCAGCTCGACCAGCGCCCGGTCGCGTATGTCGTTCAGCGTCTCGCGCATCTGCTGCAGCAGGTGTTCGCGCAGCGTGCATTCGTGGGCTTCCAGCTGCGGCCGCGCATCTTCGTCGTCCGGCGTCTTTGAGCTGCGCGCGACATCGTCGAAACTCCATTCGCTGTCGCCGTTTTCCGGACCGCTTTCGGCGGCCGGCGGCGTGTCCAGCCCGGCTTCGCTTTCGCTTGGCGAGCTGCTCACTTCGCTGTCGCCCACCGGCGCGTCCATGGTTGAGGTGGTGCCGCTGATGGCGCCGTCCGCCAGCAGGCGCACTGAGTTATCGAGCGGATCGTCGACCCGTTCCAGCAGCGGATTGTCCGACAGGATCTGTTCCAGCTCCTGGTGCAGTTCGAGCGTAGACAATTGCAGCAGCCGGATGGACTGCTGCAACTGGGGTGTCAGCGCAAGATGCTGCGAGGTGCGTAGCTGGAGTGATTGTTTCATGGCTTCCGTGCAGACAATTCACTTGTATGTTTCACTTGCATTTCTTTGTTCGGGGCAGGCTGCCGCCGCAGCGCGGCGAATTGCTTGTCCCCGACCGTTCAGTTGCAACCCGATGAAGCTACATGCGGAAATGCTCGCCCAGGTACACGCGCCGCACCGACTCGTCGGCGATGATGTCGTCCGGACTGCCGCTGGCCAGCACGCTGCCTTGGTTGATGATGTAGGCGCGGTCGCAGATGCCGAGTGTCTCGCGCACATTGTGGTCGGTGATCAGCACACCGATGCCGCGTTCCTTGAGGAAGCGGACGATGCGCTGGATTTCGATCACGGCGATCGGATCGATCCCGGCAAACGGTTCGTCCAGCAGCACGAAGCGGGGATTGGTGGCTAGCGCGCGGGCGATTTCGACACGCCGGCGTTCACCGCCGGACAATGAAAGCGCCTGGTTTTCACGCAGTTTTTCGATTTGCAGTTCATGCAGCAGTTTCTGCAGCTGTTCGTCGATCTCAGCCTTGGTGAGCGGCTTGCCGTTGGGTCGCTGCAGCTCCAGCACGGCGCGGATATTGTCTTCCACCGTCAGCTTGCGGAATACCGATGCTTCTTGCGGCAGGTACGATAGGCCGAGCACTGCGCGCCTGTGGATCGGCAAACGCGAAATGTCGACGCCGTCGAGGTCGATCTCGCCGCCGTCCGACGGCACCAGGCCGACGATCATGTAGAACGAGGTAGTCTTGCCGGCGCCGTTGGGGCCAAGCAGTCCGACCACTTCGCCGCAACGGACTTCCAGCGAAACATCGTGCACCACCTGGCGTGCGCCGTAGCTTTTTTGCAGGCCTTTGACGATCAGGGTGCTGGGAGCGCTGCTCATCGTGGCGCTCATTGCGGTGCCTTCGGGCGCGGCTGTATCACGGCGCGTATGCGTCCGGCGCCCGGCTGGCTGTTGCCGTTGACGGTATTGTTGACCGAATAGAACTCAGTGCGGCTGTCATACGAAATGAACTCGCCGTTGACTTCGTCGGTCGGCTTGTCGCCTTGCAGGCGGCGCATCTGCGCCTTCGAGAACAGCTTGGTGATTTCAGTCTTGCCGTCGTATTCGATCCGTTCCGCATGGCCATCGATCCACAGGTCCGGACCGCCGTCGCGTTTTTGCTTGAACGTGGCGAGTTTTCCCGGATCCGCGTACAGGGTGGCGAACTGGTAGCCAGACGGATCGGTGGTGACCACCACGCGGTCGGCTTTCATCAGCAGCGTACCGCGCGTCAGGACCACGTTGCCGGTGGCGACATTGACCTGTTTGACGTCGTCATAGGTGAGCTGGTCGGAATCGATCAGCGTCGGTTTCTCGGAGTCTGCTTTTTCTGCGTGCGCCAGGTTCATGGCGCTTAGCAACAGCAGGGATATGAAAAATATTCGTTTCATGAAAAATCCTGGATAAAGGATAGAGCTATGTGCATAAAATAAGTTGCCGGATCAGCGAGGTTTTGGCGGGAACACGCCATGCACCTTGCTGAACATTTTCAGTACCCGCGTGGAATTATTGAAATCCATGCCGGTGCCGTGCAATACCGATTGTCCCAGCGTCATTTCCACCGGCTTGTCGGATTGCATGACATCGTCGTCGGGCAGCAGCAGCAGGTATTCGGATTTCAGGTGGAAATTGTCGGCCTGCGGTGTTTTCGGCCGGTCTGCATTGACGTTGCCGTACAAATGCACCTTGCTGTTGTTGTCTTCAATCTTGCCGCGGTCGGCGCGCAGGTTCATCGGCGGCTTTTCCTTGTCCAGGCTATGGATCAGTGGCTTTTGCACGTCAAATGAATCGTCCCCCGGATTGTGAGTCAGCAGGTCGCCCGCGATGTTGTAGCGCGGCTGCCCGGTGGGCGACATCTGCACGTAGTTGAAATGCTCGACGAAATAATCCGGCGCGGTGCGCGTCACTTTCGGCAGCAGGTCTTCGGTATTCTTGTGCATCACTTGCACCAGCCAGAAACTGCCGAGCGCCAGCAGGATGAACAATATCAGCAGCAGCAGGAAACGGAAGCGGTAAGTGGAGCGCAGGTTTTTCATGCGATGCCTGACGGTGTGGTGCGCAGGTACGACGCCAGCGTGGCGGCGTAGGTATTTTGCGCTTGCATGATCAGGTCGCAGATTTCACGCGCGGCGCCATGGCCGCCGCCGGCCTGGGTGACGTAGTGCACGCGGCTCCTGACATCGGCATGGCCGTTGGGCACGCTGACGGCGAAACCGACTTGCGACAGGATCGGCAAGTCGATCACATCGTCGCCGATAAAACCGCAGGCATCCGGCGCCAGCTGCAGCTGCTCCAGCAATTTGACGAAAGCCGCATGCTTGTCGTGCACACCCTGCTGCACATGGGCGATGCCGAGGTCGCTGGCGCGCCGGCTGACAATCGCCGACTGCCGTGCACTGATGATGGCGGTGGCGACGCCGCTTTGCTGCAGCTGCTTGATGCCATGGCCGTCGAGCGCGTTAAAGCGCTTGAGCTGTTCGCCGTCGGCGCCGTACAGCAGGCCGCCGTCGGTCAGGATGCCGTCGACGTCAAATATCATCAGGCGCACCCGCGCCGCGCGCGCTGTCAGGTCGGCAGGGTCGGCAATTCTGCCGTGCTTGGCCGGGGTCGTCATCAGATCACCTTGGCGCGCGTCAGGTCATGGATATGCAGCGCGCCGACCAGCATGCCGGTGGCGTCGGTCACCAGCAGCTGGTTGATGCGGAACTGCTCCATCATGTGCACCGCGTCGACCGCCAGCTGGTCCGGGCCTATGCTGTGCGGATTGGCGTGCATGACGTCGGCGATCTTCAGCTTGGTGAAATCCTGCACCTGTTCGATCAGGCGCCGCAGGTCACCGTCGGTAAAGACGCCGATGGCATGGAATTTTTCATCCACCACGGCGGTCATGGCGATGCCCTTGCGGGTGATTTCCAGCAGCGCAGTTGACAGCGGCACGTCGGCGGTCACCGCCGGAATCGCTTCGCCGCCGCGCATGACGTCGCGCACGTGGGTCAGCAGGCGCCGTCCGAGGGCGCCGCCGGGATGGGAGCGGGCGAAATCCTCTTCGCGGAAGCCGCGCGCGTCCAGCAGCGCCACTGCAAGCGCGTCGCCCATCGCCAGCGTGGCGGTGGTGCTGGCGGTCGGCGCCAGGTTCAGCGGACAGGCTTCCTGGTCGACCTTGACGTCCAGGTGCACATTGGCCAGCTGCGCCAGCGCCGAATCCTGGTTGCCGGTCATCGCAATCAGGCTGGCGCCCATGCGCTTGATGATAGGTACGATCGCCATCAGTTCCGCTGTTTCGCCGGAATTCGAAATGGCGATGAAAGCATCGTCCTCGGTCACCATGCCGAGGTCGCCGTGCGCCGCTTCGGCCGGATGGATGAACAGGGCAGGGGTGCCGGTAGAGGCCAGCGTGGCGGCGATCTTGCGCGCGATATGGCCGGATTTTCCTATCCCGGACACCACCACCCGGCCGCGGCAATTGAGCAGCAAGGCAATCGCCTGGGCAAAAGGATCGTCGATAGCGTCGGAAATCCTGTTCTTTAATGCGATGATGGCATCGGCTTCGATTTGCAGGGTGCTGCGAGCAAGCTTCAGCGCACGGCCGGCGTCGAATGACTTGGGCAGGGTTTGGGGCAAAATTTTGGTATCGGTTAGACTCATCCCGAAAGTATAAACGAAATCGCAAAGCAAAAAACTTGCCAGTCCCGATCGGCTTCAATTAATCTGTCTTCAGTCCTAAGTATGGTGTTTCGCAAACAATGAAACGCTGCACCGGTTGGCGTTGTTGCAACATAATGTTGATATTGAAATAATTATTTACCAATGATGCTTACCGGACTAGAACTGACCATCTTGCTGCTCGGCTCCGCCGTACTGGGGGTGGTGGCTTTTCGCAGCTTCCACTTGCCGCCCATGCTGGGCTACCTGGTGGTGGGGATCCTGATCGGCCCGCACGCGCTCGGCTTTGCCGAAGACAACGCCACCACCCACGCGCTGGCGGAATTCGGCGTGGTGTTCCTGATGTTTTCGATCGGCCTCGAGTTTTCGCTGCCGAAACTGACGGCGATGCGGCATATCGTGTTCGGCCTGGGCATGGCCCAGGTGGTATTGACCATAGGCGCCACCATGCTGTTCAGCTGGCTGATGGCGCTGATCCTGCCGCAGCTCACCAATATCAGCTGGCAGGCTGCGTTCGCCCTGGGCGGGGCGCTCACCATGTCTTCCACGGCCATCGTGTCGAAGCTGCTGACGGAACGCATGGAACTGGAAAGCGAACACGGCCGCCGCATCATCGGCATCCTGTTGTTCCAGGACCTGGCGCTGGTGCCCTTGCTGATCGTGGTGCCGGCGCTGGCCGAACATAACGGCAACCTGCTGGCGACGCTGGCCTGGGCCAGCGGCAAGGCGGTGCTGGTGCTGGCGCTGCTGCTGTTCTTCGGCCAGAAGGTGATGCGGCGCTGGTTCCAGATCGTGGTGCGGCGCCGCTCGCAGGAGCTGTTCATGCTGAACCTGCTGCTGGTTACGCTGGCCTCGGCCTGGATTACCGAGCGCGCCGGCCTATCGCTGGCGCTGGGGGCGTTCATCGCCGGCATGCTGATTTCGGAAACCGAATACAAGCATCAGGTGGAAGAAGACATCAAATCGTTCCGGGATGTGTTGCTGGGCCTGTTCTTCATCACCATCGGCATGCTGCTCAACCTGCGCCTGGTGATCGAACACTGGTGGCTGGTATTGCTGCTGCTGGCCGGGCCGGTGTTCCTCAAGTTCGTGCTGATTACGGCGCTGGCAAAACTCTTCCGTGCTTCCACCGGCGTGGCGCTGCGCACCGGCCTGGCGCTGGCGCAGGCGGGGGAGTTCGGTTTTGTGCTGCTGAACCAGGCCGGCGGCCTGCAGCTGGTCGATCCTTTGCTGGTGCAGCTGATCCTGGCGTCGATGGTGCTGTCGATGCTGGCCGCGCCGTTCATCCTGGCCAAGTCCGACGCCATCGTGATGAAGCTGTCTTCCAGCGAATGGATGATGCAATCGCTGGCCTTGACCCAGATCGCCACCCGCACCATGGCCACCAAGAAGCACGTGATCATCGCCGGTTTCGGCCGGAGCGGCCAGAGCCTGGCCAAGCTGCTGGAAGAAGAAGGCATCGATTACCATGCGCTGGATCTCGATCCGGACCGGGTGCGCGACGCGCGCGCTGCCGGCGCCCATGTTTCGTACGGCGACGCCTCGCGCCGCGAAAGCCTGGTAGCGGCCGGCGTGCATCGCGCCGCCGCCCTGGTGATCACCTATGCCAGCACGCCCTCCGCCCTGAAAGTACTGCACCATGTGAGCGAGCTGGCGCCGGCATTGCCGGTGATCGTGCGCAGCTACGACGATACCGATCTCGACCAGCTGCGCGCCGCCGGCGCCACCGAAGTGGTGCCGGAAGCCCTGGAAGGCAGCCTGATGCTGGCCTCGCATGCGCTGGTCATGCTGGGAGTGCCCTTGCGCCGCGTGGTGCACCGGGTGCAGGCGACGCGCGACGAGCGTTATGCTGCCTTGCGCGGGTTTTTCCATGGCATCGACGATGCACAGGATGGCGCCGACCATTTGCAGGTGCGGCTGCACTCGGTAGCCCTGCCGGAAGGCGCGCGCGCCATCGGCCGTTCGCTGGCCTGGCTAGGCTTGCCGGAAATGGGCGCCGAGATCACCGCCCTGCGGCGCGGACGCAGCGGTATTCTTCTTACACCGGAGGTAGTGTTGCAGGCAGGCGACATCGTCGTCCTGCGCGGTGCGGCCGATGCCATCTCTCGTGCAGAGGGGCGTTTGCTGCAAGCTTGGACCAGCACCAGCCAGCACAGCGTCGAAGATATTTGAAATAATACCCATTCTCATTCAATCGACATTTACAATACAGGCTTTGCGTAAGTTAAATTAAGCGGGTTTGTAATTGTGAAAAAAGCAATACGTCATTGGTTGGTCAAGCTGCACCGCTACAGCGGCTTGCTGCTGTCCTTGTTTATTGTCATGGCGGGCCTGACCGGGGCGGCGCTGGCGTTTAACGACGACATCGATGCCTGGCTCAATCCGCAGTTCTACCATCTCAGCCCCAGCTCCAGTGCCAGCGGCAGCCGGCAGACTATCGATGCCCTGGCGGCCAAGGTGGAGCACGATTACCCGCATGCAAAGCTGGGATTTTTCGCCATGGAGCAGGACCCCAACGCGCCGCTCCAGGCCAAACTGCGGCCGCGCAAGCCGAACGATGAGCTGGTGATGGATACGGTGTTTATCGATCCGGTCACGGCGACCGTGGTCGGCGAACGCAATACCAAGGCAGTCGGCCTGGCGCCGCAGAACCTGATGCCTTTCCTGTTCCGCCTGCATCGTTATCTGTTGCTGGACAAGCCCGGCGCCATCATCTCCGGCAGCCTCGGCCTGCTGTGGCTGGCGACGCTGCTGATCGGCTTCGCGCTAGCCTGGCCCCGCCATCGCAAGGGCTGGGGCAAGGCGCTGTCAATCAAGCGCGGCGCCGGCGGTTTCCGCCTGATGTATGACTTGCATCGTACAGTCGGCCTGGTGGCCGGGGTGCTGCTGGTGATCACCGCTTTTACCGGCGCCGTGATGAACCTGCCGGACGTGGCCCGTCCACTGGTGTCCAGCCTGTCGCCGTTGACGCCGCCGCCGAAGGAAGTCGCCAAGTCGCTGGCCACCGAGAGCAAGCAACAGATCAGCTGGCAGCAGGCGCTGGCTTCGGCGCAGGCCAGCATGCCGAGCGCTACTCCGGCGCGCATCGCGCGCGACGACAAACACGGCATCTATCAGATCCGCATGCGCAAGGCGGATGACATCCAGGACAGCGGCAGCGTACGCGTATTTGTCGATGCTGCCGACGGCCATGTGCTGCGCGCGCTCGATCCATTGACAGGCTCGGGCGGCGATGCCTTCATCGGCGTGCAATACGGTTTGCATACCGGCCAGATACTGGGTTTGCCGGGCAAGATACTGGTTGCCTTCATGGGTTTCCTGCCGCTGCTGTTCATGATTACCGGCATCGCCATCTGGCTGAAAAAACGCAAATCGGAAACGATTGTGCGCGCCCGCCATCTGCGCCAGGCCTGATCGTTTCCCTGTTATTTCGACTGCCGCAAGCGGCCATAGATCCAGCCGGTCTTGCTGCCGCTGAGCGTCAGCGCCATCTGCTGGCGCGCCACCGGCAGGCGGCAGATCGGACCCAAGGCGATATCGCGCAAGGTGCTGGCAATACGTGAATCGGACTGGAAGAACGGCGTCAGCAACTTGCTGGCGCCCTGGTAATAACGCAGGTGGGGCCGCCGCCGTTGCGAATACAGCGCCAGCGCCGGTTCTACCGCAGAATTCTCGGCAAAACATTGCGCCAGCGTCATGGCATCGACCAACGCCAGGTTGGCGCCTTGTCCCAGTTGCGGACTGGTGGCATGGGCGCAATCGCCGATGCAGACTATCCGGCCATGGTGCCAGTGGCGCATCTGCACATCGGCATAGCGCGCGAAGGTGAGCTGTTCCGGCCTTTGTATGTGTTCCAGCACTGGCGCTATCGGCGGCGCCAGCGCCAGTACGGTTTGTTTCCACGCCGCCAGGCCCTGTTCCTGCCAGTGCGGCAGGCGATCCGCGCGCAAGCTCCAGAACAGGCTGAGAATCGGCTGCGTCATTTCCTGATAGGCGAATCCGGTCGGCATCAATCCCAGCATTTGCTGCGCATGGCGGAACCATTGGCGCAAGCTGCCCTGGGTCAAGCCATCGTCTGGCACCAGCGCCCATAATGCACCCCAGGGATAGGGCGTCACTTTTTGCGGAATCGCCAGCGCTGCGCGCAAGTCGGAGCGGGTGCCATCGGCAATCACGGCGCAGTCGAATTCACCGGCCTCGGCCTCGCTGCTGCCAGGCGCCGGATCGCGGGAAAACAACAGAGCCTGGCCGCCGCGCTGCTCTATGCGCGAGATGTTGACGCCGCTGCAAACCTTGACGGCGACCGTCTTCAGCGCTTCCCACAACACGGAAAACAAGGCGCCGCGATGCAGGCCGAGGCCGAACGACTGCGCATCATGGTGGCGGTAACGCACATCCAGCACCGTGCGGCCGCCGGCCGTGGTGCCGAACAGGCGGTCGTTGCGGGCGCCGTGCGCCAAGATAGGCTCAAGCAGTCCGAGCGCATCCAGCACGTGCATGCCGGTAGGCTGCAGCAGGATGCCGGCGCCGACCGCGGTCGGCTGCGCCACGCGCTCGAACAGTGTGACCTGATGGCCGGCGCGCGCCAGGAACAGCGCGCTGGCGGCGCCCGCGGTGCCGCCGCCGATGATGGCTATACGCTGCATGCTGGGAATGTCCCGAAGTGAGATTAGCTGCTTAGCAGGATATCTTCCGAGGCGGCGGAGCGGCTGCCGGGCACGGGGGGATTGCTTTGCCCGTGATAGGCAAACACCACCGATTCCTTGACGGTTTCGGTATTGTTGCGGCCGGCGGCATGGAACAGGCCGCTATGGAAAAACACCACGTCACCCTGTTGCAGTTCGACCGATTTCCCTTGCGCAAACAGGGCCTGGTTGGCCGCCACTTCGGGGCGCAGGAAATCCAGCTCATCCATTTGCTCGGGTTTGATGTCGAAGCGGTGCGAGCCTGGAATGAAGCGCAGGCCGCCATTGTTCGCGTTTTCGCTGTCCAGCGCCAGCCATACCGAAATCAGTTCGTTGCGCGGAAACGACCAGTAGCGGATATCGCGATGCCAGCCGGTCGCGGTGCCGAAGTGCGGATGTTTGGTCATCACGCAGTTATGGTGGGACAAGGTCAGGCAGACCGCTTCGCCCAGCAGCAGTTCCAGCATCGCCACCAGTTGCGGATTGCGGGCCCAGGCGCGATAGCTGTCGTCGCGCTGGTAGGCATTGCGCAGGCGCCGCGCGGTGCGGCCGCCGGCGCTGTCAAGCGACTTCGGCGCGCCGGCATAACCGACTTCGGATTCGTATTCCAGCGGCGCCACTGCCTGCGCCAGGTGGGCGTTTGTGGTGGCCGCCATCAGATCGCAGTCGGCGGCCGGGACCAGGCGCGGCAAGATCAGATAACCATCTTTTTCGAAAGCGTCAATCTGCGCTGCGGACAGCGCCGGGGTGGTATTGGTAGACATCGTTATCTCGTTATTGCACCGCCCGGCTTCGCGGGCCGGGCAGTGTCTGTTTATTTTTTCTTAGGTTTTTCCAGCAATGGCCCCAGGTACTTGCCGGTAACGCTGGCCGGGTTCGCCGCCACCTGCTCCGGCGTGCCGGTAGCGATGATGCGGCCGCCGCCGGCGCCGCCTTCCGGACCGAGGTCGATCAGCCAGTCGGCGGTCTTGATGACATCCAGGTTGTGCTCGATGATGACCACGGTATTGCCCTGATTGCGCAGGCGGTGGATCACTTTTAATAGTAGGTCGATGTCGTGGAAGTGCAAGCCGGTAGTCGGCTCATCCAGGATATACAGGGTACGGCCGGTATCGCGCTTGGACAGTTCCAGCGACAGCTTGACGCGCTGTGCCTCGCCGCCGGACAGTGTAGTGGCGCTCTGGCCGAGGCGGATGTAGCCGAGGCCGACATCCAGCAGCGTATGCAGCTTGCGTGCAATCACCGGCACCGGCTTGAAGAATTCATAGGCTTCTTCCACCGTCATACCCAGCACTTCGGTGATGCTCTTGCCCTTGTAGTGCACTTCCAGCGTTTCGCGGTTGTAGCGTTTGCCGTGGCAGACGTCGCACGGCACGTAGACATCCGGCAGGAAGTGCATTTCGACCTTGATCACGCCGTCGCCCTGGCAGGCTTCGCAGCGGCCGCCCTTGACGTTGAACGAGAAACGGCCGGCGTTGTAGCCGCGTTCCTTGGCCATCGGCACGGTCGAAAACAGGTCGCGGATCGGCGTGAACAAGCCGGTGTAAGTGGCCGGATTGGAGCGCGGCGTGCGGCCGATAGGAGCCTGGTCGACCGAGATCACCTTGTCGAAATGCTCCAGTCCGCCGATCGATTCATGCGCCGCCGGTTCCGCCTGCGAACCGTACAGATGACGCGCTGCGGCGTGGTACAGGGTGTCGTTGACCAGCGTCGACTTGCCCGAACCGGAAACGCCGGTGACGCAGGTCAGCAAGCCGACCGGCAGGTTCATCGTGACGTTCTTCAGGTTGTTGCCGGTGGCGCCGGTGATGATGAACTGGCGGTCCGGGTCGGCCGGCGTGCGTTTCTCCGGCACGGCGATTTTCAAGGTGCCGTTGAGGTACTTTGCGGTCAGCGATTTCTTGCTTTTGAGGATCTGCTCCAGCGTGCCTTCGGCGATGACTTCGCCGCCATGTATGCCAGCGCCCAGGCCCATGTCGACCACATAGTCGGCGGTGCGGATCGCGTCTTCATCGTGTTCCACCACCAGCACGCTGTTGCCGATGTCGCGCAGGTGGCGCAGGGTTTCGATCAGGCGGTCGTTATCGCGCTGGTGCAAGCCGATCGACGGCTCGTCCAGCACGTACATGACGCCGGTCAGGCCGGAGCCGATCTGCGAAGCCAGGCGGATGCGCTGCGCTTCGCCGCCGGACAAGGTGTCGGCGCTGCGTTCCAGCGACAGGTAATCGAGGCCGACGT
>NZ_JAQGLV010000035.1 GCF_028292705.1 Collimonas fungivorans | reverse complement strand
CAAACTGAATCGTGCCGTTCATGTCGGCAGCGTATGGCTGCTTACGCTGTTGCTGGCCGATTGCCTGTGGTTCGGCATCGAGCGCGGCGATTTGTGGCGCAGTTCGTGGGCCAGCGTGGTGCTGCTGATTAGTGCGATCGCGGTATTGCTGTTTTTGTCAGTGTGGGCTGGCCGGGCCAACCGCATTTCGTTGCTGCCGGCATTCAAATGGCCGCTCAATGCGCATGCTGTCGCCTACTACTGGTATGCGGCTTTGCCGCTGACGGTGCTGGTGTTTTTCGGTGCGCTGCTGATGGCGCTGCTGTCGTCGGGACACACGGCGCCGCTGCCCTATCTTCCCCTGCTCAATCCTACCGACCTGACGCTGGCCCTGGCGCTCGGCGCGCTGGTATTCTGGCGCCGCGCAATCGTCGCCGCCCAGCCCTTGCCGTCCGGCGCTGCCTGGGTGCCGCGCAAACAGACGCTGCTGGCGCTGGCCGTGCTGGCGTTTGTCTTGCTCAATACCGTCTGGCTGCGCACCGTGCATCACTTCTTCGGCGTGCGATGGGACAGTGCGGCGCTGTTCGACAGTTTTGTGGTGCAGACCGGCTACGCCATCTTGTGGACGCTGCTGGCGCTGGGCCTGATGCTGCTGGCGCACCGCCGCGTGCAGCGTGGATTGTGGCTGACCGGCGCAGCCTTGCTCGGCCTGGTGGTGGTCAAGCTGCTGCTGGTCGACCTGTCGAACGCGGGCGGCGCGGAACGCATCGTCACCTTTATCGCGGTGGGCGCGCTGATGCTGGTGGTCGGTTATTTTGCACCGTTGCCGCCGAAGACTGCGGCGGACGCCGCAACTGTGAAGGAAGCGTAGAGATGAAATATTTTCCGATGCGTGCTGTTATCTGCGCAGCCGCCATGACGGTAACCGGCGCTGCCTGGCCGGCGTCCGACCCGAACAGCGCGCAGTCGTATGCGCTGCACCTGCCGCTCGCCTTTGCCGCGGATGCGCCGCTGCAGCGCCTGATCCTGCCCGCGCAGGTGCTGGTGAACCTGCAAACCGGCGGTCTGAGCGATGTACGGATATTCAACGCCAAGGGCCAGCCCCTGGCCATGGCCTTGTCCGACAGCGCCAGCCTGCGGCAAACGGAAAAACGCAAGATCGAACTGAAATCATCGCCCATCATGGGCAGCGCCGATCTCAGCGACCTATCCGCTTCTTCGCTGCGGATCGAAGAACAGCAAGGCAAGCGCATCGTGCAGATCGAAAGCAATCCGGCAGGCGCCGGCGCGCCGGCTAAAAAAGTGCTGGGCGCGCTGCTCGACACGCGCGCCATCGACGATCCGGTGGTGGGCCTGGCGCTGGACGTCGATTTGCCCGATGCGCAGCCGATCACCTTTGATGTGCAGGCCAGCAAAGACTTGAAATACTGGCGTTCGCTGGCGGAAACCGTCTTCTACCGCGCGGAAGTCGGGACCAGCGGCCTGGGCGCCGATCATATCGAGTTGCCCGCCGCCGATCTCAAGGATCAGTACCTGCGCATCACCTGGACCGACGCTGCGGGACGGACGGCGCCGGTGGTCATGCGCAGCGCCACATTGACTACGGCCCGCGGCGTCAGCAGCATCGCGCGGGTCACGGCCGCCTTGGCGCAACCGGTGCTGGACAATCCCTATATGCTGCGGTTTTCGCTGCCTTTCGCCACACCGGTGGCGGCGCTGAAAATCAAGCCGGCCGGCGACAATGTACTGCTGCCGGTGCGGGTGCTGGGCCGCCAGGATGCCGGCCAGCCATGGACCATGATGACGGCGAGCGTGATCTACAAATTGCAGACAGGGGGCAAGCTGCAAACCAGCGCAGCGATCGAGTTGCCGCCGACCGCCTATCGCGAAATCAAGATCGAAGCCGACAAGAAGACCCAGGGTTTCTCCGCGCCGCCGGAGATCAGCCTGGAATTCGAACCGGTGCAGATCATGGCGCTGGTAAACGGTCCTGCGCCGTTTACCCTGGCGGCAGGTCTTGCCAACGCCACGAGTCCGTATCTGCCGATGCAAAGCCTGATGCCGGATTACCGTTCGGCGCAAGAGAACAGCTTGCCGCTGGCGCAGGCAGACGGCGCGGCGGCGCTGGTGCCGGCATCCGCCGGCCGCGACGGCATGCCGACGCGCAATATCATCCTGTGGGCAGTATTGCTGTTGGCGGCTATGGCGCTGGGTGTCATGGCCTGGGTGCTGCTCAAGCAAAATGCCAGTCCGCCTCAACAGTGAACAAGCAGTCTTGTTGTTTTTGGGAAACGAATCACCAAAATTTATTGGTATTCTAGAAAGTAACTTATTGTATCATTGGACTGTTATTGGTGATTTTAGTAACTTTTCTCATCAATTAACTTTCCATTACTTTCGTTATTGACCAAAACAACAATTTCACAGAGGGGATTCAGATGAACTTGAAATTTAAGCTGTTGGCGTTAGCTGCGACCACGGCGTTGGCCGGTTGCGGATCGGCGGGCGGCGGCGTCGCCGGCCTGAATGTGGACGGCATGATGGCGGCAGGCAGCACTGCACTCAAGGCGACTTCCTTGAGCGATGCCGATGTCAAGACCATGTCGGATGAAGCTTGCGCTGCCAGCGACAAGCAAAACAAGATTGCAGCGCCGAAAAGCAAATACGACGTACGCCTGACCAAGGTAGTGCAGGGTTTCAGTCCCAGCCTCAACGGCGCGCAGACCAACTACCGTGTTTACATGACCAAAGACGTCAACGCCTGGGCCATGTCGAACGGCTGCATCCGGGTGTATAGCGGCTTGATGGACATGATGAACGACAGTGAACTGCGCGGCGTGATCGGGCATGAAATGGGACACGT
>NZ_JAQGLV010000022.1 GCF_028292705.1 Collimonas fungivorans | reverse complement strand
GGTGGTGCGGCGCGGCGCCATGACGTTCCAGATGTTCGGGCAGCTGCTGGACAAGGGTACGGCGCAGATCGAGCAGTTCATCGTTGAGCAGAACGCCAATGATGCGGATATTGAAGAAGTCACCGTTGCGCTGCTGAGTGTGATGCCTAGCGAATTCGATGTCAACCTGGTCAAGCTGAAAGCTCTTCCGGATGTTCATGAGGTGAGTGAAATCCGTTTGCCGTAGATGCGTATTGTCTGCTGAAGTATTGAAGCGGGCTTCACATTGCGTGAAGCCCGTTTTGGTTAACGCTGCTTATTGGAACTGGTAGCGCATGTTGGCGTAGATGTAGCGTCCTACCAGGTCGTTCTGGTTTTGCACGAAGTCATCCCTGTAGGCCGTATTGGCATATACCGGGGCCTTGTCAAACAGGTTGTTGACGCCGAAGTTCACCGTCAAGTTCTTGCTTACCTTGGCGTTCAGGTTCAAATCCCATGCAGTGAAGGAAGGAATGCGCGCATTGGTGATGGCCGGGTCCTGGGTGTGGGTTGGGTCGTCGATGTTCAGCGTGCTGGCTTGCGTCCTGGCAGTCAAGGCAACTTCCATGTCGGCGTATTCATAGGCGGTACGGAAGGAATTGTTCCACCTTGGATGGTTGAGGGAATCAAGCCGGCTTGCCGGGGCGGTGCCAGGGGTGATGCTCTGCTTGTAG
Organism: Collimonas fungivorans; assembly: GCF_028292705.1. Taxonomy (GTDB): domain Bacteria; phylum Pseudomonadota; class Gammaproteobacteria; order Burkholderiales; family Burkholderiaceae_D; genus Collimonas; species Collimonas fungivorans_B. The sequence goes on along the minus strand of NZ_JAQGLV010000022.1, from coordinate 3,241 downwards.
AGCAGCGTGTAGTTGTTGACTTCGCGGAACTTCAGCTTGCCCCAGCCGGCCAGCGGCAATTCATAGGAAATGTCGATATCCAGCCCCTGGATATCGGTCTTTCCGACGTTGATATAGGGTGTGGTGATGCTGCTGATGCGCCCCTTGTTCAAGCCGGGATACCTTGCTTCCAGCGCCGGGTTGCGCGGATCGCGGCCCACCAGTGCGGCGTAGCCCGGAATGGTGTCTTCGTTGTCGACGATGTATTGCGGATCCAGCAACTGGATCGTGTTGCGCTGCTTGATCGCATACCAGTCTACCGACGCCGACAGGCCCTTCATCGGTTGCAGCACCATGCCCAGCGAAAAGTTGTTGGCTTTTTCCGCTTTCAGGTCGGGATTGCCGGCAACGTATTGCTTGGGGCTGTAGCTGCAATTTGCGCCGGTATAGCCAAGCGGACCGCAACGCGCCCAGTCGGCGATGCCATTGGCATAACCCGATGTGGTTGAACTGATTTCCGGCAGTGTAGGGGCCTTGAAGGACGTGGTGGCGGAACCGCGGAGCAGGATTTCCTTGGTCGGGCGCCAGGCCACGGCTATCTTCGGATTGAAGGAATTGCCGAAATCGCTGTAGTGGTCGCCGCGCAAAGCCAGTTGCATCTCCACCGTTTTCATCAGCGGAACATTGAATTCTCCATACAGTGAGTACAGGGAACGGCTGGCCGTGCTGGCTGTCGCGCCGGCGTTGACGATGTTGCCGGCAACATTTTTTGCATCAGGCTGGTCGCTGATCGATTCATGGCTGGCCTGGGCGCCCCAGGCGAAACCGACCGGCGCGCCGTTGAAGTTGAACAGTTCCGGCGCCGACATCTTCCAGTCCACGGTTTCCAGGCGCGATACGGCCACCCGCTCGGTAGTGGTCAGCATCGGGTTGATCACGCTGGATGGATTCCAGTAGGCAAACGGATCGTAGCCGCCGTTGCCCAGCAAGCCGCTCTGCAAAGAGGCCGACGATACGTCCTTCAATACGGAATTGGAGGCAACGTCCTTGAGGCGGTTCTGGTTGAGGCTGACCGCTCCTTCGCTGTCCCATTTCCCAATCACGCCGCGCCAGCCGGCCACTACGCGCGCAGTGTCGCTGGTGATCTTGTTTTGCGTCGGCGCAACTTCGTAGATGCCGCGGTATATGCGCAGCTGATCGCCAGGCGTAAAGCCTTGCAGCGAGCCATCCGCGCTTGGCCCTGGCAAGTTGGCCAGGCCAGGATTGGTCGAGCCGTCGGTGTTGCCGATGAAGGAAGGATCAAATCCTGCCAGTCCGTATTGCACGGTGGTTTCGCTATGGTTGAAGCCGACTTCGGCAAACAGTTCATCCTGGCCGCTGAGACGTTTGGTGAAAATGGCGGAAATCCCGCCGCGCAGGATCTTCGGCGACAGCAGCACCTGCTGGTTGTTGAAGCAGCGGTTGTCGTTGGTGCCGCTGCTGAGTTCAACGCTGCCGCGGCAGCCGGGTATCGGAAAGCCGGGCTCGCCGGTTGAGAAATCGTTGACGCTGCCCAGGTAGCGGTCGATGCTGCGGTTGTCGCTGCCGCCAAAGCGCCTGAAATCGCGGTTGCTGGTGGCGTCGTGTTTATTGCTCTTCAAGGGATCGCTATGGAACACGTCTACTGTCAGCAGCAGGTTCTGCCCGTCTTTTTCCAGGTCCCCCCAGCCGGCCGTGACGCTGGCGCTTTCCGTGGTGCCGTCGCCCTTTTGATTGGTGCCGACGTTGGCGGTGGTTTCAACGCCCTGGTAATTCCTCTTTGTCTTGAAGTTGATCACGCCGGCAATCGCATCGGAGCCGTAAATGGCGGAAGCGCCGTCGCGCAGGATTTCCACCGATTCAATCGCTGCCAGCGGCAGGTTGTTCAAGTCGACGAAGGTGTTTTCGGCCCCATCGGCAAAACCGTAGTTGGCCAGGCGGCGTCCGTTCAGCAGGATCAGCGTGTATTTGGGATCGAGGCCGCGCAGCCCTACGGAGGCCGCGCCTTGCGCAAACGACGTATTGCTGTTGCCGGTCAGGCCGATGGACACGGAAGGCAGTTTGCTCAGCAGTTCAAGGACGGTGCTGGCGCCGGATTTTTCGATTTCGTCTCGTTTGATGATTTCAACCGCGGTCGGGCCTTCTTTGTTGATGCGCGAAATATTTGAGCCGGTAATGGTGATGCGTTCAAGGCTATCGGGCGTGGGGTTGGAAATTTGGTCGGCGCCGAAGGCGAGGGGCAGGTGGATGAGGCCGATTGCTGCGAGGGTTGATGCCAAAACTGTCTTCTTCATCTGGGAAAGTCTCCATCTTTGGTAAGGAAATGATCGATTTCGCTTCATGCTTTGGCGGCCGGATAAGCCGTCTGTAAAGCAAGGGTTTCCAGCTGCCGCCAGCGCGGACAGCGTATGTCCGGATGGCGAACAGCACCCCGGTAATGACCATGCTTGGGGTACTGTTATTTCATTTTGTATCAATCCGTCGCGTGATGTAATACGCCTGAAATATTTAACTTTTCCGTTAGTTTTTTCGTTGTTTTATTTTCCTTGCGGCACTATTTTGAAGGAAAATGTGATAAATAAATTTCCTTTGGGCAATAAATGTTACCTTGATTGTCATTTGAATTTGGTGCGTGTTATTTGATAATCAAATCAAATAATGGATGAATGCATGCTGATGAAAGATATTTTTAAAAGAGCACTGGGAAATTTAATAGACTAATAAGCAATTATTGATGAATTAAATATTTTTATTGAATATCGTTATTTTTCTGTAAAAACGGATGACTAAAACGCCTATAAAGTGGAGGCGGCGCTCAAGTAAAAGATCGTCCTTTGGAATAGGCGATGTGCTTTAATTGCCGGATACAAATGCTCTTGTCAAAGGCAAACAATGAACACCATGACAACTCCAGCCGGCACTGAATTTGACCAGACCCAGCTGGAGATCCGGCGCGTATTCGATGCCCAGGGAATCACCGCGCTGCGCCTGCGCCAGTCGGGCAAGGCCGAGCGCCTGCAGAAAATCAGGAAGCTGAAGAGCGCGCTGCTGGCGCACAAGGATGAGGTGATTGCTGCCGGCTTTGCCGATTTCGGCAAACCGGCCGTCGAGGTGGAGTTAAGCGAAATCCTGCCGGTGATCGCCGAGGCCAATGACGCCATCCGCAAGCTGGGGCGCTGGATGAAGCCGAAGAAAGTCTGGCCGTCGCGCATGATGGCCGGCACTTCGGGGTATACCCAGTACG
>NZ_JAQGLV010000403.1 GCF_028292705.1 Collimonas fungivorans | reverse complement strand
TCCGGATAGCGCTCCGGCTGCGGCAGGTCGTCGCGGGCGTAGGTTTTTGGATAGCCGGTGACCGGGTCGTCATACAGAACACAGACAATTTTTGCCATTTGAATCCTCCTGGTAGGTTTATGTCGTTGCCGTTGCCGGTGTTTAAGCAAGGGGACATGGAGGATTCTGGGCGGTTGGCAGTCAACTATCCAATACCGTAAAGCAATCGTTTAATACATGCCGCTTATCAAACTGTCGAAGCGCGCCTGGAGCGGCGTCTTGAGCGCCATTTCCAGCGCGGCCGTGATGACCGGCGAGTAAGGATCCTGGCGGCGCACTACAAGTCCGATGTCGCGCGAGAGTGCAGGGGTGATCGGCAGCACGGCGATTTCCTGCCGCAGCTCGATCAGGCTCAGCACACTGTGCGGCACGACGGCGCAAAAATCGCTGCAGCGCAGCTGGGAATACAGGGCGAAAATGGAATCGCTTTCCATGCGGATGCGCGGGCTGGCGCCTGCGCGCCGGAAAGCCGCGTCCACGATGCGGCGGCTTTGCATGTTTGCCGTCAGCAGGCACAAGGGCAGTTCTGCTACCTCGGCCCAGGTCAATGATTTGCGGCCTTGAAGCACGGAATTGTCGCGCACCGCAAGCACATAGCGCTCAACAAACAAAGGATAAACCTGGAAGCCGTCCATCGACTTGTCTTCCATGAAAGTCAGCCCTATGTCGATATCGCAGGTATCCAGGCGGCGCGCGATTTCATCGGAAGGTAGCGACAGGACGGTGACTTTGATCTGGTCGTAACTCTCCTGGCAGGATTGGGTCAGCAGAGGGACGACCGGCATGGTGGTCGGGATGGCGCCGATACGCAACGTCCCGGACAGGTTTTTATGCGCATCGACCGTCTCCTGGCGCATGGCGTCGTAACTCGACAGCATCTGCTGAGCCCAGCCGACCACGCGTTCGCCTTCTGCGGTCAAGCCTTCATAGTTCCTGCCGCGGCGCACCAGGCTGAGGTCAAGTTCCTTTTCGAGGTTGCGGATGGCATTGGAAAGGGCCGGCTGCGACACATGGCACGCTTCTGCCGCGCGCGAGAAATGGCCTATGTCCGCCAACGTGACCAGATATTGGAGTTGTCTTATAAACATGGGGACAACGGGAGTTGAGACTCGGCTACGGTATGGATACGCATCAAGGCAGGTTTTTCAGGTGGTTTCACAATCGAGGAAATTGTGGCTGAAACGTATACTACGTTATTCCCATGAAAACATAGCGAAACGTGCTGGAATTGAACGGCTGAGCTTAATTTGCTCGGCAATGACTCAGCGTAGCGCTTAACGCGCTTGGGTGCGAACCTGTTCCGGCATTGATTTGCGCAACGGAGAATGGTCGCGCATGCGCACCGGTGGCCACTGTGTCACAGCGGCCACCTTTACCAGCATACTGTTTGGCCGTTATCTGGCGCTCCAATTCGAGTGAATAGACAGCATCAGCTCAGTTCCAGGGCAGCGAGTAAGTCTTGGTATTGGAAAAGCTTTTCATGGCTTCCAGCACGCCTTCCTTATAGCCGAGTCCAGAGTCCTTGATGCCGCCAAACGGCGTCAGCTCCAAACGATATCCAGGCACCTCTCTCACATTGACGCTGCCCACTTCCAGCTCACGGACGAAGCGGGTGATGTAGTCCATGCGGTTGGTGCATACCGACGACGACAAACCATATGGCGTCGAGTTCGAAATCCGGATGGCATCCGCAATATCGGTGCAGCGGATGACCGGCGATACGGGGCCGAAAGTTTCTTCGGCAACCAGCTTGCAATCTGCAGGCACGTGGTCCAGCACGGTTGGCGAGTAGACGGCGCCGTTGCGGATATTGCCGTATAACAGCCTGGCGCCGTGGCGCTCGGCATCCTTCACCTTGGCTTCAAACTCAATCGCCGCACGTTCGTCGATTACCGTTCCCATATCGTTGTTCGGATCCATCGGATCGCCATACTTTATTGCCCGGGTCTTGGCCACCAGCTTCTCGACAAATTCATCGGCTACCGCCTGATGCACGATCATGCGTTTGATCGCAGTACAGCGCTGGCCGGAATTCTTGTACGATCCCGATACCGCCAAGGTCGCCGCCTCTTCAATATCGGCATCTTCCATCACGATGATCGGATCGTTGCCGCCCAGCTCCAATACCTGGCGCTTGTAGACGGCCTTGCCGGCGATGTATTTCCCGATCGGCACACCACCGGTGAAGGTGACCAGATCGACATCGGGGTTGGTCAGCATTTCATCGGCGATTTCTTTCGGGTCGCCGGTCACTACCGAAAACATTTCCGGCGGCAATCCGGCTTCGTACAGGATATCGGCCAGCAGCAAGGCGGAAAACGGCGTCTTCTCGGTCGGTTTCAATACCATCCGGTTATTCGTCGCAATCGACGGCGCCACTTTGTGCGCGACCTGGTTCAAGGGATGATTGAACGGCGTAATGGCCGAGATGGCCCCCAGCAGCGGCTCTTTCATGGTGTAAACCTTGCGCTGCTTGCCATGCGGCGTCAGGTCGCAGGAAAACACCTGGCCGTCATCGACCAGCGCCTGATTGGCGGCAAAGACGAAGACGTC
>NZ_JAQGLV010000402.1 GCF_028292705.1 Collimonas fungivorans | reverse complement strand
GCCAGCCTCTACGACATGATAGGCGGCGCCGGCAAGCTGCGCGAACTGGTCGACCGCTTCTACGACCTGATGGACCTGGAGCCGCAATTTTCCGTGATCCGGGCCTTGCATCCGACCACGCTCGACGGTTCGCGCGACAAGTTCTACTGGTTCCTGACCGGCTGGAGCGGCGGTCCCGATTTGTACATAGAACGCTTTGGCCACCCACGCCTGCGCGCCCGCCATCTGCCGTATGCGATCGCAACGCCGGAACGCGACCAGTGGCTGCGCTGCATGGCGCTGGCGATGCAGGATGTCGGCATGGAGGAAAAGCTGCAGGAGCATTTGCTGACGTCCTTCTTCCAGACTGCGGACTGGATGCGCAACAAGGCAGACGCCCAGCCGTGATTTCACCGTAATCCATTTTTAGTTTATCGAAGAATACATGACATCAACCGAACTGCTCATCCTGCTTGCCGTCGCCGCCGTTCTCATCGTGCTGCAGATCATCGCCATCCTGCGCAGCTCGCGCGGCGCCGATCCGGCGCAACAGCTGACGCAGCTGCAAAACGACCTGCAGCGCCACCAGCAAGACATCGGCGAGCGCCAGCAGCGCGAACTGCGCAGCGAGGTGCAGACCAGCGGCCAGGGCATGCGGCAGGAACTGGGCAGCAGCTTCGGCCAGCTGCAGCAGACCCTGGCGGCGCAGATGACCAGCGTCGCCACCTTGCAGAACAACCAGATCGATACCTTCGCCCAGCAACTGGTCAAGCTCAACGAAACCAACGCCCAGCAGCTCGACAGCATGCGGCTGGCGATGAACCAGCAGGCGCAGACCAATCGCGAGGAACAGGCGCAGTCGCTGAAGCGCTTCGGCGATACGCTGAACCAGACGTTGGCGGCGCTGACCGAATCGAATGCGCAGCGCATGGCGGAAGTGCGCGCCACGCTGGAAGCGAAGATCAAGGACCTGCAAAACGACAATGGCCTGCGCCTGGAAGAAATGCGCAAGACCGTGGATGAGAAACTGCACGCAACGCTGGAGCAGCGCCTGGGCGAATCGTTCAAGATCGTGTCCGACCGCCTGGAAAAAGTCCACCAGGGGCTGGGCGAGATGCAGCAGCTGGCGATCGGCGTCGGCGACCTCAAGCGGGTGCTGACCAACGTCAAGACGCGCGGCACCTGGGGTGAAGTACAGCTGGAAATGCTGCTGGAGCAGGTGCTGACGCCGGAACAATATGCGAAGAATGTGGAAACCGTTCCCGGCAGCGGCGAACGGGTCGAATTCGCCATCAAGCTGCCCGGCAACGACGACGGCGGCACGCCGGTATGGATGCCGATCGACGCCAAGTTCCCAAAAGAACAGTATGAGCGCCTGGCCGAGGCCGCCGACCGCGCCGATGCCGAAGGCGTAGCCGTAGCCTCGCGCGAGCTGGAACGTGCGGTGCGCGGCGAAGCCAAGACCATCGCCGAGAAATACCTGTCGCCGCCGCTGACCACCGATTTCGCCATCCTGTTCCTGCCGACCGAAGGCCTGTACGCCGAAGTCATGCGCCGTCCCGGCCTCGCCGACGAATTGCAGCGCGTGCACCGCATCAGCATCGCCGGGCCGTCGACCTTGTCGGCCTTGCTGAACAGCCTGCAGATGGGATTCAGGACGCTGGCGCTGGAGAAGCGTTCATCCGAAGTATGGCAAGTGCTGGGCGCGGTAAAGACCGAGTTCGGCAAGTTCGGCGACGTGCTGGCAGCCACCAAGCTGACCCTGGAACGGGCCGCCAAAAATATCGACCAGGCCGAAGTGCGCAGCCGCCAGATGGCGCGCAAACTGAAATCGGTGGAGGCGTTGCCGAGCGACGCCGCGCAGCTGTTGCTGGGCAAAGAGCCGGAGCTGGCGCCGGACGACGAAAGCTGAAGCGCTATTCGCCAGGTCGTTTTATGAAAGGCTTGGCTGTTCCGAGATATGCCACAGTACTCCGGCCGGATCGTGCAGATAAGCGACGCGCATGCCCCAAGGTTGCAACTTTGGGGCCGAAGGGTGGAGCACATCATATTTCTCTGGCAGTTTCAGGGCATCGATATGCTGCCACCAGCTATCCAGATCGTTGACGATTATCTGCATCATGCAATTCTTGGCCCAGGCCTCGTCGTAATACTTCTGTAGCAGGAAACTGTGATTGCCCATCTCCAGTATCGCGATATCTTCTCCGTCGTAGCCGAGATTGAAGCCCAGATCGCAATAAAACCGTTTGCTTAGTTCGAAATCGCTGGACGGGATAAAAGCGCGCAGATTGGCGAGCGCCAGGGATGATGCTGACATGTAGGTGTTCCTCTGCTGATTGCCTGGTTTTCGGTAATGCTCAGAATATCAGTAAATTTTCACGCCGGCGGCCGCAGGTAATCCCGGCAGGCGGGTCGGGTATAAATTGGGCAAAGCGTCGTACTCCAAAACAATCAAACTTGTTGAATGGCTGGCGACGCGCGTGATGCGGCTGGCTGAAAGAGGGGTTGGTGGACAATCAACTGAGGCGTGTGCACAAACTAATTATAAATGAGAATTATTATTATTTGGAGATTTCACTAAACAAATCGCATCCTGGATTTTTTGCCGGCCAGGATCGGGACGGTTACATCTGGTAGCAACTATGCATGATTGGAAATAGTGGAGCAATAAGCTCTGTCCTATACTATGTGCACAGCATGTGCTGCCGGATACCTGCGCATTTGCCTGCGGAAAACAGAAAAACC
>NZ_JAQGLV010000397.1 GCF_028292705.1 Collimonas fungivorans | reverse complement strand
GTCCAAAGGGATTGGGTGACGTTTACGTTAACGTCAATTATTGTTATTCTGCAGGGATAGAAATTGCCGGCAGCAGCAATCACCCATACCCATCCGCTTTGGAGACAGACCACCATGGATTTCGAATTATCAGAGGAGCAACGCGCGTTCCAGCAGACCGCGCGCGATTTCGCCGCAGGAGAACTGGCGCCGCATGCCGCCAAATGGGATGCCGAAGCCATTTTCCCGACCGATGTCATCGCCAAGGCCGGCGAACTGGGTTTCTGCGGTCTGTACACGCCGGAAGAAGTGGGCGGCCTGGGTTTGTCGCGGCTGGACGCCACCATCGTGTTCGAGGAGCTGGCGCGCGGCTGCACCTCGACCACGGCCTACCTGACGATCCACAACATGGTGAGCTGGATGATCGCCAACTGGGCCACGCCGGCGGTGCGCGAAGGCTGGTGCGGCAAGCTGGCGAGCGGCCAGAAGCTGGGTTCCTACTGCCTGACCGAACCCGGTTCGGGCTCGGACGCCGCTTCCCTGAAAACCAGCGCGCAGCTGGTTAACGGCGAGTATGTGATCAACGGTTCCAAGGCGTTCATTTCCGGCGCCGGCGCCACCGATGTCCTGGTCTTGATGGCGCGCACCGGCGCCGGCGGCGCCCACGGCGTGTCGGCCTTCGTGGTGCCGGCCGATACGCCGGGCATCAGCTATGGCCGCAAGGAAGAAAAGATGGGCTGGAACAGCCAGCCGACGCGCACCATCAGTTTCGATAACGTGCGGATTCCCGCCGACCACCTGCTGGGGCAAGAGGGCGAAGGCTTCCGCCTGGCGATGCGCGGCCTCGACGGCGGCCGCATCAATATCGCCACCTGCTCGGTCGGTACGGCGCAGGCGGCGCTGGATGCCGCGCACGCATACATGAGCGAACGGCGGCAATTCAACCGGCCGCTGTCGGATTTCCAGGCGCTGCAATTCAAGCTGGCCGACATGCAGACCGAGCTGGTGGCAGCGCGCCAGATGGTGCGCCTGGCGGCGTGCAAACTGGATGCCAAGGATCCGAATGCGACCACCTACTGCGCGATGGCGAAACGCTTTGCCACCGATATCGGCTTCCAGATCTGCAACGAAGCGCTGCAGATCCACGGCGGTTACGGTTACATCCGCGAGTATCCGCTGGAACGCCATTTCCGCGATGTGCGCGTGCACCAGATCCTGGAAGGCACCAATGAAATCATGCGCGTGATCATTGCCCGTCAGTTGCTGGGCAACGCATCCAACGAGGACATCCGATGACTAACGCCACCTATACCAACCTGCGGCTGGAAATCATCGGCCACACCGCCGTCGTCACGATGGCCAATCCGCCGGCCAATACCTGGACCGGCGCCGCCCTGAGCGACCTGACGCGCCTGGTCCAGGACCTGAACGCGGACAAGAATATTTATAGCCTGGTGCTCACCGGCGAAGGCGAGAAATTCTTTTGCGCCGGCGCCGACCTGAAACTGTTTGCCGATGGCGACAAGGTCATGGCGCGCGACATGGCGCGCCGCTTTGGCGAGGCGTTCGAAACCCTGTCCGGCTTCCGCGGCGTCTCGATTGCCGCCATCAACGGCTACGCCATGGGCGGCGGCCTGGAGTGCGCGCTGGCCTGCGACTTGCGCATCGCCGAGGAGCATGCGCAGATGGCCTTGCCTGAAGCCGCGGTCGGCCTGCTGCCTTGCGCCGGCGGCACCCAGAACCTGCCATGGCTGGTGGGCGAAGGCTGGGCCAAGCGCATGATCTTGTGCGGCGAGCGGGTCACTGCCGAAACGGCGTTGCGCATCGGCTTGGTCGAAGAAGTGGTCAAGAAAGGCGAGGTCAGGCAGCGCGCCCTGGCGCTGGCTGAACAGGTTGCCAAACAGAGCCCGTCCAGCATCAGCGCCTGCAAGAAACTGATCCAGGGTGCGCGCAGCAATCCGCTGGCGAACTTGCTGCCGGTGGAGCGCGAATTGTTCCTCGACCTGTTCGATACCGAAGATCAAAAGGAGGGCGTGAACGCCTTCCTGCAAAAACGTCCGGCTGTGTGGAGCAATCAATGATGGCAGAAGTGACTATGGCGCCGGCTTTGTTCGAAGAGCTGGCGGCTGAAAATGGCAAGCGCATCGGCATCGCCACGCTGAATGTGGAAAAGACGCTGAATGCAATATCGCTGGAAATGGTGGATCTGCTGGACCAGCAATTGCGCGCGTGGGCCGCCGATCCGCAACTGGCGATGGTGGTGTTGCAGGCGGCCGGCGAAAAGGCCTTTTGCGCCGGCGGCGATTTGCAGGGTTTGTACTGCACCATGCTCGACCAGCATGCAACTGGCAAGCAGGAAGATATCCGCAGCAACAGCTACGCCTGCGATTTTTTCGAGCGCGAATACCGGCTCGATTACCTGATCCATACTTATTCCAAGCCTATCCTGGCCTGGGGCCATGGCATCGTGATGGGCGGCGGCATCGGCCTGATGGCGGGCGCCAGCCACCGTGTGGTGACCGAGAAATCGCGGCTGGCGATGCCGGAGATAACGATCGGCCTGTATCCCGACGTGGGCGGCACCTGGTTCCTGAACCGCATGCCGGGCCTGGTCGGCTTGTTCCTGGCCTTGAGCGGCGCCTCCATCGGTGCGGCCGACGCGATTTTTGCGCGGCTCGCCGATTACCAGGTCAGCCATGCGCAAAAGCAGGGGGTGCTGGCGGCTTTGCTGAGCCAGCCTTGGGACGGCAGGCAGGACGATGTATTGCTGGGCCGGGTTTTGCTGGACGCCCAGGATCAGGGCGCGGCAGCTTTCGCGGGCGCGCCGGCTCCGCTGCAGCAGCATTTCGCATTGATCAACCGGCTGTGCAGCGCGCCTACCCTGGCGGAGGTGGTGGAAAATATCGTCACGCTGGCAACCGAAGACCAGTGGCTGCAACGAGGCATCGCCACCCTGGCCGCCGGCAGCCCCGCTTCGGCCTGGCTGTCGCACGCCCTGCAGAAACGGGCGCGGCACATGTCGCTGGCGGAAATATTTCGCCTGGAATATGTGGTTTCCCTGCATTGCGCCGCCCGCACCGATTTTGCCGAAGGTATCCGCGCCCTGATCATCGACAAGGATCGCCAGCCGAAATGGCAGCCCGCAACTTTGGCTGCGGTCACCAACGATTGGGGCAACGGTTTTTTCAGCGATCCGTGGTCCGAGAAAAACCATCCATTGGCAGATTTGATATAACGTTGATGCGCTGATCAATCGCGCGGATAAATCGACGTTATCCTGT
>NZ_JAQGLV010000309.1 GCF_028292705.1 Collimonas fungivorans | reverse complement strand
CGCCCGATCGCCGCGCTGTTGACGGCGATTTTTTCACTGTCCTGGTACAGCAGTTCCACCCGCTGCTGCAGCGGATGCCAGGCTGGCCAGCTCTCGGCCTGGTTGTCGCCGGCGGTTGCTTGCGCGGCAGCCGGAGCCGCATCGGAAGGTGGCAAGGGCGCATTCGGATCGAGCACCTGTTCCGCCAATCCCAAAGTCTTGCTGACCCGCGCCGTGGCCGCATCCAGTTCGCCATTGACCGCATCTTGCGGCAGGCCTTCGGCGTTGCGCCGCAACAGCATGCGCAGCGCGGCGACATGGGCGATGACCAGGTAGTTCTGCACGATGAACTGGTTCAGGTTTTCCACTGCGCGATGTTTGCTGGCCGGCTCGTCGAGCATGCGCACCAGGGTCGACACCAGTTCCGAAATACTGTCGAGGAAACGCTTGCGACAGACGCGGTAGATGAAGTCGTCGCGCACCTTGCCTTGCAGCAGGTTGTTGCCGGCTTCGAGAAAACGCTGGTTGCTTTTCAAGACATTGCGGACCAGCTGCGGCAGGGTGCGGTATTCCCAGCTCGGCAAGACAAAGCTGAAGGCGGTGGCGATGGCGGCGCCGATCAGGGTGTCGATCAGGCGCTCGCCGATGACGTGGCCGCTGCTGGGAATCACCAGGTTGATCTGCAGCAGGATCTGCATGCTGGCGGCAATCGCCGTGTAGCGGTACTTGACGTAGATGAAAGCCGGCGCCGCCACGGTGGCCATGAACAGGAAGCCGAGCAGGGCCACCGGCTCGTGCACGAAGCGCAGGATCAGCGCGGTCGCCACGCAGCCGATCAAGGTGCCGACCAGGCGGTCGCTGCGGCGCTGCTTGGTTTGGGAGAAGCTGGGTTTCAGGATGATGGCGATAGTCAGCACGATCCAGTAGCCGTGCCCGGCATACGGCAGGGCGTCGGCCGCCAGCAGGCCGCAGGAAATCGCCAGCGCCGCGCGCACCGCAAAACGGAACGTCGGCGATTGCCAGCGCAAGTTGGAGACCAGCACGCCCAGCTGGTATTTTTGCTGGGTCAGGAACGGCGTCATGTCCTTGCCCATCAGCACCGGCAGCGGCCCTTGCACGCTTTGGGTGGCGTGGTGCAGCTGGCCGATCATGTCGATCGCATCGCAGATTTTGGTATACGTGGTGCGCAGGATATCCAGCGCTTCTTCAGATACCTTGCCGGCCAGGCTGTCTTGCTGCAGCTGCTGCAGCTCGCTCTCGATCGAACGCATCTCGGCCTTGTAGCTGATGCTGGCGAACGAAGCGCGCTTGCGCGTGATGGCGTAGGCGATGGTTTCGATATCCTTGGCGGCCTTGCTGACCAGGTCGCGCAGGTAGGTCAGGACTTCGGCGTCGGCCAGGTGGCGGCGCAGGATGGCGTAGTCGGTATGGGTCGACAAGATGTGTTCATACAGGTCGAACATGCCGAAATGGACTTGCACCAGGATCGCGTCTTCCTGGTTCTTGGAGTCGCGCAGGATCAGGTCGCGCGAGGCCTGCTGCTTTTCAGCCAGCACGATCTGCTGGCGCACCAGTGTATTGAACTGGCTGTTGAGGTCGACGTGCATGTCGTAGAAATCGGCCTTGATATTGATGTAGCGCGCCAGTTCGAACAAGGCTTCGGCCAGCACCTGCTGCTTGATGCGGCTGCGCAGGAACCACGACACCGTCATCGAATAAGCCAGGTAAGCCAGGCCGCCGCCCAGGAACAGGCCGGTATGGAACAGCGCCTGCTCCACATTCATGGCGTTTTCCATCGACAAGGTCATCACGAACAGCGCGGAAAACTGCAGGGGCATGGCCTTTTTGCCATACACCACCATCATGCTGGCCAGGAAAGTGACGACCACCAGCATGATGCTCAGCAGCCAGTGGAACGGCGCGCACAAGCTGATGACCAGGGTGACCACGGTGCACAACAGCACGCTCGACAGCATTTCGTTGAACTTGTGGCGCAGCGTGCTGGGCAGGTCCATCAGGCTGGTCGACAAGGCGCCGATGCAGACCGTCATCGCGGTCGGCAGGTCGCTGAACTGCAGCACCAGCAAGGTCAGCCCCACTACGCCCGTGGCGATCCGCAAACCAGTATAGAAATAATGACTAAAAATAAAGGTGCGCAGATCTAGAGCGTAGTGCATGAGGGGTGTCTTTGCGGTAGCCGGCAAGGCTGAAAGTGTACCGCGTTTGCCGGGGAAATTTGAGCCGAATGGTGCAGAAAAGGCATGAAACCGACTTGTCCTGCAGCTACGCGGGTTTTCCTCGGGGTTTTTACGGTTTTTTTACACTTTGTTTACACCCCCGCCATGTCTCTTTACGACATTTTTAGAAGCTTCTGTATAGCCTGTCGGTACCGCAACTAATCTGTAATGAGGGTAATGATGGACCTGGTACTGGATGGAATTTATGTCGGCGCGGTGGTGGCGATGTTTGTCGTCACCTGGGCGCTGGCGGTGGGCTGCAAGAAGCTGGAGGATAAGCAATGAACCCGTTTTATGTACTCGGTGCGCTGGTCACCGTGGCGCTGCTGGTGTACCTGGTAGTGGCTTTGTTAAAAGCGGAGGATTTCTGACATGACCTCCCAATCCACCATGTTGCTGATCGCTTTCCTGGCGGTGCTGCTGGTGCTGAGTTATCCGCTCGGCAAATTCATCGTGCAGGTCGCCGCTGGATCTTCCGACCATGCTCCGGTAACCGGCTTCGGCTGGTTCAACCGGATCGAGCAATGGCTGTACCGTTGCGCCGGCATCCAGGCCAAGTCCGAAATGAACTGGAAGCACTACGCGCTGGCGCTGCTGCTGTTTAACACCATAGGCGCGCTGGCGACTTATGGCCTGCAACGCTTGCAGGTCTGGCTGCCGCTGAATCCTCAGCATTTTGCCAATGTCGGTCCCGACTCTTCATTCAATACCGCGGTCAGCTTTATCACCAATACCAACTGGCAGGGATATGCGGGCGAAGGCACGATGAGCTACCTGACCCAGATGCTGGTGCTGGCAGTGCAGAATTTCTTTTCCGCAGCCACCGGCATCGCGGTTGCGTTTGCCTTGATCCGCGGCTTTTCGCGTCATTCGGCACAGTCTATCGGTAATTTCTGGACCGACGTCACGCGTTCCACCGTGTATGTGTTGCTGCCGTTGTCGGTGATTTTCTCGGTATTCCTGATCAGCCAAGGCGTGATCCAGAATTTCGATTCCTATAAAGACGCCAACATCATCCAGTCCCTGGACTATCAGCAGCCTAAAGTCGGCGCCGACGGCCAGCCGGTCAATGATGCAGCAGGCAAGCCGGTGATGGAAGCCGCCAACACCAAGGTGCAGACTTTGGCGATGGGCCCGGTAGCGTCACAGGAAGCGATCAAGATGATAGGCACCAACGGCGGCGGTTTCTTCAACGCCAACTCGGCCCATCCTTATGAAAATCCGACGCCGCTGTCGAATTTCATGCAGATGCTGGCAATCTTCCTGATCCCGGCCGCGCTGTGTTTCACCTTCGGCTTCATGGTCGGCGACATCCGCCAGGGCTGGGCGGTGCTGGCGGCGATGACAGTCATCTTCGTCATCATGACCGCGGTAGTCATGTATGCAGAACAGCAGGTGCATCCCGGCCTGACCGCGATGGGCATCGACCAGGGCCAGAGCCTGCTGCAGTCGGGCGGCAACATGGAAGGCAAGGAAACCCGTTTCGGTATCAGTGCTTCGGCTCTGTTTGCAGCGATCACCACGGCGGCTTCTTGCGGCGCGGTGAATGCCATGCACGATTCGTTCACGGCATTGGGCGGCCTGGTGCCGATGGCCCTGATACAAATGGGTGAAGTGGTGTTCGGCGGCGTCGGTTCAGGCCTGTACGGCATGCTGGTGTTCGCCATCATGGCGGTGTTCATCGCCGGCCTGATGATCGGCCGTACGCCGGAATACCTGGGCAAGAAGATCCAGTCGTTCGAAATGAAAATGACCTCGATTGCGATCCTGGCGACGCCGATGCTGGTATTGGGCGGCACCGCGATTGCAGTGATGGCGACGGCCGGCGTGGCGGGCATCCTGAATCCCGGCGCCCATGGCTTCAGCGAAATCCTGTATGCGTTTTCTTCTGCAGCCAACAACAACGGCAGCGCGTTCGGCGGCCTGTCAGCCAACACGCCGTTCTATAACGTGATGCTCGCAATTGCGATGTGGTTCGGACGATTCATCATCATCGTCACGATCCTGGCGATGGCTGGTTCGTTCGCCGCCAAGAAACGGCTGGAACCGAACTCCGGAACCATGCCTACCCATGGCCCGCTGTTCATTGTGTTGCTGATTGGTGTCGTGGTGCTGGTGGGCGTACTGAATTACGTGCCGGCCCTGGCGCTTGGCCCGGTGGTTGAACATTTGCAGATGTTTGCACAGTAAAAATATTTGCGGGGCAGAGCCGCCCGGGCAGGGTTTAAGGGCCACGGCAGCGTGGCGAATTACACTACCCGTGCGGCTCTGTCCTCAACTGATCAAGAGGAACATCATGTCTCGCACTAATCTGACGCTCTTCGATTCCGCGCTCATGGGCCCGGCCATCGTTGCATCGTTCAAAAAACTGGCGCCGCAAACGCAGCTGCGCAATCCGGTCATGTTCGTGGTTTATGTCGGCAGCATCCTGACCACCTTGCTGTATTTCCAGGCCCTGACCGGCAAGGGTGAAGCCAGTCCGGCTTTCATCCTGGCGATTTCGGTATGGCTCTGGTTTACCGTGCTGTTCGCAAATTTCGCCGAAGCGCTGGCGGAAGGGCGCAGCAAGGCGCAAGCGGAGTCGCTGCGCGCCTTGAAGCAAACCGTGTCCGCCAAAAAACTGGATGGCAACGGCAAGTCCAATGGCCAGCTCAGCAAATGGTCGGCCACCCCGGCCAGCAACCTGCGCAAGGGCGACGTCGTGCTGGTGGAAGCAGGCGACGTGATCCCGGTCGACGGTGAAGTCATCGAAGGCGTGGCCTCGGTCGACGAAAGCGCGATTACCGGCGAATCTGCGCCTGTGATTCGTGAATCCGGCGGCGACTTTTCCGCCGTCACCGGCGGCACCCGGGTACTGTCCGACTGGCTGGTGGTGCGGGTCTCGGTGAATCCTGGCGAAGCCTTCCTCGACCGCATGATCTCGATGGTGGAAAGCGCCAAGCGCCAAAAGACGCCGAACGAAATCGCACTGACGATCCTGCTGGTGGCGCTGACCATCGTGTTCCTGCTGGTGACCGTCACGCTGTTGCCGTTCTCGCTGTTTAGCGTGACCGCCGCCAAGTTCGGCACGCCGATCACCATCACGGTACTGGTGGCTTTGCTGGTGTGCCTGATCCCGACCACCATCGGCGCCTTGCTGTCCGCCATCGGCGTGGCCGGCATGAGTCGCATGATGCAGGCCAATGTGATCGCCACTTCCGGCCGTGCGGTGGAAGCTGCCGGCGACGTCGACGTGCTGTTGCTGGACAAGACCGGCACCATCACGCTGGGCAATCGCCAAGCTTCCGCATTCATTCCGGCGCCCGGCATCACCGAGCAGCAGCTGGCGGATGTGGCGCAACTGGCTTCGCTGGCCGATGAAACGCCGGAAGGACGCAGCATTGTGGTGCTGGCCAAGCAGCGTTTCAATATCCGCGAACGCGAGATGGGTTCACTGCACGCGACTTTTGTCCCGTTCACGGCGCAGACCCGCATGAGCGGCATCGATATCGGCGAAGCAGGCCACGAAGTCGGCAAAATTCGCGCGATCCGCAAGGGCTCGTCCGAGGCGCTCAAGAACTACCTGCAGGAACTGGGGCAGCCGTTCCCGGCTGAAGTGGCGCACAACGTCGACGACGTCGCCCGCCGCGGCAGCACGCCGCTGGTGGTGGTGGATGAAGGCGTGGTGATGGGCGTGGTCGAGCTGAAGGACATCGTCAAGGGCGGCATCAAGGAACGTTTTGCCGAACTGCGCCGGATGGGCATCAAGACTGTCATGATCACCGGCGACAACCGCCTGACAGCCGCATCGATTGCCGCCGAAGCAGGGGTCGACGACTTCCTGGCGGAAGCGACGCCGGAAGACAAGCTCAAGCTGATCCGCAGCTACCAGTCGGAAGGCCGGCTGGTGGCGATGACCGGCGACGGCACCAATGACGCACCGGCGCTGGCCCAGGCCGACGTCGCGGTGGCGATGAACAGCGGCACGCAGGCGGCGAAAGAAGCCGGCAACATGGTCGACCTCGATTCGAACCCGACCAAGCTGCTGGAGATCGTCGAGATCGGCAAGCAGATGCTGATGACGCGCGGCGCCTTGTCGACCTTCTCGATCGCCAACGATATCGCCAAGTATTTCGCGATTATCCCGGCAGCCTTCATCACCACCTATCCGCAGCTCGCTGCGCTTAACGTGATGCACCTGGCCAGCCCGTCGTCGGCCATCATGTCCGCGGTTATTTTCAACGCCCTGATCATCGTGGTGCTGATTCCGCTGGCGCTGAAAGGAGTCCGCTACCGCGCGGTCGGCGCTGCTTCGCTATTGCGCCGCAACCTGCTGATCTACGGCCTGGGCGGCATCATCCTGCCCTTTATCGGTATCAAGCTGATTGACATGATTCTGTCGGTCATGCACCTGGTGTAATTAGGAGTATAGAAATGAAATCCGCATCCACAACAACGCTGCCGCCGGCAAAACTGGCTGCTAATTTTAAAGCGACTTCGTCGAAAGCAGCTTCGCAGGGCGTATTGCGCCCGGCACTGGTGCTGTTCGTCAGCCTGACAGTCCTGTGCGGGGTGATCTATCCGCTGGCCGTGACCGGCATCGGCAAGGCGGTCTTTCCTGACCAGGCGTCCGGCAGCCTGATCGTGCAAAACGGCAAGCTGATCGGCTCGCGCCTGATCGGCCAGGAATTTTCGGCGCCCAACTATTTCTGGGGCCGCTTGTCGGCTACCAGCCCGATGCCGTATAACGCCCAGGCTTCCGGCGGCTCCAATTTCGGGCCTAGCAATCCGGCTTTGATAGACGCGGTCAAGGGGCGGGTCGACGCCCTGAAGGCGGCTGATCCGACTAACACGCTGCCGATCCCGGTGGACCTGGTGACTGCCTCCGGCAGCGGCCTGGATCCGGAAATCAGCCTGGCTGCCGCCTATTACCAGGCCGGACGCATTGCGCGCGAACGCAAGCTGAGCGTCGATACCGTGCACAGCCTTATCGACAGCCTGCAGCTACGGCGCAGCCTGGGCTTCTTCGGCGAGCCGCGCGTCAATGTGCTGGCGTTGAACCTGGCGCTTGATCGGGCAACTGAGCGCCAGCATCCGGCCGCAAACTAAGTTTCACCACCCATTTCATTCCAGAAGGGATAGTGCTCGCAGGACTGGCCGTACAGCGTGCGGCCAGCTTGCACACGTCCATGTTTCTTCGGGTTTGAAATAAAACACCACGCTATCTTTGTCTTATCTGGAACATATGAAGAAAATCATCTATTTTGCTGGCCTGCTTTCCGTCATCGGCATTACCGCCTTCACTGCAAACTGCTCGCAGGCTGAAGAAGCGGTTCCGGACAATTCCCTGACGTTCAATGCCAGCCTTGTCTCCGACTATCGTTTCCGCGGAATTTCCCAGACACGCCTGAAGCCGGCCCTGCAAGGCGGCGCGGACTACAGCAACAATCCTACCGGCTTGTATGTCGGCACTTGGCTGTCGACCCTCAAATGGGTCAAGGACAGTGGCGGCGACGGCAATATCGAATGGGATGTCTACGCCGGCAAAAAAGGCAATTTCACCCAGGACCTGAGCTATGATTTCGGTGTTCTTACGTATATTTATCCATCCAACGATCTGCATCCGGATGCGAATACGACCGAGCTGTACGGCCAATTGGGCTACGGTCCCGCCTATATCAAGTATTCGCAGTCGCTGACTGACCTGTTCGGCGCTGCCAACAGTAAAAACAGCGGCTACCTGGACATCGGCGCCAATATCGACGTCAGCAACGGTTACACGGTCAACCTGCATGCTGGCCATCAAACCGTCAAGAATAATTCGGCGCTGAGCTATAACGACTGGAAAATCGGCTTGACCAAGGATTTCGGTTTCCTGTCCGGCAGCGTGGCCGTGATCGGCACCGATACCAACAATTATGTGGGCCCGGCGCCGGATCGCAAGAATCTGGGAAAAACCGCGCTGGTGGTATCGGCAACCAAGACGTTTTAAGGATGGCCGGCAGGCTGTTTTAACGATGCAGGCCGGGAGAGCATGGTCTCCCGGCCTGTTCGCCATTGCGGCCGAAGCTTGGCGAGGAATTTAAATAACTTTCAGGGTATCGTAACGGTAGACGGATTCAATCTACAATTAGCAATGGATTTTGCATAACTGTTTTATCGATGGCATTCATAAGGCAATCAGTGTCTTCACCCTATTCAAACGACGATCTGCGTCCGGATCCGGATGCTTTGCTGGCGCGGCTGCAGGTGCAGGAGAGCCTGGCCGGGCGGGGCAAGCTGCGCATCTATTTCGGCGCGTCGGCCGGCGTCGGCAAAACCTACGCCATGCTCAGCGCTGCGCACAAGCTGCATAGCGAGGGGCGCGACGTCTTGGCGGGAGTGATCGAAAGCCATGGCCGCGCTGAAACCGCCGCGTTGCTGAACGGGCTGGAACTGCTGGCCATGAAGCAGGTCGCTTATCGCGACAAGCAACTACCGGAATTCGACCTCGACGCCGCCTTGCAGCGCAAGCCATCGCTGATACTGGTCGACGAACTGGCGCATTCCAATGCCGCCGGCTCGCGTCATCCGAAGCGATGGCAAGACGTAGAAGAATTGCTGAACGCCGGCATCGATGTTTTCACCACGCTCAATGTCCAGCATCTGGAAAGCCTGAATGACGTGGTGGGCGGCATCACCGGCATCCGGGTCGCGGAAACCTTGCCGGACACCGTATTCGACGCTGCCGATGAAGTGGTGCTGGTGGACCTGCCGGCCGATGAACTGCTGAACCGGCTGAGACTCGGCAAGGTTTACAAGCTGCCACAGGCGGAGCGCGCCTCGCGCAATTTTTTCCGCAAAGGCAACCTGATCGCGCTGCGTGAACTGGCTCTGCGCCGCACCGCGGATCGCCTGCAGGGCGATGTCCAGGCATACCGGATCGAGAAGTCGATAGGCGCGGTATGGCAGACCGACGCCGCCTTGCTGGCCTGCGTCGGCCCTTCGCCCAATGCAGAACATGTCATCCGCAGCACCGCGCGGCTGGCGACCCAGCTCAACGCCGAGTGGCATGCAGTGTATGTCGAGACGCCGAAACTGCAGCGCCTGCCTTCCGCCAAGCGCGAGCGCATCCTGAAGACGCTCAAGCTGGCGCAAGACCTGGGAGCGACCACCGCGGTGCTGGCCGGCAGCGAAGTAGCTGAGGTCGTGGCCGGCTATGCACGCAGCCACAATTTTTCAAAGATCATCATCGGCCGCAGCCAGCGCCGCTTTCCCTGGCAAGCCAGTCATTCCGCGCGGATCGCGGCCCAGGCGCGCGACATCGACCTGATCGCCATCGGCGCAAGCTCGGCCGGCGCTGCGGAAAAACCGGAGGAGGGCGGCGGCACCCTGCCGCGCCACCTGCCGATGCAGAACCGGATCGAATGGTGGGGTTACGCCTGGGCGCTGGCGGTATGCGTGCTGGTGACTTTGCTGGCGACGCCGATTCTGCCGTTTTTCGACCTGGCCAACATCGTTATGCTGTACCTGCTGGCGGAAGTCCTGATCGCCATCCGCTACGGCCGCGGGCCGGCGATTTTTGTCGCCTTGCTGAGCATTGCTTCCTTTGATTTCTTTTTCGTGCCGCCGCGCTTTTCGTTCGCGGTCAGCGATTTCCAGTACCTGCTGACCTTCGGCGTGATGCTGGCGGTCGGCCTGACCATTACCCACCTGACTTCAGGGCTGCGCTACCAGGCGCGGATCGCCTCGGACCGTGAAGCGCGTTCGCGCGCCTTGTTCGAATTCGCGCGCGCCTTGTCGGGTGTGCTGCAGACGGAACAGATCTTCGAGACCAGCGGCCAGTTCCTGCAACGCAGTTTCCAGGCCAAGACCTTGTTGCTGATACCCGACGAAGCCGGCCGGCTGAGCTTGCCGGCGGTGATACCGGACGATGTGGCCAATGTCGCCGCGGCGCTCGACATGGGCATCGCCCAGTGGGCTTTCGACAATGCCAGCAGCGCCGGCATCGGCACCGATACCTTGCCGGCCAGTAGTTATCTCTATCTGCCTTTAGTGGCGCCGATGCGCACCCGGGGCGTGCTGGTGATCTTGCCGCACAACCGGCGCTGGATCCTGATCCCGGAGCAGCAGCAACAGCTGTATACCTTCGCCACCTTGACCGCGATTGCGCTGGAGCGCGTGCATTATGTCGAAGTGGCGCAAGACGCCCTGGTGCGGATGGAGTCGGAACGTTTGCGCAATTCCCTGCTGTCGGCGCTGTCGCACGATTTGCGCACCCCGCTGACGGCCTTGATCGGTCTGTCCGAATCGCTGGTGCTGTCGAAACCGCCGTTGCAGCAGCACCAGCAAGTGCTGGCCACCGCGCTGCACAGCGAAATGCTGCGCATGAGCGCGCTGGTGACCAACCTGCTGGACATGGCGCGCATCCAGAGCGGCGAGGTCAAGCTGAATTTGCAGTGGCAGCCATTCGAGGAAGTGGTCGGCAGCGCATTGCGCGCCAGCGGTTCGGCGCTGCATGGGCACCAGGTCGAGATACGGGTTGCGCACGAACTGCCGCTGGTCCATTTTGATGCCGTACTGATCGAACGCGTGCTGTGCAATTTGCTGGAGAATGCCGCCAAATACACGCCGCTCGGCTCTCACATCGTTTTGGCCGCGGTAGTCAACGCCCGTTTCCTGACGGTCACCATCGCCGATGACGGGCCGGGGCTGCCGAGCGGCATGGAAGACACGATATTTGAAAAGTTCACGCGCGGAGAGCGCGAATCGGCCAAGCCCGGCGTCGGGCTGGGACTGGCGATCTGCCGTGCGATAGTGGAAGCCCACGGCGGCACTATCCGCGCCCACAGCGGCCGCCATGGGACAAGCGGCGCCGAATTCATCTTTACCATCCCGCTCGGCGCGCCGCCCAGCATGCCCGACCTCGAAGAACATGAGCCGAGCGCCGGCAGCATGGAAAACGACTCGGAGAAAACATGACGATGCAACCGACACCTGTAGCACTGCTGGTCGAAGACGAACCGCAGATCCGGCGTTTTGTACGGGCAGCCCTGGAAAGCGAAGGCTGGCAGATTTTTGAAGCGGCCACCATGCAGCGCGGCCTGATCGATTGCGGCACCCGCAAGCCGAACTTGGTGATCCTCGATCTCGGCCTGCCGGATGGCGATGGCATCGATTTCATCCTGGATGTCAGGAAGTGGTCGCGCGTGCCGATCATCGTGCTGTCGGCGCGGGTCAATGAAACAGACAAGATCAAGGCGCTCGACGCCGGCGCCGACGATTACCTGAGCAAGCCGTTCGGCGTCGGCGAGCTGCTGGCGCGGGTGCGCGCCACGCTGCGCCGCCAGCACCAGCCGCTGGCCGGCGACGATGGCCTGATCCGCTTCGGCGATGTCACGCTGGACCTGCAGGCGCGGCTGGTGACCAAGGCGCAGCAGCAGGTGCACCTGACGCCGACCGAGTATCGCCTGCTTTCGGTGCTGGTGGCCAATGCCGGCCGGGTGGTGACCAATCCGCAGCTGCTGAAAGAAGTATGGGGGCCGTCGCATTCGGAGAGCGGCCACTACCTGCGGATTTATATGGGACACTTGCGGCAGAAACTGGAAGACGATCCGGCCCAGCCCAAGCACCTGCTGACCGAGACCGCTGTCGGCTACCGGATCCTGCTTTCCCAATAACAGCCAACAAGAGGAGAACACCATGACCAGGCCGGACTGTATCAAGCACTGGCAAGAGATTCAAGGCGCGGACGATTCCAGTTATCCCGGCAGCGCCGAGCTGATGGCGATCGGTTCGCCGTTCGGCCGCGTTTTCGGCCTGAACCGGCTCGGCATCCACCATGAATTGCTGCAGCCCGGACGGCGCACTTCCTGGCCGCATGCCGAGAAGACCGAGGAAGAATTCGTCTACGTCATCGAAGGCGCGCCGGATGTCTGGCTGGACGGCCACCTGCACCGGCTGGCGCCGGGAGATGGCGTCGGCTTTGCGCCCGGCACCGGCCTTGCGCATACCTTCATCAACAATACCGAAACCGACGTGCGCTTGCTGGTGGTGGGCGATCGCTTCCGCGCCGACAACCAGGTTTATTACGCCTTGCATACGAAGCGCAACGCCGAGATCGGCGAGCAGCTTTGGCTGGATGCGCCGAAACAGCCGCTTGGTCCGCACGACGGCTTGCCGGACAAATTGCGGGAGTCCAACGGACCGTTCTGAAGGCGGGTATAGTCGTCACTCCTACCCACGCTTACAGGACCGATCCATGCCAAGTCGAGAACACGTTGAAAGTTTTATCGCGCTGGTTGTGCAAGGGAAGTACGTAGAGGCAATCCAGGAGTTTTATACAGAAGACGCATCCATGCAGGAAAACCTGGAGCCGCCGCGCACCGGGCTGCAGGCGTTGGTGGCCGGAGAAGAAAAAGCGCTGGCAGCGTTCAAGGAAATCCGCACGGTGGCCGCCAAGTCCTTCCTGGTTGACGGTGACCGGGTCGCCATCAACTGGCTGTTCGAAATGGTTGCCCACGACGGCCGCAGTTTCCAGCTGGATGAAATCGCCTATCAGCTTTGGCGCGGCGACAAGATAAGCGAAGAACGTTTTTATTACGATCCGGGACAACGCAAACTGGCCTGAAAACAGGGCAGTCATCGTACATCCTGCCAAATTCCAGGAATAGGTGTAAACTACCAGGCAGACAGATGCAACACTGCGTGCATCTGTCTTTTTGTTTACCCTACGGTTATCGGCAGTGCCACGTACTCTTCTCATTCCGCTCATTGTCGCCTGCGCGCTGTTCATGGAAAACATGGACGCGACGGTGATTGCCACCTCGCTGCCGGTACTGGCGCGCGACCTCGGCCAAGACCCCCTTACCTTGAAACTGGCGTTGACCTCGTACGTGGTCGGCCTCGGCGTGTTCATCCCGATCAGCGGCTGGGTCGCTGATCGTTTCGGCGCGCGCACCGTGTTCCGTGCCGCCATCCTAGTGTTCCTGAGCGGTTCGCTGATGTGCGCCGCTTCGAGCTCGCTGGCGGCGTTTGTCGCGGCGCGCTTTTTGCAAGGCATAGGCGGCGCCATGATGGTGCCGGTGGGGCGTATCGTTATTTTCCGTTCGGTGCCGCGTACTGATCTGGTGAAGGCCATCAGCTACCTGACCATCCCGTCCCAGCTGGGACCGGTGATCGGGCCGCCGCTGGGCGGTTTCATCACGACTTATTTCCACTGGCGCTGGATTTTCCTGATCAATGTGCCGATCAGTATCCTCGGCATGTACCTGGCCAGCCGCTATATCGAGAATTACCGCTCCGATGACCTGCAGCCGCTCGACATGAAAGGGTTTGTGCTGTCGGCTATCGGCAGCACCTTGCTGATGCTGGGCCTGTCGCTGATCGACGGCGAGCTGCTGGCGCAGGAGTGGGCATTCGCCATGTGCGTGCTGGGCGGCCTGACCTTGTACGTGTATTTGCTGCATGCAAGGCGCGAACCGTTTCCGCTGCTGGACCTGCGCCTGTTGCGGATCCCGACTTTCCGCGCCAGCGTCATCGGCGGCTCGCTGTTCCGCATCGGGCTGGGCGCGGTGCCGTTCCTGCTGCCGCTGGCGCTGCAGGTAGGGTTTGGCATGAACGCCTTCCACGCCGGCACCATCACTTGCGCCTCGGCCTTCGGCGCGATTTTCATGAA
>NZ_JAQGLV010000275.1 GCF_028292705.1 Collimonas fungivorans | reverse complement strand
CAGCACCGACCACGGCGGTCAGCATGCTGACCGAGCCGATGTCGATGCCATCCACCGCAATCGAAATCGCCTCGCCGTCCTGTCTGGCGCCGGCAATGTACAGCAGCGGCAGGTAATGCTCCGGCGTCGGCACCGACAATTGCGCGTCCTGGCCCTGGTCGGCATAGTCGATCAGCGCCTGCATGTCGCCGCTCACCAGGCTTTCGCGTATGTGGTCGTTGAAGCGCTGGGCCCAGCCATGCACCGGCGCATCCTGGCTGCGGTTCATCAGGCGCAGGTTATGCACCACGTCGCCGCTGCCAATAATGAGCACGCCCTGTTCGCGCAACACGGCAAGCTTGCGTCCCAAGTCAAAGTGGAACTGCGCCGGCTGGGTGGCGTCGATGCTCAGCTGGATCACCGGCACATCGGCCTTGGGGAGGGCCTTGACCAGCACCGACCAGGTGCCGTGGTCCAGTCCCCATGAATGATCCATGGCGACCGCCACCGGCGCCAGCAGATCACGCACCTGCGCCGCCAGCTGCGGATCGCCCGGGGCCGGATAACGCACATCAAACAGCGCCTGCGGAAAACCGCCGAAATCATGGATGGTCTTAGGCTGCGTCATGGCGGTGACGCCGGTGCCGCGCGTGTACCAGTGCGCCGACACCGACAGGATCGCCTTCGGTTTCAGCTGCGCGGCGCTGGCTCCAAGTTCAGCCCAGGCTGCGGTGTAGCGGTTATCTTCCAGTGCATTCATCGGGCTGCCGTGACCGAAGAAAATCGCCGGCATGCGGGTGGCAATTGTGCTCATCTTGATCTCTTCCAGAAATTTATTTATCGGCTTTGCCGCTGCCCAGCGCAAATGCGCCGTTGCCCAGCAAAGCCACCGAAATTGCAGTAACCACCATGAAGGCCGGATATTCCCAGCCGCCGTTAGGGCTGGTGAACACCCAGCCGTTGCCGGCGTGCACCGACAAGGCGCCCAGCAGCACCGGCAGCGAAATCACGGCGGCAATCCGGGCCTGCAGGCCCAGCACCATGGCGATCCCGGTCAGCACTTCGACCGCCACCACAGGATATACCGACCATGCCGGAAAACCCTGGCTGGCGAAGAAAGCGGCTGCGCCCGGCAAGGTGAAGACAAAAGTCTTCAGGTAGGCATGGGCCAGCAGCGCGATGCCCAGGGTCAGCCTGAGCAGGGTAGCGGCGTAGGTGCTTGGGTTGTTCATGATATTACTTTCACAAGAAATGGTTAAAGCCAGGGGAATTTATGGACCGTGTCCGACTATATATTCTTGCAATGAAAAGAAAAATCATGTTTTATTGAAATATTATTTCCGAATTCCAAAACAATAAGGCATTGCGATGAATCTGTTCGAAGCGATGAAGGTGTTTGTCAAAGTGACTGAAACCGGCAGCTTGTCGGGCGCGGCGCGGATCCTGAACCTGTCCAATCCGTCGGTGACGCGGCATATCGCCGACCTCGAGCAATACCTGGGCGCGCGCCTGCTGAACCGCAGCACGCGCCGCCTGAGCCTGACCGATACCGGCAGCGCCTACCTGGAGCGCTGCAAGCAGGTGCTGGCCGATCTCGAACAAGCCACTCTGGCGGCCGGCATGCATGCCGCCAACCCGAGCGGCGTGCTGCGCATCAATGCGCCGGTATCCTTCTCCGTCAACCACCTGGGCCGGCTGCTGCCGCTGTATGCACAGCGTTACCCGAACGTGAAACTGGACGTCACCTTGTCCGACCGCATTGTCGACCTGGTCGAAGAAGGTTTCGACCTCGCGATCCGCATCGGCAAGCTGCAAAACTCCAGCCTGGTGATGCGCAAGCTGGCCAAGGCGCATGTACTGACCTGCGCTGCCCCGGCCTACCTGGAACAGCACGGCGTGCCGCAGCATCCCGACGACCTGGCGCGGCATACCTGCCTGACCTATGCCTATACGTTGCCGGACAATGAATGGCGCCTGCAACGCGACGGCAAGGTCCATACGGTGCGCGTCGGCGGCGGCTTGCATTGCAATAACGGCGACCTGCTGATGGCGGCGGCGCTGGCCGGCATGGGCGTCATCAGGCAACCGACCTTCATCATCGGCGACGCCATCCGCGATGGCCGCCTGGTGCCCGTCCTGACCGGTTACCACGGCGATGCGCTGGCGGTGCACGCGGTGTATCCGAGCCGCCAGCACCTCTCGGCCAAGGTGCGCACCTTCGTCGATTTCCTGGCGCAGCAATTCGGTGAAGTGCCGGCCTGGGACCGCGATCTGCCAATATGAAAAAAGGCCGCATCCGCGGCCTTTGGTGAGCGAGTAAGCAGGTGCTTACTTCTTGCTGCGCGGCGTAGCGGCCTTGGTCAGCTGCGCGCCGGCATTGTTGAGGTTGGCTTCCAGAGTTTCGACTGCCTGCTTGGCGTTCTTGGTCAGCTGCTCATAACCGGCATTGGCGTTGCTGATCACCGATTTCAGGATAGAGATCGCGTTTTCCGAACCGGCAGGCGCGTTCTTGCTGACTTCTTCGATCAAGGCGTTGATGCGGCGGCTGGTTTCGGCCACCTGTGCTTCTGCCGCACGCGTGTACTCAGCCTGGGTGCCGGAGGCGATGCTAGCCAGGTGGCGGCCGTAAGCTGCGGCTTTTTCGGCGCCCGGCTTGGCCTGGGCCGCCGAGATGTTGAGGAATTCCTGCGGGTCCTTGGCGCTCAGCAATTGCTTGGCGGCGCCGCCGGATTCTTCCAGCGAAGCCTTGGCCGCGCTGATGTTGAGTTCGATGACCTTTTCAACACCCTCGAAGGTTTTTGTAGTCAGGGTATTGAGCAATGCCAACTGGGCTTCGAAATGCGCTTTGGTTGCTGCGGCAAACTGTTCATGAAACGAAAACATGGCCTTCTCCTGTGTGGACAAATCATCTCTTGCTATCAACATGGCAATATTGCACATTCTACAAGCAAAATGTGAATCTGCCTCCTGCCAAACCTAACAGTCCTAACCCGCCGCGACGGCGCAAACCTTCCTGTCTTTCGGCTTGCCGCCATGGCCGGTACGGCAGGCGCGGTAGGCGACCACCGTGCTTTCAAACAGCTGGCGCGCCTGCGGCGCCGACAGCTTGGCCAGTCGTTCGGCCAGCTTGCGGCTGACCTGGAAATGCTGGTAATCAATGGGCTTTCTCCAATCCCCACCCCAGGTCAGAAAACCATGTTGCGCGAATAGTTCCACAACTTGTTCGCTGCTTCCCGCCCGGCTGGCGATGCGCTCGCCGAAAGCCTGCCCGGCCGGCGGACTGTAAACCAGCCGGCCTTGTGCATCGCGCCGCACATACGGGTTTTGCAAAGGATTGATATCGATCGCCAAACCATAGGCATGCAAGGACGCCGCTCCGCCGCCGGTGATCGGCCTGTCGTTGAAAGCAGAGGTATTATTGTCCGCCATCGAGGCGTCGTCGTTGCCTTGATAATGCTCCATCAGGCGGGCCTGTGCAAGCGGGAAACGGCGTTTGAACAGCTCGTCGAACAGCGCTTTGACCTGCGGCGCGACCGCCGCCATGACCATGATCTCACCGTCGTCATGGCGCACCTGGTCAAAGTCGAGATACGAGAAACGGACTACCTGCAATTGCGGGCAGTCGACCGGCGCGCCGGGCTGCAGCACATGCTGCTTGAGCAGCGCGCATTGCTGGCTGTCCAGTCCCGCAGCGGCGGCGCCAGCCTGGACGCCGACCGTCATGCCGGCCAACAGCAGCGCCAGGGTCAACCGCCGCAGCACGGAAGCAGGCGCCATCAACTCACCGGCGGCATGACCAGTTCATGCACCACCAGGCCGGCGTCGGAATCGCCGAAGGTGTCGCCGTTGGCCTTGACGCGCTCGGCGGCCTGCATGGCGTCGGCGTAACCTTGCTCCCAGCGCCACTCGATCGAGCCGCGCGAAAAATTGATGTCCTTGGACGGCATGTTCCAGTCGTGGCCGCTGTAGCGCAGGCGCACGATGTGGATTGTGCTGTTGTCGTGCAAACCCTTGAATTCCTTGAGGTCGGATTTGCTGCGCAGCGCCGGCGGCAGCTTGTCGTACAGCGCTTGCGCGGCGCGCCGCAGTTGATACATGCGCAAGTAGTTTTCGATATGGCGTTCCGAACGGGAGGCAAAGGTCACGTCTTTCTGGCGGTTCGTGATCTGGTCCAGGGTCACCGGCTCGGGACCGTTGGCGCTCCACAGATCGACCATCACGCACAAGGTGTTGCCGTCGATGTCGGTCCTGGATTCGTCGTCCAGCACCACTTCCAGCGGCGTATTCGAATACAGGCCGCCGTCCCAGTACAGGTCGCCGTCTATCCGCACCGGCGCAAAACCGGGCGGCAAGGCGCCGCTGGCCATGATGTGTTCGACGCCGATAGGCCGGTCGCGCGAATCGAAGTTGACCAGGCTGCCGCAAGCCACCTTCATCGCGCTGACCGTCAGGCGCATGCCGCCCGGCTCGTTCAGGTGCTTGAAGTCGACCAGGCGCGCCAGGGTTTCGGCCAGCGGGCTGGTATCGTAAAAACTGGCTTGTTCGGCCGCCACCGGCCAGCCCAGCACGAAGGGATTCGGCGAGCGCGGCGAGAAAAATCCCGGCACGCCGCGCGCGGTGACGTCGGTGGTGGTCCACCAGGTATTGAACTGGCGCGCGCTGTCGGTGACCTTGCCCAGGTCCATCAGGTCGCCATGGCCGACCTGCTCCCAGAATTCCTTCAGGCGCGACAGCCGCATGTCTCGCTCGTTGCCGGCGATGATCGCAGCATTGATGGCGCCGATCGAGGTTCCCACCACCCAGTCCGGGGTCAGGCCGTTCTCGTGCATTGCATGATAAACCCCGGCCTGATAAGCACCTAGCGCACCGCCGCCCTGCAATACGAGCGCCACCCGCGGGGTGACCGACTCGGCTTTGGTTTTAGTACGGATTCGTGCTTTGGAAGTGGTTGCATTGCTCATTTGACGCCCATCTTGTGTAGGGAAGAGCAATCATATTAACCGATCGCAGCAGAAGGCGACGGTACGCCCCCTATGTCATCAAATCCAGCAATTGCTGGACCGCGCCGGTTACAAACAAGGGCTTGGTGCGCAACGAGGCTGGCACAATGCGCCAGCCATTTTCATATCTGCTCGATCTATTTTTTCCTGATCATGTAAATCGCCAGCCCTACCAATAACACCACGCCAAATTCCAGGCCGACCACAATGTATTGCGCCATGATGCTGCTTATCCAAAAAGTCATGCAATTGATAAAAGGAAGGTCACCACGTGGCCCACATCCAGCTTGACGCCTGACCACTCATCGACGCCATGATCGTGGTGGGGCGGCAGTCGCATTTTCCTTACCTGGCGCTGCGCTGAGGCTTGGCAGGTACTTGACGCAGGTGGCCGCGGCCTGGCGTAGAGCCGGGATCTTTGCCGGCCGTTGCCGACACGCCATCGCTGACGCATTCTTTCACGAAATCGTTCAGGGACTGCCCTTTCCTTGCCGCCGCCAGGCTGGCGTTGCGATGCAGTTCAGGCGTCAGACGCACGTTGAACGTGCCGCTGCAGGGCTTGTCCGGTTCCAGGCCTGCGCGCCGGCACTTGTCCAGATAGAAATCCACCGCTTCTGCAAATGCCGTTTGCAGCTCCCTGACGTTTTCCGCTTCGTAGCTTACAAGATCATTGATAAACAATATCTCACCGTGCAGGCAGCCATCCTCGATGCTGACCTCGATAGAACCTGAATAACTTTTATGGCTGAGTATTTTGTCGCTCATTTCATTCCTCGCTGGGATTCGTCAAACCGTACTCTTTCAGCTTGCCGTTTACTTTTAACAATAAATATCTTTTCACGATATTGCCTGGATGGGGCTTGTGCACAAAAATCTTAAGACCCGTTGCGGTTTTAAAACATCGATAAGAGCCGCCCTTGTCAGAAAACTCGATAAACCCGTACGAATTGAGCAGGCTGACCAGTTCTTGCCATGTAAAGTCTGCAGGAACGGCAGCAGCCCGGTTGCGCAATTTATCGGCTTGAGTCATTTGATTATCCTGTCCTTTCTCGAAAATTGCAACTGAAAATTAGTTGCATAAAAATGGCATGCTGTTCACGATGACTTATCTCGATACTCACGAACAAGGCCAACCATGTCAATTTGGCAAATTCCCTAAAACCTGGGCCGTGCCGGTTCACAAGCGTAAAATGGCGCATTCCGCAATTTCTGCCGCCAATCCTTTCGTTAGCCCGCCATGACCATCCTGCTGTCCACGCTCAACGCGCGTTATTCCCACGCTTCACTTGGGCTGCGCTATCTGCAGGCGAACATGGGGGATTTGCGCGAGGCCACGCAGCTGCATGAATTCGTCATCGGCGCCAAGACCACCGACATTGTCGAAAAGCTGCTGGCGCATAAAGCCGGAACGGGCACTACCATCGTCGGCTTCGGCGTGTATATCTGGAATATCGAGGAAACCACCAAGGTGGTGGCGATGCTGAAACGGGTGGCGCCCGACATGGTGATTGTCCTGGGCGGACCGGAAGTGTCCTACGAATCGGCCGAGCAGCAGATCGTCCAGCTCGCCGATTACCTGGTTACCGGCTGGGGCGACGTCACCCTGCCGCAGCTGTGCCGGCAGATTCTAAATGGCCCGAAGCCGCTGATGAAGGTGCATGTCGGGGTGCAGCCGCCCATGGCCGATATCGTCCTGCCGTATGGCTTGTACAGCGACCATGACATCGCCCACCGCACCTTGTATGTGGAAGCGTCGCGCGGTTGTCCGTTCAAATGCGAATTCTGCCTGTCGGCGCTGGACAAGACGGCGTGGCCGTTTGCGCTCGACAGTTTCCTGGCAGAGATGGAGTCGCTATATGCGCGCGGCGCGCGGCTGTTCAAATTCGTCGACCGTACCTTCAACCTGAACGTCAAAACCAGCTTGAAGATCTTGCAGTTCTTCCTCGACAAGCTGGCGGCCAATCCTGACGATCCGGTGTTTGCCCACTTCGAGCTGGTGCCCGATCATTTGCCGGATGCCTTGAAGGAGTCGATTGCGCAATTTCCGCCTGGCGCGCTGCAATTCGAAATCGGCATCCAGAGTTTCAACCCGGAAGTGCAAGCGCTGGTAAGCCGCAAGCAGAATAACGAGAAAGCGGCGGAGAATATCCGCTGGCTGATCCAGCAATCGCAGGCGCATCTGCACGTCGACCTGATCGCCGGTCTGCCGGGTGAAGATGTCGCCAGTTTCGCCCGCGGTTTCGACCGCCTGGTGGCGCTGCAGCCGCATGAAATCCAGTTCGGCATCCTGAAACGCTTGCGCGGCACGCCGATCATCCGCCATACCGAGCCTTACGGCCTGATCTTCGATCCGCACCCGCCCTACACCATCCTCGCCACCAGCCTGATCGACTTTCCCACCATGCAGCGCCTGCAACGGTTTTCCCGCTACTGGGACCTGGTCGCCAATTCAGGACGCTTCGCGCACACGCTACCGATCTTGCTGGGCGATACTCCGTTCGCCAGCTTCATGGCGTTTTCGGACTGGCTATACGGCAAGACCGACGCCACCCACCGGATCGCACTGGACCGCCTGGCAGGCCTGGTCGGCCAGTGGCTGCATTTGCAAGGGATGGCGGAAAATGCGGTCAATGCCGTGCTCAGCACCGACTATGCAGGCAAACCAGCCAAGCAGGCTGACATGCCGCAGCTCATGGCAAAACCCGACGCTGCAGCCGCCCCCAAACGCCAGGCGCGCCACTTAGTCCACACTTAACCCACTGATCTGGCGGCGGTGCTGAGATCCAGCATGTGCTGGCGCCAGGCGCCGATCAGCTGCTGCGCCACGCTGTCCATGGAGGCCAGCGCCACGCTGCTGCTATGGTTGATGATCATCAGGGCATACACGTTGGCGAGCGCATTCACCTCAGGCGACAGTGCGCATTCTTCCCCTACCGCAGGCCGTTGCAGACGCCAGTAATTGATGGCTTGTTCCAGTTCGGGCAATGAGATATTCATGGCTTTATTGTACCTGCCACGAGCGGCTTGTCAGATTTGCGGCCAAAATATTATCAAAATACCACGCCGGCAACCAGGATGATGTTGGCGTACGGCGTGAACTCGCCGGTACGGATAACGGCTTTCGCGCTGTGCGTCATGCGCTTGAAATCGGCATGCGACAAAGTGCGCTTGTCGACCAGGCCGAGCGCCTCGATCTGCTGCGCCAGCTGCGGGCTGTGCAACGGCAGTTCTTCGGCCAGCACATGGTGCTCCACCTGCATTTCCGTCAATATCGTTTGCAAGGTATCCATGAAGCCGGGCACGCCGCGCGTCAGCGCCAGGTCGATCAGCGGCACGCCGGGCGGCACCGGCAAGCCGGCATCGCCGATCACTATGCTTTCGCCGTGGCCCAGCGATGCGATCAGTTGCGACAGGGCGATATTCAGCAATGGGCTTTTTTTCATCTCAAGCCTCCAGTTCACTGCGATAGGGAATCGAGGTTTGCGCGCCGACGCGCGCCACGCTCAGGGCTGCCGCGCGCTGGCCGAAGGCGATAGCGTCGGCTTCGCTGCGGCCTTCGGCCAGCGCTGCGACAAAACCGCCAATGAAGGTGTCGCCGGCAGCGGTGGTGTCGACCGCCTTGGTCGGCTGCGCGGCAAAATGGACTGAGCCGGACGACAGCGCCGCATAGACGCCCTTTTCGCCCAGCGTGACCAGCACATTGCTGCTGCCAGCGGCGCGCAACTTGGCGACTGCTGCTTCGATGGCGGCGTCGTTATCCAGGCTGGCGGCGTTGAGGCCGGCCAGCATGGCCGCCTCGATTTCATTCGGGATCAGGTAATCCACCTGCGCCAGCAGAGCGGCCGGCAAGGCTTGCGCCGGCGCCGGATTCAGCACCACGGTCTTGCCCAGCTGATGCGCCAGCTTGATCGCATGGATCACCGTTGCCAGCGGCGTTTCCAGCTGCAGGACGACGATACGCGCCTGTTCGATCAGGCTGCGCGCGGCATCGATATGCGCCGGGCTCAGCGCGTCGTTGGCGCCGGCCGCCAGCACGATGCTGTTCTGGCCGCTGGCGTCGACCAGGATCGAAGCCACGCCTGAAGCTTCTCCTACTATTGTGCTGATATGGCTGTCGTCGATGCCGTCGTTGCGCAAGGCAGCCCGCAGTTCCGTACCGAAAGCGTCGTCGCCGAGGCAGGCGACCATCGCCACTTTCACGCTATCGTCGCTGAGACGCGCGCAAGCGACCGCCTGGTTCGCGCCCTTGCCGCCCGAGATGGTCTGGAAACGTCCGCCGGACAAAGTTTCGCCGGGGAGCGGCATGCGCGGCACATTGAGCACCAGGTCCATATTGATACTGCCGATGATGACGATCATTGTGTGGTCTTGAAAATAAAGGCTACTAAAAAGGGATGACTAAAATTCACGCCATCATGACACCACGGTCGAACCGCGTATATGCAGTTCAGGCGCAATCGACAGCCGCTGCAAAGGACGGTCGGGCGTGGCGATCCGCTGCAGCAGACATTCGGCGGTGAGCTGTCCGAGCCGGCGCGTATTCTGCGCCACGCTGGTCAAGGTCGGATGGACGAACTGCGCCAGGTCGATATCATCGAAACCCACCACCGCCAACGTCTCCGGCACCGCGATGCCCAGTTCTGCCGCGGCACGCAAGGCGCCGATCGCCATCAGGTCGTTGCAGCAGAAAATCGCATCCGGGGCTTGCGAAGGTACAGATGCAAAGCGCGCCAGCAGGCTGCGCGCCGCCAGGTAACCACCCGCGCTGGTGAAATCGGCATAAGCCAGCAATGGCTCCGGCAGCATAACGCCGGCAGCCAGCAATGTCTGGCGCAAACCACCGATCCGCTCGCGCGAAATAGCGATGTCTTGCGGGCCGCCGATGCAAGCGATGCGGCGCCGCCCCAGGCTCAGCAGATGCGCGGCCGCCAATGCGCCGCCGGCGGCGTTGTCGACCGCCACCAGGTCGATCGCCATGTCTTTCGGCGCCCGGTCCAGCAGCACGGTCGGCACCTTCATCTTGCGCAACAGCTCGCCGTCGGTCTGCGCCAGCGTGGCCACGATCAGGCCGTCGCAGCGTTTGGTCAGCAGCACGTTGAGATAATCGCGCTGCTTGGCCGGATCGTCGTCGGAATTGCACAGGATGACGCTGTAGCCGGCCGCATAACAGCTGTCTTCGATGCCGCGCGCCACTTCCGAAAAATACGGATTGGTGTTGTTCGGAATGATCAAGCCGATACTGCCGGTAGCCTTGCTTTTCAAAGAACGCGCCAAAGCACTCGGCACGTAGGCCATGGCCTCAACCGCCGCCAGCACCCGCGCCCGGGCGTCGGCGCTGACCGGCCGGGTCTGGTTCAGGACGTGCGAAACCGTGGTGTACGACACCCCGGCCGTGCGCGCTACATCCTTGATGGTTGCCATATTATTTGCTCAATGTGTGGAGCGTTCGCCGCGGCGGCGATAGGTATCCAGCACTACCGCTGCAACAATCACCAGCCCGGTGATGATGCGTTTCATCGGCTCGCTGACGCCGACCTGCGCCAGGCCGGCTTCCAGCACCGAGATGATCAGTACGCCGATGAACGTGCTGATCACCGAACCGCGCCCGCCCATCAGGCTGGTGCCGCCGATCACGACAGCCGCAATCACTTGCAGCTCCATGCCGACGCCGCCGTTCGGATCGGCCGCTTCCAGCCGCGATACCTGGAACAAGGCGCCGACGCCGGCCAGCAAACCCATCAGCGCAAACACCAGCACCTTGCTGGGACGCGGATTGATGCCGGACAGGCGCACCGCTTCTTCATTGGTGCCGATGCCGATCCAGTGGCGCCCGAGCACGGTCTTGGTCAATACCAGGTGGCCGACGA
>NZ_JAQGLV010000254.1 GCF_028292705.1 Collimonas fungivorans | reverse complement strand
GGCTACTTGATCAGCTTGAGTATTTTGCGGAATTCCGGATGGTCGCTATTGCCCATCCATTCGAACATCAGCATTTCGCTGCTGACGATTTCAGCGCCGGCGGCGCGGGCGCGGTCAATGGCCGCTTGCTTGTCGCTGCCGCGGCGCGAGCCGATCGCATCGCTGACCAGCTTTACCCGGCGCTGCCGGTGCAGCAAACCCAGCACTGTCTGCAGCACGCAGACATGGGCTTCGCAGCCCAGCACCACCAGCTCGTCCCGGCCATTGCTCAGCGCCGCCATGAATGTGGCCTGGGCGCAGGCATCGAAGCTGGTTTTTTCTATGGTCCGGTCCAGCAGCGCATCGATGGGCGCGACGGTGCGCCCCAGCCGCAACGGCTGCTGCGCGGTGCCGATCACGGGAATGCCAAGCAATCCGGCGGCCTGCGCCAGCAGCACCGCACGCTGCAGGACTAGCGCGCCCTCATCGATCACCGGCATCAGTTTTTCCTGCAGGTCGACAATGATCAGGGTTGCGCGGGAGGCGTCGCAGAGATAGCTCATGGGCAGATAAGATGTTTAGGACATATTCTGTTTTATACCACGCGCCGCGCCTGCTTTCCCGTCCGCCCGCAATCAGACCCGTTCCAGCACCACCGCAATCCCCTGGCCGACGCCGATGCACATCGTGCACAGCGCGTAGCGGCCCTGGATGCGCTGCAGCTGGTTGACCGCGGTGGCGGCCAGGCGTGCGCCGGAGGCGCCCAGCGGATGGCCGAGCGCGATGGCACCGCCGTTGGGATTGACGCGCGGGTCGTCGTCCTGCAAGCCGAGCCGGCGCAGCACCGCCAGCCCCTGGGCGGCGAACGCTTCATTCAGCTCAATCACATCGAACTGAGCCAGGCTGAGGCCGGTCATCGCCAGCACTTTCAGCGTCGCCGGCGCCGGACCCATGCCCATGACCCGCGGCGCAACGCCGGCGGTAGCCATGGCGACGACCCTGGCTTTCGGCACCAGGCCATGTTTCGCGGCGTTGGCTTCGTCGGCCAGCAGCAGCGCGCAAGCGCCGTCGTTGACGCCGGAAGCATTGCCCGCGGTGACGCTGCCGTCCGGCCTGACCACCGGTTTCAGCTTGGCCAGCGCTTCCAGGCTGGTGGCGCGCGGGTGTTCATCTTTATCGACGATGATGGTTTCGCCTTTTTTCTGCGGGACTGCAACCGGCGTGATTTCGCTGTCGAAGTAGCCGGCGTTTTGCGCCGCCACCGTTTTCATCTGGCTGGCGAGCGCCATCTGGTCCTGGTCGGCGCGGCTGATGCCGTATTCGGCAGCGACGTTTTCCGCCGTTTCCGGCATGGAATCGACGCCGTACTGCTGCTTCATCAGCGCATTCACGAAGCGCCAGCCGATGGTAGTGTCTTCGATCCTGGCGCTGCGCGAAAACGCGCTTTCGGCCTTGGCCATCACGAACGGCGCCCGGCTCATGCTCTCAACACCGCCGGCGATCATCAGGCCGGCCTCGCCGCTCTTGATGGCGCGCGCCGCCGTGCCCAGCGCGTCCAGGCCCGATCCGCACAGACGGTTCAGGGTCGCCCCCGGCACTTCCAGCGGCAGGCCGGCCAGCAGCGCCGACATGCGCGCCACATTGCGGTTGTCTTCACCGGCCTGGTTGGCGCAGCCGTAGATGACATCGGCCACTGCTTGCCAGTCGACCTGGGGATTGCGCGCCATCAGGGCGCGGATCGGAATCGCGCCGAGATCGTCGGCGCGCACGCTGGCCAGCGCGCCGCCATATCGGCCGAAGGGCGTGCGCTGGGCATCGCAAATGAAAGCGTGGGACATGGTTTCTCCTGGATCGATTATCAAATGCGTTCTAGTCAACAAGCCATGACGAGCGGCACCGAGGTCAGCTTCTGCAGCTCCTCGAACGACAGGCCGTCGACGATGGCGGTTACCCTGGCGCCGTCGGCGGCCAGGTCGATCACCGCCAGGTCGGTATAGACCCGGCTCACGCAAGCGATCCCGGTGAGCGGATAACTGCAGGCCGCAACCAGCTTGCTTTCTCCCGCCTTGGTGAGATGCTCCATCATCACATAGGTTTTTTTGGCACCTATGGCGAGATCCATGGCACCGCCGACGGCAGGAATCGCATCCGCGGCGCCGGTGTGCCAGTTAGCCAGGTCGCCGCCAGCCGACACCTGGAATGCGCCGAGCACGCAGACATCAAGATGGCCGCCGCGCATCATGGCGAAGCTGTCGGCGTGGTGGAAATAACAGCCGCCCGGCAGCAGCGTCACCGCTTGCTTGCCGGCGTTGATCAGGTCGTAGTCTTCCTCGCCGCTGGCCGGCGCCGGACCCATGCCGATCACGCCGTTCTCACTGTGCAGGATCACTTCGCGGTCGCTCGGCAACTGGTTCGCCACCAGCGTCGGCAAGCCGATTCCCAGGTTGACCACGGCGCCGTCGGGTATGTCCTGCGCCACGCGCGCCGCCATTTGTTCTCTGCTCCACTTATTTATCAACTTGTTCATCATGTCCTCTTTTCTTTGTCCTCTTCTTATTCATGCGGCCTTGAAACCCGCCGGGCCGGTTGCGCTGCGGGGCACCTGCACCACCCGCTGGACGTACAGGCCGGGTGTAACCACGCTTTCCGGATCGAGGCTGCCGAGCTCGACGATTTCGTGCACCGAGGCGATCGTGACCTTGGCGGCGCTGGCCATGACGGGACCGAAATTGCGCGCGGTCTTGCGGTAGGTCAGGTTGCCCCAGCGGTCGCCGCACTCAGCCTTGATCAGGGCGAAATCCGCGTGGATCGGATGTTCCAGCACATACATCTTGCCGTTGATTTCGCGGGTTTCCTTGCCCTTGGCCAGTTCCGTGCCGTAGCCGGTGGGCGTGAAGAAGGCGCCGATGCCGGCGCCGGCGGCGCGGATCCGTTCCGCCAGGTTGCCTTGCGGGACCAGCTCCAGCTCCAGTTCGCCGGCGCGGTACAGGCCGTCGAAGACTTGCGAATCGGCCTGGCGCGGGAAGGAGCAGATGATCTTGCGCACCCGCCGCGCCTTCAACAGCGCAGCCAATCCGGTTTCGCCATTGCCGGCGTTGTTGTTGACGATCACCAGGTCGCACGCGCCCTGCGCGATCAGGGCGTCTATCAGTTCTGCCGGCTGTCCGGCGCCGCCGAAACCGCCGATCATGACCGTGGCGCCGTCATGAATATTGGCAAGCGCCTGTTCGACCGAAGGAATAATTTTATTAATCATGGGTTTTACGAACTTTTCAGTTGAAAAATATAATAAAGTTCTTATAATGAACAATTATTCGTATAAAGAACTTATTTCAAAAGAATAGTCAGCTGGCAGGCCAATGTCAACTGCTGCTTATTTGCTCGTCCTTGCGCCAGGGCCGTTTTGCTCCTGCGCATTGCATCTTGCGTACTACAACTTTAATGAAAGCATGGCCATGCCGAATCCGTCCGACGCCAGCGATCCCAAACCTGGCGACAGCTACGTCCAGTCCTTCGCACGCGGACTGGCGGTGCTGCGCAGCTTCGGCGCCCAGGCGCCGGCGCAGACGCTGACCGAAGTCGCGGCCGGCGCCGGACTGACCCGCGCCGGCGCGCGCCGCATCCTGCTGACCCTGCTGCATCTGGGGTATGTCGAGATGGATGGCCGCCTGTTCCGCCTGACGCCGAAAGTGCTGGAACTGGGTTTTGCCTACCTGTCGTCGCTGCCGGTCTGGACCCAGGCCCAGCCGGTGATGGAAGACCTGGTGCAAAGCCTGCGCCAGTCCTGCTCCGCCGCCGTGCTGGACGGCGACGACATCGTGTATGTGCTGCGGGTGCCCGCGCACAAGATCATGTCGATCAACCTGGGCGTCGGCAGCCGCTTGCCAGCCTATGCCACTTCGCTGGGCCGCGTGCTGCTGGCCGGTTTGCCGGACGAAACCCTCGCGCAGCGCCTGGCCGCCGCCTCGTTGCCGGCGCATACGGCGCAAACGGTGGTCGATCCGCAGCGCCTGCTGGAAATCATCCGGCAGGTGCGGATCCAGGGCTGGTGCATGGTCAATGAAGAACTGGAGCCGGGCCTGGTCTCGCTGGCCGCGCCGGTGTTCGACCGCAACGGCCGGGTGGTGGCCGCCATCAACCTCAGCGGCCAGGTGAATAATCCGACCCCGGCGCACCTGCTTGAACATTGCCTGCCCATGCTGCTGGCCGCCGCGGCAAAGATCAATTTGCTGGTGCGGGCGCAAAAATGACGCAAACCGGCAAACCCG
>NZ_JAQGLV010000251.1 GCF_028292705.1 Collimonas fungivorans | reverse complement strand
TTCATCCAGACTTTTTCCGGCAACCGTGCCGCCGCCGATTCGCAGTCTTTAGCGGCAGTCTATTCCGGCCACCAGTTCGGCGTCTGGGCCGGACAACTGGGCGACGGCCGCGCCATCCTGCTGGGCGACGTCGCCGCCAGCGACGGCGGACGGCTGGAACTGCAGCTCAAAGGATCGGGATCGACCCCCTATTCACGCATGGGCGACGGCCGCGCGGTGCTGCGCTCATCGATCCGCGAATACCTGTGCTCGGAAGCCATGGCAGCGCTCGGCATCCCTACTTCGCGCGCGCTGTCGGTGATCGGTTCGGACCAGCTGGCGATGCGCGAGCGGCCGGAAACCACCGCGGTGGTGACGCGCATGGCGCCCAGCTTCGTGCGCTTCGGCTCGTTCGAGCACTGGTATTACAACAACCGCTCCGAGCAGCTGAAAACCCTGGCCGATTATGTGATCGCCGATTTTTACCCGGAATTGCAGGCGGCCGCCAATCCTTACCAGGCGCTGCTGGTCGAAGTAACGCGCCGCACCGCCCACCTGATGGCGCAATGGCAGGCGGTCGGCTTCATGCATGGCGTGATGAATACCGACAATATGTCCATCCTCGGCCTGACCCTGGATTACGGCCCGTTCGGTTTCATGGAAGCCTACGACCCGCGCCACATCTGCAACCATACCGACCAGCAAGGCCGTTACGCCTACAACCAGCAGCCGCAGATCGGCCACTGGAACTGCTTCGCCCTGGGCCAGGCGCTGCTGCCGCTGATCGGCAGCGTCGAGGAAACCGAAGCCGCGCTGAGCAATTACCAGGCCTTGTACGGTGCAAAACTGGATGAATTGCTGCACGCCAAACTTGGCTTGCAAACCCGCCAGCCGGACGATGACAAGCTGCTGGACGCCATGTTTGCCCTGATGCAGGGCAGCCACGTCGATTTCACCCTGTTTTTCCGCCGGCTCGGCAATCTGCGCCTGGACGACAGCGGCGGCGACGCAGCCCTGCGCGACCTGTTTATCGACCGTGCAGCGTTCGACGCCTGGGCGTTACAATATCGGACGCGCCTGAAACTGGAAAACAGCCAGGATCACGACCGCAAGCTTGTTATGAATGCAAGCAACCCCAAATACGTATTGCGAAACTATTTGGCGCAGACAGCTATCGAACGAGCGCAGGACAAGGACTTCTCGGAAGTCAGGAAACTGCAGCAGATTCTTGAAAACCCGTTTGACGAACAGCCGCAGCATGCGCAGTACGCCGAATTGCCCCCCGACTGGGCACGCGGACTCGAAGTAAGCTGTTCGTCTTAGATTGGATTAAACGATATGAGCAGCAAAGTCATCAAAACCGACGCCGAATGGCGCAGCGAGCTGGAACCGATGGAATACGAGGTGACCCGCCACGCCGCCACCGAACGGGCGTTCACCGGCAAGTTCTGGGATCATCACGAGCACGGCGTCTATACCTGCGTGTGCTGCAACACGCCCTTGTTCGAATCGGACGCCAAATTCGATTCCGGCTGCGGCTGGCCCAGCTATTTCAAGGCCATCAATCCCGACAACGTCGAAGAGCGCGTTGACCGCAGCCATGGCATGATGCGCACTGAAATTTTATGCAAAGTGTGCGACGCCCATCTCGGCCATGTATTCCCGGACGGGCCGCCGCCCACCGGCCTGCGCTACTGCATCAATTCGGCATCGCTGCGTTTTGATCCGGCCGGCTGAAGCAGCGGCCATCATTTATCCTGACTGAAAGCAAAAACAAACATGAAGTTCCTGTTCGACCTGTTCCCGGTAATCCTGTTCTTCGGCATCTTCAAATGGAGCGAAGGCAACGCCGATGCCGCGCAAGCGCTGGCCAGCCAGTACCTGTCGGGTTTTGTCTCCGGCGGCGTGGTGACAGTGGCGCAAGCGCCGGTGCTGCTGGCGACCGCAGTGGCGATCGTCGCCACGGTGGCGCAAATCGGCTACCTGCTGCTGCGCCGGAAAAAAGTCGATGCGATGCTGTGGGTATCGCTGCTCATCATCTGCGTGTTCGGCGGCGCCACCATCTACTTCCATAACGATACCTTCATCAAATGGAAGCCGACCGTCCTGTACTGGGCGTTTGCGGTGGTGCTGCTGGTCAGCCAGCTGCTGCTCAAGAAAAACCTGATCCGCACCATGATGGAAAAGCAGCTGGCCCTGCCCGACCCGATCTGGCAACGCGTCGGTTTTGCCTGGATCGTCTTCTTTATCGCCATGGGCTGCCTGAACCTGTACATCGCCTTCAACTTCCCTACCGCGACCTGGGTCAACTTCAAGCTGTTCGGCGGCATGGGACTGATGTTCGCTTTCGTGATCGGCCAAAGCATCCTGCTTTCCAAATACATCAAGGACCCAGATGAACCCAAGGCTTGATACCATTCGTAACAAATTGACAGCAACACTTGCACCAATGGAATGTATAGTTGAGGACGAATCGGCGCTGCATGTGGGACACGCCGGTGCGGCCTCAGGCGGCGGACACTATAAAGTACGGATAGTTTGCGCAGTTTTTGAAGGCCAAAACCGCTTAAATCGGCATAGGCTGGTGTATGATTGCTTGGCTGATATGATGCATACTGAAATCCATGCACTGGCTATCACTGCCTTGGCACCGTCTGAAACTAAAGCTGCGAACTAAAGCCGTATATACATAGTGATCTTAAAGAATAATTGTCCTTCAAACACACTTCGGTTATTCTGCCTTTGCCTCGCATTGATTTATTAACAACCTCCCCAAATTTAGGATTTGATAATGACATTTAAACCTTCACGTTTACTGGTGGTACTTTTTGCAGCTGCTACTTTGCCTGTTATGGCCCAAAACCTTGCAGTCGTGAATGGTAAGGCAATCCCTTCGTCGCGCGCCGACATGATGGTCAAGCAATTGTCCGCACAGGGCGGCCAAGCCGATACCCCGGAACTGCGCAACATGGTCAAGGACGAACTGATCAACCGTGAAGTGCTGATCCAGGAAGCCGACAAGCTGGGCCTGGGCAATAACGCCGACGTCAAGGCGCAAGCCGACATCGCCCGCCAGTCGATCCTGATCCGCGCCCTGGTCGCCGACTTCGTCAAGAAGAACCCGATCAAGGATGCCGACATCCAGGCTGAATACGACAAGTTCAAGGCACAGGCCGGCGACAAGGAATATCACGCACGCCACATCCTGGTCGAAAACGAAGCCGATGCAAAATCCATCATCACCAAGCTGAAAGCCGGCGGCAAGTTTGAAGACTTGGCCAAGCAATCGAAAGATCCAGGTTCGGCAGCCAACGGCGGCGACCTCGGCTGGGCGACTCCAGCTTCTTTCGTCAAGCCTTTCTCCGACGCCCTGGTGGCCTTGAAGCCAGGTCAACTGACCGAAACGCCGATCAAGACCCAGTTCGGCTACCACGTGATCAAGCTGGAAGAAGTACGCGCCGCCAAGATCCCTACGCTGGCTGAAGTCAAACC
Source organism: Collimonas fungivorans (assembly GCF_028292705.1). Lineage (GTDB taxonomy): Bacteria > Pseudomonadota > Gammaproteobacteria > Burkholderiales > Burkholderiaceae_D > Collimonas > Collimonas fungivorans_B. The sequence goes on along the minus strand of NZ_JAQGLV010000251.1, from coordinate 18,894 downwards.
GCAAATCACCGAAGCGCTGCAACAGAAGAAGCTGCAAGCTTACCAGGCTGATCTGCGCGCCAAAGCCAAGGTGCAATAAGACCCCGGCAGCAGCAAAAACGCAGTCAATAAAAAAGCGCTCCTCGGAGCGCTTTTTTATGCCCCGGCCACGTCAGCAGACAACGTGACCGGATAGCAGGACGATTACCCCACCCACTTGCGCGCATTGCGGAACATGCGCATCCATGGCGAATCCTCGCCCCACGATTCAGGGTGCCACGATTGCTGCACCGTGCGGAATACCCGTTCGGCGTGCGGCATGCAGACCGTGAAGCGGCCATCCGGCGTAGTCACCGCGGTGATGCCTTGCGGCGAACCGTTCGGGTTGTATGGATAACCCTCGGTCACCTGTCCCTTGTTGTCGGTGAAGCGCATGGCGACCAGCGCTTCCTTGATATCGCCGGTTTGCGAGAAGTCGGCGAAACCTTCGCCGTGGGCGATGGCGATGGCGCTTTGGGTGCCGGCCATGTCTTGCAGGAAGATCGATGGCGACGATTCAACCTGCACCATCGAAAAGCGCGCTTCGAATTTTTCCGACTTGTTACGGGTGAACTTAGGCCAAGCCTGGGCGCCGGGAATGATCGCCTTCAGGTTGCTCATCATCTGGCAGCCGTTGCAGACGCCGAGTGCAAAGGTATCGCCACGCTGGAAGAACAGCGAGAACTGCTCGGCCAGCTTGGTGTTGAACAGGATGGTCTTGGCCCAGCCCTCGCCGGCGCCCAGCACGTCGCCGTAGGAGAAACCGCCGACCGCGATGAAACCCTTGAAATCGTCCAGCCGCGCACGGCCGGCGATCAGGTCGCTCATGTGGACGTCGACCGCGGAGAAGCCGGCCTGGTGCATCACGTAAGCAGTCTCGACATGCGAGTTGACGCCCTGCTCGCGCAAGATCGCCACCCGAGGTTTGGCTGCCAGGTTGAGGAAAGGCGCGGCGATATTGTCTTGCTGGTCGAACGGAATCTTCGGCGTGATGCCAGGATCGGCTGCATCCAGGATGCGGTCGTATTCGGCGTCGGCGCTGGCCGGATTGTCGCGCAGGCGGGCGATGCGCCAGCTGGTTTCGCTCCACAGGCGCTGCAGGGCGATGCGGGGCTGGCTGTAGATGGTCTTGGCGTCGCGGCTCAATTCGATGACGTCGCGCGTATTCGGTTTGCCGATGATGTGGCTGCAAGCGCCCAGGTTGAAGCTGCGCAGCACATTCATGACTTCCGATTTCTGCTCGGCGCGCACTTGCAGCACCGCGCCCAGCTCTTCGCTGAACAGCGCGCGCAAGGTCAGTTCGTTGCGGCGCTCGGCTACCTGGCCGGTCCAGTTCTTGGAATCGCCCCAGTCGGCTGCGTGTTCGCTTTCCATGGTCAGGATATCGAGATTGATCGACAAGCCGCTGTGGCCGGCGAACGCCATCTCGCACAGGGAAGTGAACAAGCCGCCGTCGGAACGGTCGTGGTAAGCCAGCAGTTTCTGTTCGCTGTTGAGTTGCTGGATCGCGGCGAAGAAAGCTTTCAGGTCTTCCGCGCTGTCGACATCCGGCGTTTCATTGCCGATCTGCTGCATCACCTGGGTCAGCGCCGAAGCGCCCATGCGGTTCTTGCCGCGGCCGAGGTCGACCAGGATGATGGCGGTGTCGCCAAGATCCGTACGCAGCTGCGGCGTCAGCGAACGGCGCACGTCGCTTACCGGCGCGAAGGCGGAAACGATCAGCGACACCGGTGAAGTCACGGCCTTGGCCTGGCCTTCATCGTTCCAGGTAGTGCGCATCGACAGCGAATCCTTGCCGACCGGGATGCTGATGCCCAGCGCCGGGCACAACTCCATGCCGATCGCCTTGACGGTATCGAACAAGGCGGCGTCCTGGCCAGGCTGGCCGCAGGCGGCCATCCAGTTGGCGGACAGCTTGACGTCGGTAATGTCGGCAATCGCCGCTGCGGCGATGTTGGTCAATGCTTCACCCACCGCCATGCGGCCCGATGCGGCGGCGTTGATGACCGCCAGCGGGGTACGCTCGCCCATCGCCATCGCTTCACCCAGGTAGCCTTCGAAACTCATGCTGGTGACCGCACAGTCGGCCACCGGGATCTGCCACGGGCCGACCATCTGGTCGCGCACCGAAGTGGCGCCGACGGTGCGGTCGCCGATGGTGATCAGGAAGGATTTGTCGGCCACTGTCGGCAGCTTCAGCACGCGCTGCGACACTTCCAGCAAGTCCATGCCGGTCAGGTCGACCGCCGGCAGCACCGGATTGAGGTGCTTGACGTCGCGCTGCATCTTCGGCGGCTTGCCGAGCAGGACGTCCATTGGCATGTCGACCGGATTGCTCATTTCACCATTACTATGTTGCGGATCGATCACTTTCAGCTGGCGTTCTTCGGTTGCCGTGCCGACCACCGCAAACAGGCAGCGCTCGCGCTGGCAGAAGTATTCGAACAGCGGCAGGCTCTCAGGGGCAATCGCCAGCACATAACGCTCCTGCGATTCATTGCTCCAGATTTCCTTGGGCGCCATGCCGCTTTCTTCCAGCGGCACTTTGCGCAAGTCGAAAATCGCGCCGCGCTTGGCGTCGTTGGTGATTTCCGGGAAAGCGTTCGACAACCCGCCGGCGCCGACGTCATGGATCGACAGGATGGGATTCTTGTCATCCATGGCCCAGCAGGCGTTGATCACTTCCTGGGCGCGCCGTTCCATTTCCGGATTGCCGCGCTGGACCGAATCGAAATCGAGGTCGGCGGTATTCGAACCGGTCGCCATCGACGACGCCGCGCTGCCGCCCATGCCGATGCGCATGCCGGGGCCGCCCAGCTGGACCAGCAGGCTGCCTACCGGCAGTTCGTTCTTCTTGGTGTGCTTGTCGGAGATGCTGCCGATGCCGCCGGCGATCATGATCGGCTTGTGGTAACCCTGCACATTGCCGCCGACGTTCTGTTCGTAGGTGCGGAAATAACCGCCCAGGTTGGGACGGCCGAATTCATTGTTGAACGCGGCGCCGCCGAGCGGGCCGTCGATCATAATCTGCAAGGCTGAAGCGATGCGTTCCGGCTTGCCGTACTGGCTGGCGTCGGCGTGGCCGGCAACGGTGACGTCGCCGGCGTTTTCCCATGCCTGTTGCGCATCCGGCAGCAGCAGGTTGGAGACGGTGAAACCGGTCAGGCCAGCCTTCGGCTTGGCGCCGCGACCGGTTGCGCCTTCGTCGCGGATCTCGCCGCCGGCGCCGGTGGAGGCGCCAGGAAACGGTGAAATCGCGGTCGGGTGGTTATGCGTTTCGACCTTCATCAGGATATGCGTCAGCTCATCTGAAGCACGGTAGGTGTTGCCTTCCGCCGCGCCGCGCGCGTAGAAGCGCGACACGGTGGCGCCTTCGATGATCGAGGAATTGTCGCTGTAGGCGACGATGGTGCCCTTCGGCTGCAGCTGGTGGGTGTTCTTGATCATCGCGAACAGGGACTTGTCCTGCGCTTCGCCGTCGATGATCCAGTCGGCGTTGAAAATCTTGTGGCGGCAATGTTCGCTGTTGGCTTGCGCGAACATCATCAGCTCGACGTCGGTCGGATTGCGCTTGGCGCTGGTGAACGCAGCCAGCAGGTAATCGATCTCGTCGTCCGACAAGGCCAGGCCCAGTTCCGTGTTGGCTTGCTCCAGGGCGCCCTTGCCGCCCGCCAGCAGGTCGACGAACGCCAGCGGCTTGGCGTCCAGTTCGCGGAACAGGTCGGCCGCCTGCTCGGCGCTGCGCAGGACGGTTTCCGTCATGCGGTCGTGCAGCACGTCGGCGATGGCGCGCACGCTGTCGTCGCTGAGCTTCTTGGCGCCGCCCAGCAAACCGCTCTTCAGCTTGACCTGGTAGGCGATGCCGCGTTCGATGCGCTTGATATGCGCCATGCCGCAGTTATGGGCGATGTCGGTGGCTTTGCTGGCCCAAGGCGAAATGGTGCCAAAACGCGGAATCACGATGAATTCCTCGCCGCCGTCTCCCGCGGTGAACGGATCGCCGTAGGTCAGCAAGGCGTTCAGGCGGCCGATGTCGTCCTGGCTGAGCGTGGTCGAAGCGTCGACAAAATGGTCGAAACGTCCTGTCACTTCGACGACATTGCTGTCGATCGCTTGTAACTGGGCTAGAAGACGTTGGGAACGGAAGGCAGGAAGGGCGTTGGAACCGGGCAAAATCAACATGGCGTGGGGGGAGTTGATGCAGCGTGGCTGCGGGTTAAATCAGAAGCCGTCATTATACAGTGCCGCCCCGCCCGCCGCCCCCTGAACTGATGACAAAATCACCTTGCCGCGGCGCGTAAAAAGCGCAATCGGCCGGAAAAGCGCAAGCGCCCCCGGCCCGTCGTTACAATTAAGACAACTAAAAGACTTGATTAAGGCTTAAAAGTCCTTGAGGACGATCTTGCCGATCGCGCGCCCGCCTTCCAGCGTGGCGTGGGCCTGGCGCAGGTTGGCGGCGTTAATCGGCGACAACACCTGGTTCACCGTGGTGACAACCACCTGCTGGTCGATCAGGCGCGCCACCTGGTCCAGCAGGTTGCCCTGCTGCTGCATGTCGGCGGTCTGGAACATCGAGCGGGTAAACATGAATTCCCAGATGAAACCGGCGCTCTTGGCCTTCAGCAGGCTGACATCGAGCGGCGCACTGTTCTCGACGATGGTGCAGATCATGCCTTGCGGCGCCACTGCTGCCGCGGCGGCCGGGAAATGGCGGTCGGTGTCGTTCAGGATCAGCACATAATCGACGTTGTCGAAGCCTTGCTGCTTGAGCTGCGCCGGCAGGTCGCCGAAATGATTGACCACGTGCTGCGCGCCCAGTTCGCGCACCCATTTTTCCGACTCGGGACGCGATGCCGTGGCGATCACCTTCAGGCCGGCGACCTTGACCGCCAGCTGGATCGCGATCGAGCCGACGCCGCCGGCGCCGCCAATGATCAGGATGGATTTGGCCGATGCCGTCGTTGCGGGCGGGGTTGGCGATACGTGCAGGCGCTCGAACAGGGCTTCCCAGGCAGTGATCGTGGTCAGCGGCAAGGCGGCCGCCTGCTCGAAAGACAGCGACTGCGGCATGTTGCCGACGATGCGTTCATCGACCAGCTGGAATTCGCTGTTGCTGCCGGGACGGGTGATATCGCCCGCATAAAACACCCGGTCGCCGACCTTGAAGCGGCTGACCTCGGGCCCGACCGCCTGCACTACGCCGGCGGCGTCCCAGCCCAACACGCGCGGCGCCTTTTCGATCGTCTCCTTGGGCGCCCGCACCTTGACGTCGACCGGATTGACGCCGATGGCCTTGATCTCGACTAGCAGGTCGCGGCCCTGCGGCGCCGGCTTGTCGAGCTGGACGTCGAGCAGCGATTCGGGGTTCTCGATAGGCAGGTATTGGGTTAAGGCGATGGCTTTCATGTGCTGGCTCCTGGAGATAACGACAGATTCACGATGAATCCGATCTAATGACGGCCATTATGATAATGTTGAATTATTTTATAAATAGCCTGATATTTGATTCACTTTCAATCAGGATTTGATAATGTATTCAACCACCGACCTCCAGCTTTTCATTCACACCGCCGATCTCGGCAGCCTGTCGAATGCAGCGCGCCAGCTCGACCTGCTGCCGGCCACAGCCAGCGCCAGCCTGAAGCGGCTGGAGCAACAGCTCAACGCCAGGCTGTTCGTGCGCTCGACCCGCAGCATGCGGCTGACGCCGGAGGGAACCTTGTTCCTGGAATACAGCCGGCAGGCGCTGGCTCTGCTGCAGGAAGGCCAGGCCCTGCTCACCGCCGGCGGTCCCGTGAGCGGCCACCTGCGGCTGTCGATGCCGTCCGATGTCGGCCGCAACGTGCTGCTGCCTTGGCTCGACGTCTTCCAGGAAAACCATCCGCAGGTCACCCTGTCGCTGCAGTTTTCCGACCGCGTGGTGGACCTGTTCCGCGATCCGGTCGATGTCGCTTTCCGCTACGGCCCGCTGGACGACTCGACCCTGGTATCGCAGATACTGGCGCCCAGCCGCCGCGTGGCGGTAGCGGCGCCCTCCTACCTGGCGCGACACGGCAGGCCAGCCGTGCCGAAAGACCTGGCAAGCCATAACTGCCTGCTGTATTACCTGCAGCACGGCTTGTTCAACAACTGGCGCTTTTACTCCGGCAAGACCGCGGTCGACGTCAAGGTGCGCGGCGACCGCATGACCGACGACGCCGCCATCGCCCGCGCCTGGGCGATCGCCGGCATCGGCATCGCCTATAAATCATGGCTGGACGTGCGGCAGGACGTAGCCGACGGCCGCCTGGAAATCATCCTGGAACAGTTCGTGGGCGAAGAAACCCCGCTCAGCATGGTGTATCCGCACCGCAGCAGCATGTCGCCCTCGCTGCGCGCCTTGCTGGCGTTCCTGCGCGCACAGTTCGCCGCCCTAACGGGCCCTTAATCCGGCGCCGTGAACGATCCGGCGTCGCGGCCGAAATGCTCGACCACGAACTCGATGAACGATGTCAGCTTGGGCGTCATCTTGCGATTGGAGGCCACCACGATGTGCATGGGGCGGTGCTCCAATTCATAGCCGCCCAGCAGGCGCCGCAGCCGTCCCGCCGCAATTTCCCCGCACAGCAGGGCTTCCGGCTGCATGATGATGCCGATGCCGTTGAGCGCCGCGGTGCGCAGGGCCAAGCCATTGTTGGCGCGAAAGTTGCCGTGTACTTCTATCTCTTGCTCGACGCCGTCCCTGGAAAAGTGCCAGCGGTTGTAATGGTTGCCGTGGACGAAGCTCATGCAATTGTGGCCGCGCAATTGCTGCGGAGTCTGCGGCGTGCCGCAACGCGCCAGGTATTCCGGCGCCGCGCATACCAGCGCCCGGTACGGCTGCAAGGGCCGCGCGACCAGGGTCGAATCGGGCAGCGCGCCGATCCGGATCGCCACCTCGAAGCCCTCTTCCACCAGGTCGACCACGCGGTCATTCAGGGACAGGTCGAGTTCGACATCCGGATAACGCTCCAGGTAGGCGCGCACCACGGCGGTCAGCATCTGGCCGCCGAAAGTGGCAGGCGCGGTCACCCGCAACACGCCGCGCGGCAGCAGCTGCATTTGCTTGACTGAAGCGTCGGCCGCTTCGATTTCCAGCAAGGCCTGCTTGCAGCGCTCAAAGTACAACTGGCCGATCTCGGTCAGGCTTTGACGGCGTGTAGTTCGGTTTAGCAAGCGCACGCCGAGCTGCTCCTCCAGCTGGCGCACGTGCTTGCCCGCCATGGTGGGCGAAATCCGGGCTTCTTCCGCTGCCGCGGAAAAACCGCCCTTTTCGACCACGCGGACGAAAATCTGCATGCTGGTCAATCTGTCCATAAAATTCGATTAAACACCATTGGTTTCAAGTTATATGAATACTACGCCATTTATCCACCGTGAAGAAGCAATCATAATGTAAGCCGGATTCCACTTCTTACGGAGCACAACATGAAAATAGCGATCATCGGCGCCACAGGCACCATCGGCAAGGCAGTCGTCAAGCAACTAGCGACCCGCCATGAAATCATCGAGGTCGGCAACAGCAGCGGCCAGTACCAGGTCGATATCACCGACATCCGCAGCGTCGAAGCCTTGTTCGCAAAAATCGGCAAGATCGATGCGATCGTCTCGACCGCCGGCAAGCTGCACTTCGGCCCGCTGCAGGAACTGACGCCGGAGAAATTCGAAATCGGCCTGCGCGACAAGCTGATGGGCCAGATCAACCTGGCGCTGGTGGCGCAGCATCACCTGAACGACGGCGGTTCGATCACGCTCACCAGCGGCATCCTCAGCGACGAACCGATCCTGCAAGGCGTCAACGCCAGCACCGTCAATGCGGCGCTGGACGGTTTTGTGCGCGCCGCTGCGATCGAACTGAAACGCGGCATCCGCATCAATGTCGTCAATCCGACCGTGCTGGAAGAGTCGCTGGAGGTGTATGGGCCGTTCTTCTACGGTTTCGAGGCGGCGCCCGCGAGCCGCGTCGCCCAGGCTTATAGCCGCAGCGTTGAAGGCGCACAGACCGGCCGCGTGTATCGGGTCTGGTAATAAGCGGCACATGAAATTTCCTGGAACGCCGGACAGTTTTTATCAGAATTTTGCCATCGCGATGAATTAAGATTGGTTGTAGCGGTATTACGGCCAATCCACTTCTTCAAGAGGCAACGTCATGGTGAATGTAGTCAGGCGCATCCAGGAATACAACGCAGGCCGCGATCCGCAGCGCCTGCAGCTGAAATACGACAGCATCCGCAGCGATCCGTTTACCTTCCTGCGCGGGACCTGCCACCTGTTCTATGAACGCCTGCCGCAGACCGGCCTGATGCGGACGGCGCCGCTGGCCTGGGTTTGCGGCGACCTGCACCTGGAAAATTTCGGCAGCTACAAGGGCGACAACCGCCTGGTGTATTTTGACCTCAACGATTTCGACGAATCGGCGCTGGCGCCGGTCAGCTGGGAGCTGGTGCGCTTGCTGACCAGCGTGCTGATTGCCGCCGACGGCTCGCCGCACGGCGCCGATGGCAGCCAGCTGCTGTGCCGCAGTTTCATCGACGCCTACGGCGCCGCCCTGGCTGCCGGCAAGGCCCGCTGGATCGAACGCGATCTTGCACAAGGCATGGTCGGCGACTTGCTGAGTGGCTTGCGCGGCCGGCAGCGCGTCGGCTTCCTGAATAACCGCACGGTGCGCAAAGGCAAACGGCGCACGCTGCGCGTGGATGGCAAGAAAGCGCTGCCGGTGACCGACAAGCAGCGCGCCAAAGTCACCGCATTCATGAAGCGCTTCGCCGCCGAACAACCCAATCCCGATTTCTACAAGGTGCTCGATGTGGCGCGCCGCGTTGCCGGCACCGGCAGCCTCGGCGTCGACCGCTACGTCATCCTGGTGCACGGCAAGGGTTCGCCGGACAGCAACTACCTGCTTGACTTGAAGCAGACGCTGCCGTCGTCGCTGGTGCCGCACCTGAAAGTGGCGCAGCCGAAATGGAACAGCCAGGCAGAGCGCGTGGTGACGGTGGAGCGGCGCTGCCAGGCGGTTTCCATGGCGTTCTTGCAGCCGGTCACGATGGGCAAGACCGATTATGTATTGCGCGGGCTGCAGCCAAGCGAAGACCGGGTCTCGCTCAAGCAGCCGCGCCATTCGCTGGCCGAGATCCAGCAAGTCATGACGGTCATGGGCAGCCTCGTGGCCTGGGCCCAGCTGCGCAGCGCCGGCCGCCAGGGGTCGGCGCTTGCCGACGAACTGATGGTTTTCGGGCAAAGCAAGAAATGGAAGAGGCAATTGCTGGAGATTGCCCATGGCTGCGCGGCACAGGTGCGCAAGGATTGGCAGGCCTACAGTAAAGCATATGATGCCGGCGCATTTAAATTGTAGCCGGCATGCTCTTGCCCAGGTGCACATTCGAGCCGGCACGGGACGTGCATGCCGGGTCCCCGCGTACCTTTGCGCAAGCGCTGGCGATGAGGTAATTGTGCGCTCTGCTGTCCTATTATCAAGTAATTCAAGGTATCATTCTGATCGCCTGCAACGCGTCGTGCCGCGCAGAACCCCTTGAGAACAATAGTGATACAGCAGCAGACACAGAAACAAATCGTGGTTATCGGCGGCGGCGTGATGGGAGTCTGCAGCGCTTATTTTCTGGCCGAAGCCGGGCATCAGGTTGCCGTAGTCGAACAACGCAGCAACGTCGCGGAGCAGTCGACGCTCGGCAATTCCGGCATCTTGTCGGCCGGCGCGGCGCTGCCGTGGGCCGTGCCTGGCATGCGCCGCAAGATCCTGGCCGGCATGTTCAACCAGGAAGCGCCGAACGTGCTCAACGCCCGCTTCAATCCTGCGCTGTGGCGCTGGATGCGGCGCTGGATGGCCGAATCCGAGATCCAGCGGTTTCGCTCCCATACCCACCAGATGCAAAGACTGGCCTCTTACAGCCAGGACCTCCTGGAGCAGATACAACAGCATTTCCAGCTCGACTTTGAACAGAGCCCGGGCTTGCTGCGCCTGTTTCGCAACGAAGCGGAACTGGCGGCGCTGGCTCCCACCCGTGAATTGCTGACCGAATGCGGCGTAGCGCACCAGCTGCTTGACGAGGCTGGCGCGCGGCTGCAGGAACCGGCCCTGGCCGGCGCCGGCAAGCTGGCCGGCGGCTTGTATTTCCCGGACCTCGGTTCCGGCAATTGCACCCTGTTTACCAAACAGCTGAAAGCCATCCTGCAGGGACTGGGGGTGCAGTTTCATTTCGACAGCAAGGTCTCCGCCATCGTGCCGCAAGGCGCGCAAGTCGCCTTGCACATAGACGGCAACGTGCTGCTGGCCGATGCCGTGGTATGCGCTACCGGCGACGCCAGCGCCCAGCTGCTGAAGCCGCTCGGCCTGCGCTTGCCGCTGCACGCGATCAAGACCTATACCGCCACCGCTACCGTAAAAAACTACGAAGTTGCGCCGCAGACGGCGATGCTGGACGGCAGTTACCAGGTCACCATGGCGCGCATCGGCGACCGCATCCGCCTGGCAGGAATTGCCGAGTTCGGCGCCCAGGACATGACGTTCGACGACAAGGCCATGCGTACGCTGCTGAAAGTGGCGCACGACTGGTTTCCCGACGCCGCCAATTTCAACAGCGCCAGTTTCTGGTGCGGCCACACGCCGATGCTGGCCGACGAAGTGCCGCTGGTCGGCCATACCGGCGCCAGCAACGTGTTTGTCAATATCGGCCACGGCGGTTCCGGCTGGAGCATGGCGCTGGGCGCCGCCAAGGTGCTGGCCGACCAGGTCTGCGGGCGGGCGCCCGAGATTGACCTGGACGGCTTGACCGTCGCCCGCTATCGCTGACAATAACGGCACAACGGGGCCGGCGTTTCTTTTGCGATATGCTGGAACCTTCCGGGAGCCGTCGCTCCCGCTAACGGACAACACACCATGAGCGTGATCTATCCGGTTGCCGAAATCCGCAACATTGAACAAGCAGCCTTGCGCGCGCTGCCGCCTTACAGCCTGATGCAGCGCGCCGGCCAGGCGGCGGCGCAAGCCGCTTTACGCATCCTCCCTGGCCCACCCCACACCTCCGCCATCCTGGTGCTGGCAGGCCCCGGCAACAACGGCGGCGACGCCCTCGAAGCCGGCGCCGGGCTGGCCAAGGCCGGCGCCGAAGTGGTGGTGCTGCTCAAGGCCGTTCCCTCGCAACTGCCGGCTGACGCAGCCCAGGCGCTGGCCCGCGCCCAGCGCCACGGCGTGCACCTGATGCCGCCCGAGCAGTTTGCCGAAATCGACAGCAGCCAATGGTCCCTGGTGATAGACGGCTTGTTCGGCATCGGCCTGAGCCGGCCGCTGGACGGCGACTGGCGCAGCCTGGTGCAAGCCGTCAATGCGATGGCCTGCCCGGTGCTGGCGCTGGACCTGCCGAGCGGCCTGGACGCCGACACCGGCGCCGTAGTGGGTGGCGCTGCCGGCATTGCAGTCAAGGCCAGCCATACCGTCACCTTCATCGCCGACAAGGCCGGCCTGCATACCGGCGACGGCCCCGATTACGCCGGCAAGGTCGAAGTGGCGACGTTGGCCATCGCCGACAGCCATTTCCCCGCACCGCACATGTGGCTCAGCCAGCCAGGACTGTTTAGCGAATACCTGCGGCCGCGCCGGCGCAATTCGCACAAGGGCAGTTTCGGTGACGTCGCCGTGATAGGCGGCGCCGCCGGAATGGCCGGGGCGCCGATCCTGGCGGCGCGCGCCGCCGCCAAGTGCGGCGCCGGACGGGTGTTTGTCGGCTTCCCGGAAAACCCGCCGGCCTATGACAGCGCACAGCCGGAACTCATGTGCCGCCATGCCGCCGACCTCGATTTTTCCTCGGCGGTGCTGGTGGTCGGCCCCGGCCTCGGCATGGCCGATGCCGCACTGGCCTTGCTGACGCGCGCGCTGGATGCGCTCAGCTGGCTGGTGCTGGACGCCGACGCCCTGAACTTGCTGGCGCGTCAGCCGCAACTGCAAGCGCGAGCGGCGCAACGCCAGCATGCCGTGCTGATGACGCCGCACCCTCTGGAAGCCGCCCGCCTGCTAGGTGTCAGCACCAGCGAGGTCCAGGCCGATCGTGTCGCCGCCGCCCGCACCCTGGCGAGCCGCTTCAACGCCGTAGTCGTGCTGAAAGGCGCCGGCAGCATCATCGCCCGCGCCGATGGCGCAGCGGTGATCAATTCGACCGGCAACCCTGCCCTCGCCACCGCCGGCAGCGGTGACGTCTTGTCGGGTATCTGCGGCGCTTTGCTGGCGCAGGGCTGGCCGCAGTGGGAAGCGGCGCTGGCAGCGGTATGGCTGCACGGCCGCGCCGCCGACCAGCTGGTAGCGCAAGGGATCGGCCCGGTCGGCCTGACTGCGAGCGAACTGATCCCGGAAGTCAGGCTGGTGTTGAACCAGCTGTTGCAGGAACGTTGACAGGTCGGGCCGCGTAGATCAGGCGGCGCAAAGCGTTGTCATGCGCCCCAGGGCACCACCGCCACCCCCATCAGCTGACGATGGAATGCCATCACCAGCACAGCCAGCAGCAGGCCCGAGACACATGCAATCACATCGAACTTCAGCGCCGGGGTAAATGGTTTGTAGCTCTTGCGCTGGATCACGGAAAACAAATCGATCACGGCGTAAGCCAGGAAAGCGGCAAACAGCAGCGTTGCCTTGGCATGCCCGTTCGCCAGCAAATGCACCAGCGACCAGATCGCCAGCCCCAGCAGCATCGGATGTTTTACCCAGGCCCGGATATGGCTTTTCATGTTGGCGGCGGCAAACAGGATGAAGCTGACGACCATCGCCAGCGGCGCGGCATGGACGGCGCCGACCGACGACGGAAACAAGCTGGCCCCGTGCGGCGCCCTGGCGTAGCCGGCCACGATCAGGACCAGCCCCAGCGCCGACAGCAAAGCGAACAGTCCCTTGTAGCGATTTTCACCGAAAGCATGGACCAGCTGCGCTTTCAAGGGCGGCACGACGGGAATCAGATGGAGGCCGAGAAAGAGCAGCAGCCCCAGGCTCAATATTTCCAAGATCATTCTCCTTCATGACAATCACTCGGCGGGCATCGCCGCCAGACAGATGCAATGAGAAATCCCTCGGGGCGTCGCCGCCGCGAGGGATTCATTATAGATACTAATTCACGGACCCTGGCGCAGTTTTACCAGGTCCGTCGGATTTCAATGCGCCTGAATTTCCTTGACCAGGTCAGCGCCGCCGTAGACCTTGCCCAGGGTTTCCAGGATGGCGCCGCTATGCACGGCGATCGAGCGGTTGTCGCGCGGATCGAACCAGAATGCGCCACCCAGCGAATGGATGTTGCCGTCGAAAATCAGGCCGACGATTTCACCGTTGCGATTGATCATCGGGCTGCCGGAATTGCCGCCGATGATATCGTTGGTGGTGGCAAGGTTATAGCGTTGCGCCAGGTTCAGCTTGCTCTTGGCGGCATGCCAGGAGGCCGGCAAGGCGAACGGATCGGCCCCTGTGTCGCGCTCGAAAGCGCCGCCGATCGTGGTGAACGGCGGGATCTTTTTATCACCTTCCTGCCAGCCCTTGACTTCACCATATGACAGACGCAAAGTGAAGGTCGCATCCGGGTAAGCGCTGGTGCCTTGCTCGGCAAAACGCGCCTGTGCGATCAGCTCGGAATTCTTCTGCTGCACGGAATCCACTTCTTTTTCGTAGCGTGCGCGGATCGCGCGCGCAGCCGGATCGAGCGCCAGTTCCTGCTTGATGAACGGATCGTCGGATTTCAGGATCGCTTCCTTGCCGCCCTGCCACAGCGCCTTGCGCACCGCCGGATCGCCCAGCTTGGTGTTATCGATCAAGGCCGCGCTGAGCTGGTCAGGCGACTGCTTGCCGAGCACCTGCTTGACGAATGGATCGTCGGTGCCGAGCATCTCGCGCAGCTTGGTGAGCGACAGCGACAGCATCACCTTTTCGTATTCCGGATATACCGGTGCGGTGGAAAACAACTCTTGTTCCAGCTCCGGCAGCTTGGCGTCGGCATATTCCGGCAAGCGTTCGCCGTTCGGCTTGGCGCGCTCTTCCGCGCCGCGCACCAGGGCCCGTGCATAGCTGGAGTATTTGCTGGAAAAACCGCGGCCGCCTTCGATCAGGCCGTAAGGCGCTTCGATCTGGCGATACGCTTGCTGCGCCGCCGCTATGGCGTCCCAGGCGCCGCCGACCTTGGCTTGCAGCGCCGGCTGCTTGGCCACGAACTGGCGCAAGGCAGTTTCCTCATCCTGCTTCTGCTTCATCAGCGCAGGATCCTGCAAGGCGCTCAAACGTCCGCGAAACGCCTTGTAGGCATTCTCCACGCCGAACAAGGCATGCTCGGCGTTACGCGCCGCTTCCGGACTATTCTTGCTGTACTGTTCCAGCACGCCGCGCAATTCCGCCAGCCGGATCAGGTTGTTGACCAGCGTCAGGTCGCGCAAGGTAGTCAGCTGCGACACCGTCAGCTGGCGTTGCGTCGAACCCGGCTGGCCGGTCACGAATACCATTTCGCCTTCTTGCGCGCCGCTTTTGCTGAACGGGAAATAGTTTTCGATCTTGGCCGGCTTGCCGCCTTCATAGGCGCGCAGCAAGGTGATGTCGAGGTCGTAGCGCGGGAAGTTGAAATTGTCCGGATCGCCGCCAAAGAAAGCCGCGGCTTTTTCCGGCGCCCACACCAGGCGCGTGTCCTGGAAGCGATGGTATTTATAAACCTGGTACAAGCCGCCGTGATACAGGTCGACAACGTCGCAGCGCACTGTTTCCTTGTCGTTGCCGACACAGGCTGAAGTCAGCTTGGCCTTGACAGCGTTCTGCGCATTCTTGAATGCCGCGCCGTCCAGGCCCGCGGTTGCATTCTTGACTTCGGTAGTGACGTCAGTGATCTGTTCCAGCCGGTTCAATTCGATTTCCGGGCAGATCAATTCCTGCTCACGGCCCTTGGCCAGAAAGCCATCCTTGATCAGGTTCTTTTTTGCCGTCGACATCTGGTCCAGGCATTCGGAAGCGCAATGGTGATTGGTCATCACCAGTCCGTCTTTCGAAACAAACGATGCCGAGCAGCCGCCGGCAATCCGCGCCGAGCCCAGCATGGTGCGCTTGATCCAGCCTTCGCTCGGGGTAAACCCGTATTCGGCCTGCATCTTCGCCTTCGGCAAATTGTCTAAAGTCCACATTCCTTCTGCCGCCAGCGCCATGCCAGGCACCAGCAGTGCTGCAAAAAGCCAATGAATTCGCATCGTCGTCCCTATCAATAATAAATTTTTAGGAGTGAAACATTACCACATTGAAATGCGACGCGTCATCATCGGCCTGCGCCGCACTATTGCAAGTGCTGCTGCAAGGACGGGCCGAACACTTCCTGTCGGATTTGGTGAATTGTATGGTGACGTTTTCTGCTGGAGGCAGGCCGCGGATGCAACCTTCACATTTTTGTTGCATTTAAAACACAACAATAAAATCCTGCCAGAAAATACATTTGTTGACAGCAATCTCAAAACACACAAAAACCTCACTTTTTTACAAAAAAACAAAATGTCTTGACGTGTCTTCCCTATGACGCCAATATGAACAAAAGAAAATATTTCCTCAAGGAAAATATAATAGAGAGGATGCCGAGCACTAACAAATGTCCAAGCGATCGCTTGGGTTTCCACAATACAAAAATGTCAATCGGGAGATTTGTCATGAAAAGGTTTGTTTGGAACGGCATTTTGCTTATCGCGTCGGCAACTGTCTGTGGCGGCGCCGCGGCGGCCACCGCTACCGCCACCATGACCAATACGGTCACCATTTCCAATAATTGCAGCATTTCCACCCTCGGCTTCACGACGACCTACGATCCTATCGTCACCAACGCCACCACCAACCAGGACATCACCGCCAGCGTCACCACCACCTGCACCATCGGCGCCTCGCCGGTGATTACGCTGGGACAGGGAGCCAACGCCAATACCGGTTCGACCGACGCCGTGCCGCTGCGGCGCCTGACCAGCGGCGGCGGCACTCCAGCCTTCCTCAACTACGGTCTGTTCTCCGACACCGGCCGCACCGTCACCTGGGGCAATACGGTAGCCACCGCGCCCGTCGCCGTGACCGCCACCGGCAGCGCCACGCCGATCACCATTTATGCGCGGGTGCCGTCCGGCCAGTCCGTCAAGGCAGCGACTTATATAGATACCGTAGTCGCTACCGTCACCTTTTAAGGCGGGCCGATGATGCTCAAGCTGAAGCAATGGCCGGCTCTTGCTTTTGTCTTGTGCATGGTTTTTGCACAAGATATAAACGCGGCCTCGTTTAACGTCAATCCGATAGGATTCGACCTCAGTGCAGAACGCGCTTCCGGCGTGCTGCAGATCAGGAACACTGGCGACGAACCGGTGCGCATACAGGTCGGCGCGGTCGACTGGAGCACCGACGGCAGCCAGGAAGTGCTGGCCGATACCGATGCCCTGCTGCTGAATCCGCCGATCTTCTTGATCGAGCCGGGACAGGTCCAGTTCCTGCGCTTCGGCGTGCGCCGTCCGATGACTTCCGCGACCGAAAAAAGCTACCGCCTGCTGATCGACGAAGTGCCGCCCAGCGGGCCGCAGGCGCCAGGCTTGAAGACCCTGCTGCGAATCAGCATCCCGGTCTTCATCGTGCCCAAGAAAAAACAGGAAAAGATTTCCTGGCAGCTGAAGCGGGAAAGCGGCAGCCTGGTGCTGGTGGCAGCCAACGACGGCAACGTCCATACCAAGATCATCCATATCCAGCTGAACAATGCGCTGAACAACGGCGACAGCGGAGACGGCCTGCAGATCAGCACGCCTGCCTACGTATTGCCTGGACAGCACAAGCAATGGTCCCTGGCGAATGGGAAGATCCGTGCCGGCGCGGTCCGGCTGCAAATTCAGACAGACAAGGGCGAGATTGAAGAACATCTCATGCTGGAGGCTGACCAAGTATCTAGCCGCTAGCCTGATTGCGTGTCACATCCCGGCTCTGGCAGCAGCTGACAAGTCAGTGACAGAACAGGAAATCATATTGGCGGTGACCGTCAACGACAGGAAATTGACGGATGCAACGCTGATTGTGCGCACTGCAGCCGACGGCATTATCGTGCCGGCGCAGTTGTTAAACGAGGCGCGCTTGCGCTTGCCGGATGTCGCCGCCATCAGCAGCCACCAGCAAAGCTATTATCCGCTGGCGGCGCTGCCGGGCGTACGCGCCGAGATCGAGGCCAGCACGCAAACATTGAACATCCATGCGCCGCCGGGCGCTTTCACCGATTCGGCATTCAACCTTGGCGAACACCAGCCTTTGCTGCTGCAAGCCGCGGAAACCGGCGCTTTCCTGAATTACGACATCAATTACGCCAAGGGCCAAGGTCAGGGCCAAAACCAGACCAATCTTTCCGGCCTGGCGGAACTGGGCGTGTTCAGCGGCGGCGGCATCTACACCAGCCGCTTCGTTGGCCAGGACATAACCGGCCAGCGTTCGCTGTTCCGGCTCGACAGCCAGTACACGCGGGATTTCCCGCTACAGCAGGCGACCCTGGTGGTCGGCGACAGCATTACCGGCGGCAGCGCCCTGTCGCGCCAGGTATATTTCGGAGGTCTCCAGTGGCGCACCAAATTCTCTACCATCCCAGGCTACCAGGCGATCCCGCTGCCGGCATTCAGCGGCACCGCGGCGGCGCCTTCCGTGGTCGACATCTACGTGGATAACATCCTGCGCCTCAAGCAGCCGGTCGACACCGGCCCGTTCACCATCAACAACCTGCCGGTGTATGCCGGCCAGGGCAATGTGCAGATGGTGGTGCACGATGTGCTCGGACGCCAGCAGGTCTATACCCAAGGCTACATCACCAGCGCCCAGCTGCTGCGCCAAGGCAGCAAGGATGTCTCTTACGAAGTCGGCGCGCTGCGCGACAATTTCGGCAGCAAGGACAGCGACTACGGCCGGGTGTTCAGCTCCGCCACCGTACGCTACGGCGTCAGCAACAGCAGCACCGTCGAAGGCCATGGCGAAATCATGCGCGGCCGCGAATCGCTGGCGGTCGGCGCCGCCGTTGCCGTCAGCGATATCGGCTTGCTGAGCGGCGGCCTGGCTGCCAGCAATTCGGAACGCGGCAACGATACCCAGCAATACCTGCAGTTCGACCGCCAGGGAAGCGTATATGCCCTGACCCTGCGCGCGCAGACTGCCGGCCCGCGCTTCTGGCAGCTGGGCCTGCCCGACGACATCCTGGCGCCGGCCCAGCAGATCCAGGCGCAGGCCAATGTCTCGCTGGGCGGGCGCACCAATGCGGCGATCGGCTACCTGAGCCAGGTCAACCGCGGCCAGGACAATGTGCGCGCAATCAATGCCGGCCTCAATTTCAACTTGCGCCAGAACGGCAGCATCAGCATCGGCCTGCTGAAATCGCTGACGCAGGATCGCCAGCTGTCGGCCAACCTGGTCTGGGTCATGCCGCTGGAACATCAGAGTTTCCTGCAGGTGGTGGCCAGCGGCCAGCAAGGCAGCAAATACTTCAGCACCGAATACCAGCAGACCGCGCCGCAGGAAGGCGGCTGGGGCTACCGCGCGCGCAAGGCCTTGTTCGACAACGGCGGTGAAGACATAGGCGCCAATTACATCGGCACCACCGGCGAATACATGCTCAACGCCAATCGCGTGGACGGGCAAAACAATCTGCAGATGGAAGCGCGCGGCGGCATCGCCCTGCTCGGCGGCCACGTACGCGCCACGCGCTGGCTGGACCAGAGTTTCGCCATGGTGGAGGTGCCAGTGGAACAACCTATCGATATCTACGCCAACAATATCAAGGTCGGCCACACCGACAAATACGGCGTCGGCTTCGTTCCGCGCCTGGTTCCCTACGAATCCAACACGGTCGCGCTGGA
>NZ_JAQGLV010000242.1 GCF_028292705.1 Collimonas fungivorans | reverse complement strand
AGGTGTTCGCGGCGGGCGGCGAACATCAGCATCGCCTCGGTTTCCAGGTGCATTTTCTGATGCAGCAATACTTCGCGCAGCGCTTCGCCCAGCGCGGTGCCGCCCGGCTCGCGGGTGGTGACCACCTGCCGGCCCTGTGCACGCAGCAAGTCGGCGACAAATCCGATGTGGGTCGACTTGCCGGCGCCGTCTATGCCTTCAAATGTGATGAATTTTGCCATTGCCTTATCTGTTGGATCGCCGGTGCGGTGCAAACCGGCATGTGTTGCCGAATGTGATGATTATCGCTGATATTGATTAACTGCCTGGTTATGTTCGCCCAGGTTGTTGGAGAAATGGCTGCTGCCGTCGCCGCGTGCGACAAAATACAGGGCGTCGGTCTGCGCCGGATGCATGGCCGCGCTGATCGATTCCGCGCCGGGCAAGGCGATCGGCGTCGGCGGCAGGCCGGCGCGGGTATAGGTGTTGTAAGGCGTGTCGGTGGTCAGGTCGCGCTTGCGGATGCTGCCTTGATACTGATCGCCCATGCCGTAGATCACGGTCGGGTCGGTCTGCAGCAGCATGCCGATCTTGAGGCGGTTGATGAACACGCCGGCAATCGTGCTGCGGTCGGCGCGCTTGCCGGTCTCTTTTTCCACGATCGAGGCCATGATCAGGGCTTCATATGGCGTCTTGTACGGCAATGTGGCGTCGCGCCCCTCCCAGCCCTGGGTCAGGCGCTTGATCAGCAGGCTGTGCGCCTGCTTGTACACCTGGAGGTCGCTCGATCCTTTGGCGAACAGATAGGTATCGGGAAAGAACAGGCCTTCCGGCATCGCGTAGTCGGGCGTGATTTTTGCCAGCAGTTCGGCGTCCGACAGCGCTGCGGTATCGTGTTTCAGCGCCGGCTGCGCCGCCACCGCCTGGCGCATCTGGCGGAAAGTCCAGCCTTCGATCACGGTCAGCGATTCCTGCGCAAACTCGCCGCGCACCAGCTGCGTCAGCAAACGCAGCGGCGTGGCGCCCGGTTTCAGTTCATAGCTGCCGGCTTTCAGCTTGCTGCCCTTGTCGGTCACCCGCGCCAGCAATTCCAGCAGCTGGGGATTGACGCCGACTCCGGCTTCGTCGATCTGCTGCGCCGAACTGGCCAAGGTGCTGCCTGGCTTGATTGTGAACGGCCGCACCGGGCCGTCTTCGAAAATCGGCTGCTGCGCCCAGTAAGCCACGCCGCCGGCGGCCGCGCCGCCCAACAAGATCACGCTCAACAATAGTTTTTTAAACAAGACCGGTCCGCTCCGATTGGTTTTCATGCATCCCGCAAAAACGGCCGATTCCAACGCATTTTTTGCGACATCTCTATAATCAACCCAATATGATAATCGCTGTTTCGGGAATGTCTACAATTTATGAATGAAATAACAAGTACCTGGCTGGATTTTGCACAACAGCAATCGTTCGATGCGCTGCCCGCGACGGCCTCCGCTGGTGCGTCTTTTGTTGCGCCGCTGACCGATCTCGGCCTGATCGCATTCACCGGGGAAGACGCCGCCAGCTTCCTGCATACCCAGCTCACCAACGATGTCCAGAACCTGGCTGCCGGACAAGCCCGGCTGGCCGGCTACTGTTCGCCGAAAGGACGCTTGCTGGCAACCGTCCTGATATGGAAGAGCGGCGACAGCATCCTGCTGCAATTGCCGCGCAGCCTGCAGGCGGCGATCCAGAAGCGCCTGCAGATGTTTGTCATGCGCGCCAAAGCCAAGCCGGCCGATGTGTCCGATGCGCAAATCATCCTCGGCCTGGCCGGCAATGCCGCCGGCGCCGCGCTGGCGCCCTGGTTCCCAACCCTGCCGGCAGAACCCTATGCCAAGGTCAACAATGAACACGGCACCCTGATCCGCGTCGCCGACGCCGATTCGACCCCGCGTTACCAATGGATCACCAGTCCCGAGCAGGCCATCGCCGCCTGGCCGCAACTGGGCAAGAGCCTGCAGCCGGTGGCGGCGTCAGCCTGGCGCCTGGGCGACATCCTTGCCGGCGTACCGCAAATCACCTTGCCGACACAGGAACAGTTTGTGCCGCAAATGATCAATTTTGAAGTGATCGGCGGCGTCAATTTCAAGAAAGGCTGTTATCCAGGGCAGGAAATCGTCGCCCGCAGCCAGTACCTGGGCAAGCTCAAGCGCCGTGCGGTGCTGGCCAGCGTCGCCGCCACCGGCATCGCCGCCGGCGCCGAAGTCTTTTCCAGCGCCGATCCGGACCAGCCCTGCGGCATGATCGTCAATGCCGAAGCCGACAGCGCCGGCAGCAGCCGCTGCCTGCTGGAGATCAAGCTGGCCGCGCTGGAGAACGGCACGGTGCACCTGGGTTCGACCGCTGGCCCGCAACTGCAGTTCCAGGCACTGCCCTATTCCATCGTCGACGTCACCGACGCTGAGCTGTCGGCGTAAGCGCAAGATGAGCTCCGATCTCTACATCTATTACCGCGTGGCCGCCGGCAACGCCCAGCAGTTCGACCAGGCAGCGGCGAAAATGCAGGCCGGGCTGTCGCTGCAATACCAGGTCGCCACCGCCCTCAAGCGCAGCCCCGAAATCAAGGATGAACATCACACCTGGATGGAGGTGTATTCTTCGGTGCCGCCGGATTTTGAGAAAATCATCGATCAGGCGGTTGCCGAGCATGGCCTCGCCGCCTTGATCGATGGTCCCCGTCATACGGAATTTTTTGTGAATATTTCATCATGTGCTTGATCGTTTTTGCGTGGCAAGTGATTCCTGGCTCCCCTCTGATAGCCGCCGCCAACCGCGATGAGTTCTATGCGCGCCCGACCGCGCCGGCCGGCTGGTGGGAAGACCGTCCCGGCATCTACGCCGGACGCGACCTGCAGGATGGCGGCACCTGGATCGGCATCACCCGCGGCGGCCGCTTTGCCGCCATCACCAATGTGCGAGCGCCGGCGGAACGGCGCACCGATGCGCCCACCCGCGGTACGCTGGTGTCGGATTTCCTGGGCGGCCAAAAGACGGCGGCCGAATACGTCGCGGAAATTTCCGGCGACGCCGCCAAATATAACGGCTTCAACCTGCTGGTCGGCGACGGCAAGGACTTGATCTGGTATTCGAACAAGCACCAGGAAGACGCGCGCAACGGCCAGCCCCTGCCCGCCGGCATCTACGGCTTGTCGAACGCCTCGCTGGACGGCTGCTGGCCCAAGGTGGTGCGCACCAAGGCGCAGTTTGCCAGCCTGCTGTGCCAGGGCGCACCCGACGCCTGTTTCTTCGACATGCTGAGCGATACCACCCGCTCGGGCGATTGCCGACTGCCGTCGACCGGCGTCGGCATCGAACTGGAACGCGTGCTGTCGGCGGTATTCATCCAGTCGCCCGATTACGGCACGCGCGCTTCGACCCTGGTCAGGATCAAGGCCAACGGCAGCGCCATGCTGCATGAAAGAGTGGCGCCGCCGTTTTGCCCTTCTTCGCCAATACACACGCATCCGGCATCGCCATCCGAAT
>NZ_JAQGLV010000238.1 GCF_028292705.1 Collimonas fungivorans | reverse complement strand
AGCCGATCGGGATGTGCAGCCAGTTCGGCAATAGTGCATTGGCCGGGTCGCGGAACATGGAGCCGACGTTGGTGGCGTGTTCTTTCGACGAATAGAAATCGGTGTAGCCGGGAATGTCCAGCGGCAGGTGCATCGTTGCCTGGTCCTGGGCGATGAATGCCTTGGCGCGCAGGCCCTGGTTGTCGCGCAGCTGCAGGTTGTCGTCGCGCAGCAGTTCGCTGACGGCGGCGCGGGTGCTGCGCCAGATTGGACGGCCCAGTGCGATGAACGGGTTCAGGCTGGCCTTGCGAAATACTTCTGCGTTGACACTGAGCAAACCGGCTTCGGCCAGTGCGGCCAGGTCCAGGATCTGGTCGCCGATTGCAACGCCGACACGCGGAGCTGAATTGGCTGCATCGCTGAACACGCCAAACGGTAAGTTCTGGATAGGGAAATGCGACTCCGCCGGAGTCGGGATAAATGATTTCAGCGCGGGATCGTTGGTTTGCATGGTGTCTGTTTTCATGAAGGTTGACCGTTGAAATGCTTTTGCAGGCCGTGCCAGCATTGCAGGTAGTCTTTCTGCAGCAGCGGCGTCGCCAGTGCATAAGGCGTCGGATGGATCACATAGCGGCTTTCAAACATGAAGGCCATTGTATTGTCGATGCGGTGCGGCGCCAATGTCGCGCTGGATGCCTTGTCGAAAGTCGCCGCATCCGGGCCGTGGCCGCTCATGCAATTATGCAGGCTGCCGCCGCCTGGCGTGAAGCCGTCGGCCTTGGCGTCGTAGGCGCCGTGGATCAGGCCCATGTATTCGCTCATGACGTTGCGGTGGAACCATGGCGGACGGAAGGTGTGTTCGGCCACCATCCAGCGCGGCGGGAAAATCACGAAATCGACATTTGCGGTGCCGTGGGTATCCGAGGGCGAAGTCAGCACCGTGAAGATGGACGGATCGGGGTGATCGAAGCTGACCGTGTTGATGGTGTTGAACAGGCTCAGGTCGTATTTGTACGGCGCGTAGTTGCCGTGCCAGGCCACCACGTCCAGCGGCGAATGGCCGATGCGCGCGGCCCATAACTTCCCGCCGAACTTGGCCAGCAGCTGGAACTCGCCTTCCCGGTCTTCATAAGCCGCTACCGGCGCCTGGAAATCGCGCGCATTGGCCAGGCCGTTGGAACCGATCGGCCCCAGCTCCGGCAGCTGGAAAGCCGCGCCATAGTTCTCGCAGATATAACCGCGCGCGCTGCCGTCCGGCAGTTCGATGCGGAAACGCATGCCGCGCGGGATCACCACGATTTCGCCCGGCTTGACTTCCAGCACGCCGAGTTCGGTCCGGGCCAGCAGGCGTCCCTGCTGCGGCACGATCAGCAGTTCGCCGTCGGCATCGTAAAAAAAACGGTCGTGCATGGAACGGTTCGCAGCATACAGGTGGATCGCCATCCCGGCCTGGACGGCCGCATCGCCGTTGCCGGCGAACGTGACGATGCCATCGATGAAATCGACAGCCTGGCCGTCGGCCGGCATCGGCAACGGATTCCAGCGCAGCTGGTCGGGCGGCGTATCGACCTGGGTGAACGGGCCGCTGGCCAGCAAAGGCTGCCGCATCTTTTCAAAGGCGTGGTGCATCGCGCCCGGGCGGATGCGGTACAGCCAGGAGCGCCGGTTGTGCGCGCGCGGCGCGGTGAATGCGGTGCCGGACAACTGTTCCGCGTACAGGCCGTAAGGCGCTTTCTGCGGCGAGTTCTGGGTGGCCGGCAAGGCGCCGGGCAACGCTTCGCTGGCGAAGTCGTTGCAGAATCCCGATTGGTAAAGGAACGTGTTTTCCATGGGTTTTATCCTTGGTTCAAGTATCTTAATGCGCAACGACGGCTTGCGCTTTGCTGCGGTGAGAAGTTTCCTGCATCAACATCAGCATCACGGCCGATACCAGCGCCGGCACCGCCAGCACGATGAAGATGGTGCTGTTGGGCCAGTTCAGGCGGATCAATTCGCCGCCCAGCACCGGGCCGACGATGGAACCGATGCGGCCGACGCCCAGGCTCCAGCCGATGCCGGTGGAGCGCAAGGTGGTCGGGTAATAAGTGCCCGCCAGCGCATTGACCGCCGGCTGGCCACCGACGATGCAGAAGCCGGCGACGAAGATGCTGGCAAACAGGAACAGCAGTGAAATCTCGGGGCGGCCGATCAGGAACACCGCCAGGCCGGCGACCAGGAACACCGGGATCAGCACGCGGCGGAAACCGGAGCGGTCGATCAGCTGGCCCATGATCAGGGTGCCAAGCGTGCCACCTATCTGCAGGGTGGTGCCAGCCATTACCGCGGTGGCGGTCGACAGGCCGGCATCCTTGGCAATCGTCGGCAGCCAGTTCGACAGGAAATACAGGTTGACCAGGTTCATGAAATTGATGATCCACAGCAGGATCGTGACCTTGGCCCGGCCCTCCTGGAACAGCTGCAGCATAGGCGCGCCCTTGCCAGCTTTTTCGTTGACCACGTAGCGGGTGTCCTGGCCGATCACGACCGCGGGATCGATACGGCGCAGCCACTTGCCGACTTGCTCCAGCCGCTTGCCGCGCAAGACCAGAAACTGCATCGATTCCGGCAGCAGGAAAATCATCAGTACGCCGATCACCAGCGGCACCACGCCGCCGACATGGAATACCGACTGCCAGCCAAAACGCGGGATCAGCGCCGCCGACAGCAAGCCGCCCAGCACCG
The DNA here is from genome assembly GCF_028292705.1 of Collimonas fungivorans. Classification (GTDB taxonomy): domain Bacteria; phylum Pseudomonadota; class Gammaproteobacteria; order Burkholderiales; family Burkholderiaceae_D; genus Collimonas; species Collimonas fungivorans_B. Next base: position 585 of record NZ_JAQGLV010000238.1, on the reverse strand, counting down.
CGCCCAGGGTAAAGCCGCAGGACACCAGCATCATCAGGGTGACGCGCTTGCGCACCGGGCTGTATTCGCCGGCCAGCGCCATCGCATTCGGCATGATCGCCCCCAGCCCGAGCCCGGTAATGAAGCGCAAGGCGATCAGTTGCTCGACGCTCGCGGCCAGCGGCGTCAGCAGCATGCATGCGGCGAAGAACAAGGTGGCGGCGATCAGCACCGGACGGCGGCCGATGCGGTCGGCCAAGATGCTGAACGCCAGTGAACCGAGCAGCATGCCGAACAGGCCGGCGCCGAATACCGGCCCGAGGTTGGCCTTGGCGATGCCCCATTCCTGGATGATCGCGGGCGCCACATAGCCCATGGCCTGGACGTCGAAACCGTCGATGATCAGGCAGATGGCGCACAGGGCCAGCATGACGATCTGGAAGCCGCCGATGCGGCTGCGGTCGATCAGGGCGGGAATGTCTATCGGACTACTGTTTGTCGCAATCGCCATGCAGGTCTCCGGAGAAGTTGGCGTCGTATCAATACGATCTGCTTTTGCGCATTATCATCCTTTTTATTATTCAGAAAAATAGGCAATAATTAAAA
>NZ_JAQGLV010000234.1 GCF_028292705.1 Collimonas fungivorans | reverse complement strand
GTCGCCACGTGGGTGCGGGCGATGTAGGGATCGCGCGCCACCACATGGTGCAGGTCGACGAAATAGCGTTTTGGAATCGCCAGCAGGCCCAGCCACGATACCGAAGCCTCGCGGCCGGCGCGCCACAGGGCAGCCCGCCGCGCCAGGCCGACAGACAGTCCCGCAGCCGACAGCCAGAACAGGACGGTGATGAGGTGATTCAACGAAGAGGCCGAAGCGTCCATGGTCAGAAATCTTTGCACAGGCGCAGCGAATCATAGATTGCCGCATGAATGTTATGCATGGAGATGCAGTCGCCGACCCGGAACAGCAGGAAACGGCCGTCGCCCAGGGTTTCCGCCAGCGCCGGCTGCGGCTCGGCGGCGAACAGCTTGTTGACGTCGATCTGGCCGCGGTTGAGCGATTGCGGCTTGAGCGACCAGTACAAATGATCGTTGGGCAGGATGCCGTTTTCAATCACGACCTGGTCAACCACCCGCTCTTCCTGCACTTCGGTGTATTCATTGCGCAGCACTGCGACTTTCTTGTCGCCTTCGGCGTAGACCCGGTCCAGCCAGTAATTCGGCGTCGGGATCACGCCTTGCGCATACAGGCGGCGATAGAAAATCGGGAAAGTGGTGCCGCCGGTATCGTCGGCGATCTTGACATCGGGCGTGACGATTTCCACCAGGCTGCCGCGGCTGGCCAGGAAATCGGCAACGCCGAAACCGGCGTGGGTGCTGATGCCGTCGTACACCAGCACGTTCTTGCCAGGCGCTACGCGTCCCTGCAAAATATCCCAGGAACTGACCGACAAACCCTCGGCGATGCCCCAGGCCGCGACCTGGCTGGTGTAGTTGCTGCCGCCGGTCGCCAGCACCACGATATCCGGCTGTTCGGCCATGATCATCGCTTCGTCGGCATTCACGCCCAGCCGGCGGTCGACGCCGAGGCGCTTGGTTTCCATGTCGAACCAGCGCACGATGCCGGCCATCTGCTCGCGTTGCGGCGCCTTGGCCGCCAGGTTGATCTGGCCGCCGACCACATCGCTGCGTTCGAACAGCACCACCTCGTGGCCGCGCTCACGCGCCACCCGCGCCGCTTCCAGCCCGGCCGGGCCGGCGCCGACCACCACCACCTTGCGTTTCGGCCCGCGGCTTTTGACGATCTGATGCGGCATGCTTTGTTCGCGCGAGGTCGCGGCGTTCTGCACGCACAGCACGTCGAGTCCGTTGTACTGGCGGTCGATGCAGTAGTTGGCGCCCACACATTGCTTGATTTCGTCTTCGCGGCCATCGCGGATCTTGATCACCATGTGCGGATCGGCGATCTGCGCGCGCGTCATGCCAACCAGGTCGACCATGCCGGAGGACAGTATACGTTCCGCCTGGCCGGCGTCGCGTATGCTTTGCGCGTGCATCACCGGCACCTTGGACACCGCCTTGATGCCGGCCGCCAGGTGCACGAACGGTTCCGGCGGCAAGGCCATCGGCGGCATGCAGTTGGCCAACGTATTGTGGGTATCGGCGCCAGAGCCGACCACGCTCAGGAAGTCGATCAAACCGCTACCTGACATCGCTTGCGCGATTTCCTTGGCGGTTTCGTGGTCGATGCCGTCTTCATGGAATTCATCGCCGCACATGCGCAGGCCGACGCAGAAATCGCTGCCGACCGCTTCCCGCACCGCTGTCAGCACTTCGATACCGAAGCGCATGCGGTTTTCCAGGCTGCCGCCGTATTCGTCGGTGCGCTGGTTGACGCGCGGACTCCAGAACTGGTCGATCAACTGCTGGTGGGCAGCGGAAATCTCGATGCCGTCCATGCCGGCCTGCTTGACCCTTTTGGCAGCGGCGGCAAAGTCAGCGACGATACGGCGGATTTCTTCAATTTCGATGATCTTGGCGTTGCCGCGATGGACCGGCTCGCGTATTCCCGAAGGGCTGACCAGGTGCGGCCAGTTCTCGCCATGCCATGCCGTGCGGCGCCCCATGTGGGTAGCCTGGATCATGATCTTGGCGCCATGCCGGTGCATGGCTTCCGCCAGCCGCGACAACGGCTCGATCACCTTGTCGGTAGTCAGGTTGACCGATTTCCACCAGCCTTGCGGACTGTCGATGGACACCGTGCTGGAACCGCCGCAAATCGCCAGGCCCAGGCCGCCCTTGGCCTTTTCTTCGTAATACCGTATATAGCGTTCGCCCGGCAAGCCGCCTGCCTCCGCGTATACCTCTGCGTGGGCAGTGCTCACCACCCGATTGCGCAGGGTTACCTGGTTCAGGGTCAACGGCGAAAACAAAGTCGGATAACGCATGGTCTGTCTCTATCCCTAAGCAGCAACTGCCGTGACTGTAGCCGTGACTGTAAACACGCAATGGTCGTGGCCTTCGCCGCCGCACTGGGTTTCGCTGCAGGTCGAGCGCAGCGGATTGCCGGTGGTATCGGAGACCCAGTCCATGGCGCCGGCGAACCAGCCGGCGAACATGTAGCACAGCTTGCCGTGCGCTTCCGGCTGCTGCAGCACGAACGATGAATTGAGCAGCTTGATGCTGGCGCTGGCCTTGGCCGCGTCCACCTCAGAAAAAGAAAACAAGCCCCAGCCGCGCTGCGACAGGCGCTTCAGGTAATGCTGGTAGACATCCAGGCCGGACATGCCGTGTTGCTTGGCTTCTTTCTCGCACCAGAAATAGGCGGATTTGTGGCCGGCCTGGTACAGGATCTGTGCATATTCGTCACGTCCCAGCGCCGCTTCCACCGCGGTATGGTTGTTGGTGAAGAAATGGCGCGGCACATACAGCATCGGCAGTTTGTCGGTAGTCCAGACGCCTGTGGCGGCGTCGACTTCAATCGGCAATTGGGGTTGCATTGCTACTCCTCGGTATGTTGTATCGTGCTCAAGCGGTCCAGACTTCGCCGAACACCCGCAGCCAGTTCTCGCCCAGCACCTTGCGGATGCGACTCTCTTTCCAGCCGGCGCGCTCCATCGCTGTGGTCAGGTTGGGGAAATCGCCTATGGTGCGGAAACCTTCCGGATTGATCACAGTGCCGAAATCGGTCAGGCGGCGATGGCGGCCCTTGTCGTGCGTCAGCCATTCGAAGAAGGGCTTGCCGTAACCCTGGGTGAAATCGGTGCCGATGCCAACGCAGTCGTCGCCGACCAGGTTGATGATGTAGTCGAAGGCTTCCACGTAGTCGTCGACATTGGCGCTGCTGCCGCGCTTGAGGAAAGGCGGGAACATGGTGACGCCGATGAAGCCGCCATGGTCGGCGATGAATTTCAGCTGTTCGTCGCTCTTGTTGCGCGGATGCTGTTTCAGGCCGGACGGCAGGCAATGCGAATAACAGACCGGTTTCTTCGAGGCCAGGATCGCTTCGGTCGAGGTGTTGCCGCCGACATGCGACAGATCGACCATGATGCCGACCCGGTTCATTTCTTCGATCACTTCGCGGCCGAAGCCGGACAAGCCGCCGTCGCGTTCATAGCAGCCGGTGCCGATCAGGTTCTGGGTGTTGTAGCAAAGCTGCACCACGCGCACGCCCAGCTCCGCGAATACTTCGATGTAACCGAGGTTGTCTTCAAACGCGTGGGCGTTCTGGAAACCCAGGATGACGCCAGTGAGGCCTTCCTTTTTCGCACGCTTGATGTCTTCGACGCCGCGCACCAGCGTCAGCAAGTCGGCGTTGTCGCGGATCAGATTCTTCATGTCGACCACATTGCCGACCGTGCCCTGGAAATTTTCCCAGACCGAGATGGTGCAGTTGACGGCGCTCAGGCCGCCCTTCTTCATGTCTTCGAATACCGGCCGCTCCCACTTGGAGATGTTGAGGCCGTCGATGACCAGGCTTTGCTGATGCAGGTTGCTCATGCCGTGCTCCATGTCGGTTTAATAGATAGGAAAACGCTTGCACAGCGCGCGCACTTCAGCCAATACCCGCTGCTCGACTTCGGCGTCGCCCTCGGGCTTGTTCGCCAGCGCATCGAAGATCTCGACAGTCAGGCGGCCGACGGTGCGGAATTCCTCGATGCCGAAGCCGCGCGCAGTGCCGGCCGGCGTGCCGAGTCGGATGCCGGAGGTGACGGTCGGCTTTTCGGTATCGAACGGGATGCCGTTCTTGTTGCAGGTAATGCCGGCGCGTTCCAGAGCATGTTCCACTTGCGTGCCCTTCAAGCCCTTGGGCCGCAGGTCGACCAGCAGCAGATGGTTTTCGGTGCCGCCGGTCACCAGGTCGACGCCGCCGGCCAGCAGCACTTCGCCCAGCGCCTTGGCGTTGGCCACCACGTTGGCGATGTATTGCTTGAACTCCGGCTCCAGCGCCTCGCCGAAAGCGACTGCCTTGCCGGCGATGACGTGCATCAGGGGACCGCCCTGCAAGCCAGGGAACACCGCGGAATTGATTTTCTTGGCGATGTCTTCGTCATTGGTCAGCACAAAGCCGCCGCGCGGACCGCGTAAAGTCTTGTGGGTGGTCGAAGTGACCACATGCGCATGCGGCACCGGGCTTGGGTGATGGCCAGTAGCCACCAGCCCGGCGATATGCGCCATGTCGACCATCAGCAATGCATCGACGCTGTCGGCAATGGCGCGGAAACGGGCGAAATCGAGCTGGCGCGGATAAGCCGAATAACCGGCGATGATCAGGCGCGGCTTGTGCTGTTTGGCCAGCGCTTCCACTTCGTCGTAGTCGATCAGATAAGTATCGCGGTTGACGCCGTATTGCACGGCGTTGAACCATTTGCCCGACATCGCCGGCCGTGCGCCGTGCGTCAGGTGGCCGCCGGCGTCGAGCGACATGCCCAATACCGTGTCGCCCGGCTTGACCAGCGCCAGCATGACCGCGCCGTTGGCCTGGGCGCCGGAATGCGGCTGCACATTGGCGTATTTGGCGCCGAACAGTTGCTTGACCCGGTCCAGCGCCAGGGTTTCCACCTGGTCGACGAATTCGCAGCCGCCGTAATAACGCTTGCCCGGATAGCCTTCTGCGTATTTATTAGTCAATACAGAACCCTGCGCTTCCAGCACGGCGCGCGAAACGATGTTTTCCGAAGCGATCATCTCGATCTGGTTTTGCTGGCGCTCCAGTTCAAGGCCGATGGCTTGTTTGACAGCGGCGTCGCGTTCGGCCAGCGACTGGGAAAATGCGGGAAGTGTCATTTGTATATGTCCGGGAAAGAGAGGATGTCGTGAGTGGTCCGTTGGTTGACACCATTTTGTCCCAGCCCCTTCCCCGCTATTGACTTGATCTGACGGGAACCTTTCAATTTGCGACATCGCTGTCACTTTTAGCCAAGCGCCGTTTTCCGGCGGCCTGGCGGCCACAGAGCGCGCCTGGGCGGCCGCTTGCGCCGAAATGGATCACGTGCACAAAAAGCGGGATTGCCGGCATTATTTTTTTTGCGCCTGCACAGCCTATGAAACCGGACTCCGGCAGGGGCTGGGAAACGGAATTTCCCCGCTGCGGATAGCGTCCTTTTTCCTCTTTCCTACCCGCTGCAAGCGTTGAAAAAGCGTTGAAAATAAGTCATCTGGTCGGCTTGGCATGCTTATTGCGACGCACAACCGAAAGCATTTGTTGTTCAGTCGTTTCAACGTTACATTGTCCATCGCTGATGTTTGCCAACGGAGCAGGTCATGTCTAAAAGCAGTACTTCTTTCACCCATTTTGCTTTCATGCCGCTCAACAACTTCACGATGCTGGCGTTTTCAAACGCCATCGAGGTACTGAGGATGGCAAACTACCTGGAAGGAACCATCCTGTACCGCTGGTCCGTGGTCAGCCCAGAGGGCGGCGCCGTAACGGCCAGCAACGGCCTTTCCGTGACCACCATCCGCGCCGACGAATGCCCGGCCGCCGATGTCGTGTTCGTCTGCGGCGGCACCGATATCGACGCCGCGGTCAACCCCGCCACTTTGGATTTGCTGCAATACCTGGCGACCCAGGACGTGACCTTGGGCAGCCTGTGCACCGGCGCCTTCGCCCTGGCCAAGGCCGGCCTGCTGGATGGCTACACCTGCGCCACCCATTGGGAAAACCTGTCGAGCCTGAAGCGCGCCTATCCCGCGATTTCCTTTGCACCCGACCTGTTTGTGATCGACCGCGACCGCATTACCTGCACCGGCGGCATCGCCCCGCTGGACCTGATGCTGAACCTGATTTCGAGCCAGGTCGGAAAGACCACGATTGCAGCGATCGCCGATCAATTCATCCTGGAGCATGTACGTGACCACAAGGACCAGCAGCGGGTGCCGCTGACGGTGCGCATGACGTCGGCGCGGCCGGCCATGGTGGAAGTGGTGTCGCTGATGGAAGCCAATATCGAGGAGCCGCTGTCGCTGGATGAACTGGCGCAGTTGTCTAACTCGTCGCCGCGCCAGCTGCAGCGCATGTTCAAGGAACACATGGGCATGTCGCCCACCCATTACTACCTGACGCTGCGCCTGCGCAAAGCCCGCGAGCTGCTGCGCCAGACCGACATGTCGATACTCAGCATTACCGTGGCTTGCGGCTTCCAGTCCGCCTGCCATTTCAGCAAGACCTATCGTGAAGTATTCAGCGTTGCGCCCAGCACCGAGCGCCGGCAGCCGAGCCAGGTTCCGGCTGCCCTGCTGGCGGCGCCAATGCAGCAGGCGGCAGCTTTCATTTAGCGGCGAAGCATCAGGGGGAGAAGAAAAAACGGGCGCCCCAGGCGCCCGTTTTTATATCTGCAAGATGGCAGTTCTCAAACGCGTGGCATCACGGCGCCAGTTCTTTTATCGAACGTTCCCACAGGTTGATGCCGCCTTCCTTGGCCTGCTCATCGATGGCAGCCAGCTCTTCTTTCGTAAAATCCAGGCGCTGCAAGGCGGCCACGTTTTCCCGGATCTGGGCCGGGCTGCTGGCGCCGATCAAGGTAGTGGTCACGCGCGGATCACGCAATACCCAGGCCAGCGCCATCTGCGCCAGGCTCTGGCCGCGGGTCTTGGCAATCTCGTTGAGGGCCCGCACCCGCGCCAGGTTTTCCGGGCTCAGGTGGGCTTGCTGCAATGAGCCGCCGCCTTCGCGGTTGATGCGCGAATCCTGCGGCACGCCGTTCAGGTACTTGTCACTCAGCAGTCCCTGCGCCAGCGCGGTGAAAGAAATGCAGCCCATGCCTTCCTGTTCCAGCGTATCCAGCAAGCCATCTTCAATCCAGCGGTTGAACATGTTGTAGGACGGCTGGTGGATCAGGCACGGCACTTTCCAGTCGCGCAGCAGCTTGGCGGCTTCCGCGGTCTTGGCCGGCGAGTAGGACGAGACGCCGACATACAGCGCCTTGCCCTGCTGCACGGCGGTCGCGAGTGCGCTCATGGTTTCTTCCAGCGGCGTTTCCGGATCGAAGCGGTGCGAATAAAAGATATCGACATAATCCAGGTCCATGCGCTGCAGGCTCTGGTCGAGGCTGGCCAGCACATATTTGCGCGAGCCGCCGCCTTGTCCGTAAGGACCCGGCCACATGTCCCAGCCGGCCTTGGTCGAGATGATCAGCTCGTCGCGGTAAGGCCGCAGGTCTTCCTTCAGGATGCGGCCGAAATTGGTTTCGGCGCTGCCGTACGGCGGCCCGTAATTGTTGGCCAGGTCGAAATGGGTGATGCCGAGGTCGAACGCGGTGTGCACCATTTCCCGCTGGCGCGTCAGCGAGGTGGTGTCGCCGAAGTTGTGCCAGAGTCCCATCGACAACAATGGCAACTTGAGGCCGCTGCGGCCGCAGAACCGGTACTGCATTTCGTCGTAGCGCTTGCTTGATGCGTGATAACTCATGACTGACATATTCCTTTTAACGATGGTCTCTTTGAGAATTTTGTTTTGCCGGCGGGACGGCGGGACTTGCATCCGCTAATTCTACAGAGCTATTTTGTGTCTCGCTGAGAGCGGCAAATCGCGCTTTCGTTTCCGGCTGCAGAAGCAAGCCGGATAAGCGTCAGCGGCAGCACGGGAAATGTTTTCACCGCACCAATCAAGAATGATTATCATTTATAATATCGCCTATTATTAAAAATAAATGGCCAGGCGAGGATAAAGTTTTGAAAAAGCAACTAATAGGAATATGTTCGGTCGTGCTGACGCATGGCGCCATCGCGGCCGATGTGCAAACGCAGGCAAATGCCGATGCGGCAGCCAGTGAAAATGTACTGCCTACGGTATCCGTCAAGGCCAACCGGGAAGATGCGGCGGAAAAGGGCTACCAGGCAAAGCGCGCGTCCGTCGGCAGCCGCAGCGACGCTGCGCTGGTTGACGTGCCGCAGGCGATCAGCGTCGTCACCTCGCAGTTCCTGCAAGACCGCCAGCCGAGCAGCCTGGCGGAATCGCTGGATACCGTATCCGGCGTCCACATGGGCAATACGCTGGGCGGCACGCTGGATGCGATCATCAAGCGCGGCTTCGGCGACAACCGCGACAATTCCATGCTGCGCGATGGCATGCTGTCGGTGCAGCCGCGCAATTTCACGCCGACCACGGAACGCATCGAAGTGCTGAAAGGGCCGTCGTCCATGCTCTACGGCAGCATGGACCCGGGCGGCGTGGTCAACGTCATCAGCAAAAAACCGCTGCTGGAAAACCAGCGCTCGGTCACGCTCGGCACCACCAGCTATGGCGGCGTCAGCGAACAGATCGACCTGACCGGACCGATCGGCGATTCCGGGCTGGCTTACCGGCTGATCGCCGACCACCAGCGCAGCAATTACTGGCGCAATTTCGGCGAAACCACGCAATCGGTAGTGGCGCCGTCGCTGGCCTGGTATGGCCGCGACACCACGCTGTCGTTCGCCTACGAACACATGAATTATTCGGTGCCTATCGACCGCGGCACCGTCATCGATACGCGCACCGGCAATCCGGTTGCGGTACCTGCGGACCGCCGCTTCGACGAAGCCTACAATGTCTCGGCCGGCCGTTCCGATGCCGTCAACCTGCGCTTCGACCACAAACTCAACGCCGACTGGACCCTGCACGGCGGCTACGGCTTCAGCCGCAGCTACTACAACGACTGGCAGGCGCGAGTATTGTCGGTCAACTACGCCACCGGCATCGCCACCCGCCGCGTCGACTCCACCCAGAACGGCGTGCAGTCGGCGCATACGCTGACCCTGAACCTGGAAGGCAAATTCAATTGGGGCGATATCCGCCACGACATCGTCGGCGGCGTCGACTACATGCGCAACTACCGGGTGCTGGGCGACCTCTACCGCGGCCCGAGCAACACCCAGTTCAACATCTACGATCCAGTCTACGGCCAGCTGACGCCGGCCGGCAGCAAGATCAGCCCGGCCGACAGCGACCAGACCGACAAACTGATTTCGCGCGGCGTGTTTGTGCAGGATTCAATCCACTTGAATGATCGCTGGATCTTGCTGGCCGGCGCGCGCTATGAATATTTCAATGAGTTGACCGGCAAGGGCCGTCCCTTCGTGGTCGGCAGCAAGGTCGCCGCCGGGCGCGCCACGCCGCGCGCCGGTGTGGTGTACAAGCTGGCGCCCGACTGGTCCATGTACGCCAGCTACAGCGAATCGTTCAAGCCGAATACCTCGATTGCGACGCCGATAGGCGAGTTGCCGCCGGAACTGGCCAAGGGCTACGAAATCGGCTCGAAGCTGGAAACCGAAAACCTGACTGCCACGGTAGCGGTATTCGATATCCAGAAGCGCAACATCCAGACCACTGAAACCATAGGCGGCATCAACTACACCCGCAACGCCGGTAAAGCCAGGTCGCGCGGCCTGGAGTTTGACGCCAACGGTCGCATCAGCCAGGACCTGAGCCTGGTCGGCAGCTACGCCTACACCGAGGCGCGCTACGCCGACGATCCCAAGCTGGCGGGAAATCCCCTGCCGAACACGCCGAAGCATTCGGCGTCGCTGTACCTGACGCGTGACTTTGGCGTCTCGCGCGTCGGCCCGGTTGAAGGCCGGATCAGGGCCGGCGCCGGCGCCCGCGTGTTCAGCAGCCTGCCGGTGGGCGACGGCACCGGCAAGGTTTACCACCTGCCCTACGGCCGCGTAATGGATGCTTTCGTGTCCTGGAACACTTTGGTCGGCGGTCAATCGGTGGACTGGCAGTTCAACATCAAGAACATCTTCGATTCGACGTATTACACCGCCAGCTGCTGCACCGGCACGCCGTTCGTCAATATCGGCGCCGGCCGCGAGTTCACGCTCAACGCCAAGCTGAATTTCTGAGATCAGGCTGAGCGTAAACTCGCGGCCTGCGTCATCAACACGCAGCCGCCGGATCCCTTATATCGGATCGGCCCGGAGATGTTCCGGCCGGTGCAGAAAGACCGTGAGCGTATCGCGTTGCGGCGGCACGCCGATCTGCGACAGGATGCGGCCGACGGCGCCGCGATGGTAGTTGCCGTGCGTGATCAGGTGGGTCAGCATCTCGCCGCGCGACATGCGGCCTGCCGAACCGTCTACGAAGGTGAACTCGACAATCTCTGCCAGTTCGGCTTCCGATATCGTATCGGCATATGACAGCAGCCAGCGGTCGGTTTCACGGACCGCCGCGCGCAGGTCGGCCAGAGCCGGCGTCGCCGTGGTGTTCAATGCCTTGTAATCGTGCAGCTGGCGCTGTAGGTTGGCTTCGAAAATCCGGTCCACCACGTAGACATGGTTCAAGATACGCGCCGCGTCATGTTTTTCACGTTCGTGGGATTCCAGCGGCAAGGCGGCAAGCGTCGAGAACAAGGTGTCGTTGGCCCAGGCTTTGTATTCAAACAGGGTAGTCAGCAGTTTATGTGCATTCATGGCGGATCCGTATCGGCAGGCGGCGATTCACTACAATCCCTTCATTTTATGCCAGCCGCGCAATCCGCGTAGGC
>NZ_JAQGLV010000222.1 GCF_028292705.1 Collimonas fungivorans | reverse complement strand
CGGCCAGCAGCGAACGGTAGGTATCGTAATCCCAGTGCCAGCTCAAGCCCAGCTCGTGGAAAGCAGTGTTGTAGGCAAACAGGGATGTTTCTTCGGCAGGGTCAAAAAAAGTGCGCTCGATGGTGATGCTAGCCATGATTCATTTCCTCCTAAATACACGCTTCAGTGATCGGAATTACCTGGTGGACTCATCTGCAGGATTCATCTACATCTGCTCTGCGTTTATCTCCAGACTTGAAGCCATGATAGGGAAAATAAATCATTAGTCATAGTTAAAGTTTTTGTGCATAATCATTAGCACATACTTATTATAAAAACGGGACAAGAATGAAAAACGCTACATTGCGGCAGCTGAAAACCTTCGAGACCGTGGCGCGCCATCTCAGTTATTCGCGGGCGGCGGAAGAATTGCACCTGACGCAGCCGGCGGTGTCGCTGCAGGTCAAGCAGCTTGAGGAACACGCAGGCCTGCCCTTGTTCGAGCAGCTGGGAAAGAAAATCTACCTGACTGCCGCGGGCGTGGAGATGCTGCGGCATGGACGCATGATCATCCAGCAGTTCCGTGAAGCGGAAGATGCGATGGCGCAGCTGAAAGGCGTCTCCGGCGGCAGGTTGAATGTTGCCGTGATTAGCGCCGGCGATTATTTTTTTCCGCGCCTGCTGGCCGAGTTCCAGCGCCGCCATGAAAACGTCAGCCTCAAGCTGACCGTGCATAACCGCGAAGAGCTGCTGCGCAACCTGCAGGAGAACCAGACCGACCTGGCGATCATGGTCAGGCCGCCGGAAGATCCCTGCATGATCCGGCGTGCATTCGCGCCTCACCCTTACGTCATCGTGGCTTCGCCCCAGCATCCGCTGGCGGGCAAGAAACGGATTCCGATGGCGCGCCTGATGCGCGAACCGTTCATCGTGCGCGAAAGAGGCTCGGATACCTGGAATTCCATGCAGGAGAGTTTTGGCGACCACCTGGCGCAGCTCAATGTGGCCATGGAGATCAAGAGCTTTGAGACCATCAAGCAGGCGGTGATTGCGGGCATGGGCATCAGCTTCCTGTCGGTCCATACCATCAGCCTGGAGCTGCAGGTCGGCAACCTGGTGGTGCTGGACGTCCAGGGTTTTCCGGCGATGCTGAACTGGTACGTGGTGCACCGCCAGCACAAGCAGCTGCCGCCGGTGGCAATCGCCTTCGAGAATTTTTTGATGAGCGACGGCGCTCAGCTGATTGAAACGTTTACCCGCTTCAAATTGAAATCTTAGGCAGCCTTCAATTCTTTTGTTTTTCTGGGCCGCCCGCCCAGCTTGCCGTTTTCGCGCGCGGCCTTGGCCTTCGCCTCAGTGGATACCTTGCCGCCCATTTTACCGATCTCGGACGCCATCCAGCGTTTTGATCCGAGAAAACCTTCAAGCAATGCCGGCAGGTACAAGTCGGCGTCCAGCTGCGGAAAATGAATTCCCAGGCCGGAAGGAGTAATTTCGGCGTCGGCAAGCTCGGCCGGATGCGCATGCTCCAGCCCTTGCACGTGCTTGGGAGAAAATGCCAGCTCCAGGCCGGAGGCAAGCGCAATGACGATGCGCGCTACGCGGCGGTCATAACGCACCTCCACCGCTGCGGGGAATGTTTTCCTGGTAGCGGCGGCGCGCTGGTTGGCCGCTTCAAAAACCTTATCAGTAATGTCCATGTATCTGACTCCACTTGTCGCAAAGAGCAGCCAGGCAGGCGTTGAGCCCGCTGGCGATTTTGTTCAGCTCTCTCTGGGAAAATTCATAATTCTCTCGCAATTCGGCTGGCCCATCCGGGCAATGCAAGTTAAACACTGCCTCGCATCCGCGCCCGATTACATGAACGTGGGCCGGGCGATGATCGTTTGGATAAATCGTTATGCGCAGTCCGAGAATTACTAGTACAGTGGGCATTATAGCAAAAACCCAAGCAGATTGGGTTATTTTTGTTTATCAGATAGCCAACTTTACTCCAAGTTAATATAAGGAAAACCACAAAATCGCAGCTGCCCGTCAGAGCACCGCGGCACGATGGCTACGCAAGGTCTCCAGCACAATCTCCATCAGGTCGGCGCCGTCGTGCTGGTCCACATACTGCAGCAAGGAGCGCCGCATGCGCGGCTCCCAGAAGCGCTTGATATGGCTGGCGATATCGCTTTGCGCCTGTTCCCTGTCGGGCATGGTTTCAAAGAAACTGCCGATCTGGTTCGCCATTTTTATAAGATTGCCTGGATTCATTTTTTTCCCTTCATGGATCAATTCATTTGCTTACAGCATCGGCCAGCTGCGCAGCCTCGCCTGCCAGCAACCCCAGCTGCTCGCGGTTGAAACGGCTGTATTGCTGCTGCCATTCAGACGGCTGCGCCACCGGCATCACCTGCACTGCCGTTACCTTGTACTCCGGACAATTGGTGGCCCAGTCGGAATTGTCGGTGGTGATCACGTTCGCGCCCGATTCCGGGAAGTGGAAGGTGGTGTACACCACGCCAGGCTGCACCCGTTCCGTCACCGTCGCCCGCAACACGGTCTGCCCTGCGCGCGATTCGATGCCGACCCAGTCGTCTTCGCGTATGCCGCGGTCCTCGGCGTCATGCGGATGGATTTCCAGCCGGTCTTCGCCGTGCCACTGCACATTCTCGGTACGCCGGGTCTGGGCGCCGACATTGTATTGCGACAGGATGCGGCCGGTGGTCAGGATCAATGGGAATTTCTGCGTGACCTTTTCATCGGTAGCGATGTATTGCGTATTGATGAACTTGCCCTTGCCGCGCACAAACTCGTCGATGTGCATGATAGGCGTGCCTTCCGGCGCCGCGTCATTACATGGCCATTGGATGCTGCCCAGCTTGTCCAGCTTGGCGTAGCTGACGCCACGGAAGGTCGGCGTCAGCGCCGCGATTTCATCCATGATTTCGGATGGGTGCTTGTACGGCATTTCATATCCCAGCGCCTTGGCCAGGGCAATCGTGACTTCCCAGTCGGACAAGCCGGCCTTGGCAGGCATCACCTTGCGCACGCGCGAAATACGCCGCTCGGCATTGGTGAACGTGCCGTCCTTTTCCAGGAACGACGAACCCGGCAGGAATACGTGGGCGTACTTGGCGGTCTCGTTGAGGAAAATGTCTTGCACCACGATGCATTCCATGTTCGACAGGGCCGCGGTCACGTGCTGGGTATTCGGATCCGACTGCACGATGTCCTCACCTTCGCAATACAGGCCCATGAAACTGCCGTCCATGGCGGCATCGAACATGTTAGGGATACGCAAGCCTGGTTCTGCGGCCAGCGTCACACCCCATGCCTGTTCAAACTGGGCGCGGGCGGTGCTGTCGGAGATATGGCGGTAGCCCGGCAATTCATGTGGGAAAGAGCCCATGTCGCAGGCGCCCTGCACATTGTTCTGGCCGCGCAGCGGATTGACGCCCACGCCTTCGCGGCCGACGTTGCCGGTGACCATGGCCAGGTTGGCGATGCCGATCACTGTAGTCGAACCCTGTGCATGTTCGGTGACGCCGAGGCCGTAATAGATCGCGCCGTTGCCTGCAGTAGCGAACAAGCGCGCCGCACCGCGCATCTCTGCCGCCGGTATGCCAGTAATGGCTTCCATCGCTTCCGGCGAATTGTCCGGCCGCAGCACGAAGGCTTTCCAGTCGGCATACGATTGCCGGTCGCAGCGTTCGGCAATAAAATCGACCTGCTCCAGGCCTTCCGACAGGATCACATGGGCCAGGGCCGTCACTACCGCAACATTGGTGCCCGGGCGCAGCTTCAGGTGGTAATCCGCCTCGACGTGCGGCGATTTCACCATTTCGGTGGTGCGTGGATCGACCACGATCAGCTTGGCGCCCTGGCGAAGGCGGCGTTTCATCTGCGAAGCGAACACCGGATGGCCGGAAGCAGGATTGGCGCCGATGATCATGATCACATCCGACTGCATGACCGAATCGAAAGTCTGGGTGCCAGCCGATTCGCCCAACGTTTGCTTCAGACCGTAGCCGGTAGGCGAATGGCAGACGCGGGCGCAGGTATCGACGTTGTTGTTGCCGAAAGCGGCGCGCACCAGTTTTTGCACCAGGTAGGTTTCTTCATTGGTGCAGCGGGAAGAAGTAATGCCGCCTATCGAATCCTTACCATGCTTGGCCTGGATGCGGCGGAATTCGCTGGCGGCGTACGTCAGCGCCTCATCCCACGACACTTCGCGCCACGGATCGGTAATCTTGCTGCGTATCATCGGCTTGGTGATGCGGTCCTTGTGGGTAGCGTAACCCCAGGCAAAACGCCCCTTGACGCAGGAATGTCCGTGGTTGGCCTTGCCATCCTTGTGCGGCACCATGCGCACCACTTCATTGCCCTTCATTTCGGCCTTGAACGA
>NZ_JAQGLV010000193.1 GCF_028292705.1 Collimonas fungivorans | reverse complement strand
TCACCGTATCCCAGCCATGGTGTTTCCTGATCGGCACCACCACATGCAGGCCTTTGCCGCCGCTGGTCTTGATCACGGCCTCCAGCTCCAGTTGCTGCAGGAAAGCGCGCAGCAGCAGAGCAGCTTGCTGCACGGATTCCCATGTGGTTTTTTCGCCGGGATCGAGATCGAAAGTCATGCGGTCGGGTTTCATGATGGACGTCTTGAGCGCGTTCCAGGTATGGAATTCAATCACGTTCATTTGCGCTGCCGACAGCAGTCCGCCCGCTGCGGCGATTTCCAGCAAGGGCGGATGGCCAGGGTCCAGCGCCGTCGTCAGCTGGCGCACGCCATGCATCTTGATCTCGCCCAGGTGCTTCTGGAAGAACAGCTGGCCGGCGATGCCGTCCGGCGCCCGCAGCAATGACACCGGCCTGCCCTTCAGGTGCAGCAGCATCAGCGGCGCGACCAGGCCGTAATAGCGTATCAGTTCGATTTTCGTGATGCCACTGGCAGCGTCGATCACGCGTTCGCCATGCGTGACTTTCAGCGATTTGAGTGTCTTGCTTTGCGGCTCTGCGGCAGGAATATGCATGGCGCTCTCCCGGTTGATTGCCTGCGGCTGCTTATCGCTGCGCAAACCGTGGAACACCGAATGACGGATATGGCCGTCGGCAGTCCATTCGGCGAACGACACTTCTGCCAGCAGCAGCGGTTCTACCCAATGCACTTTTCGATAGCGCCCGGTGGCGCCGCTGAACGGACTGCTTGCGGCGGATATTGCCTTGAGTTTCTTTGTCAGCGCCGCCAGGCCGCGCGCATCGAAGCCGGTACCGACATTTCCCGCATAGCGCAGCTTGCCATCGGCATCGTGCACTCCCAGCAGCAGCGAGCCCACGCCGATGCGCGAGCCTTGCGGATCGGTGTAGCCGCCGATGACAAATTCCTGGCGCTGGGTGCATTTCAGCTTGATCCAGTCGCCGGAGCGGCGCGTGACATACAGGGAGTCCTGTCGTTTGCCTATCACTCCTTCCAGGCCCATCCGGCAGGCGGAGGCGACGATGTCCCTGGCGCTGACGTCAAACGCGTCGCTGAGACGGACCGGCGCCGGCGTTTTTGTGTTGAACAGGGATTGCAGCAGCTTGCGCCGCTCAAGCAGCGGCACGCCGCGCATATCGTAACCGTCGTAAAAAGGCAGGTCGAACAGGTAGTAACTGACGGCTGCAGCGCTGCCGGCACTATCGAAGGCCTGCTGCAGGCGCTGGAAATCGGGCAAACCGCGTTCATCAAGCACCACGATTTCGCCGTCATACCAGCCCGCCGGCAATTTCATCCGTTCCAGCGCGGCTTTCAAAGCCGGCAACTTTGCGGTCCAGTCATTGCCGTTGCGGGTATACAAGCGCAGGGATTTTCCGCTGACCCGGGCCAGCAGGCGATAACCATCGAACTTGATTTCATATAACCAGCCCGCGCCGCCCGGCGCGGCATCAACCAGGGTCGCCAGCTGCGGCGCCAGATGCCTGGGCAATGCGGCCTTGACCACGCCAGCCGGCATTTTTGCGCGCTTGCGCCGGCCGGCGGCAAGCGGGGCCGGTTTCCGTTCTTCTTCGACAGCCAGCCTGGCGACGCTGTCCGGCATTTCGTCCACAACGCTGTATGCCAGCGCCGGCCGCGCATAGTCGTCTTTTTCCTTGATCAACAGCCAGGCTTCTTTTTTTGCGCCATCCGGTTTCATCCGTATCAGCGCCCAGCGGCCGTGCAATTTGTGTCCGCGCAATTCGAATTTCAGATGGCCGCTCCGGTATTGCTTGAGCGGATCGCCGCCGACAGCTTCCCAGCTGCCCTTGTCCCATATGATGACTTTGCCGGCGCCATATTGCCCGGACGGAATTTCACCCTCGAAGCTGTTGTAGGAAATAGGATGGTCTTCGACATGCACCGCCATGCGCTTGTCCTTGGGATCAAGGCTGGGTCCCTTGGGAATCGCCCAGCTTTTCATCGCGCCGCCGAGTTCGATGCGGAAATCGTAGTGCAGCCGCGAGGCCCAATGCTTTTGTATGACGAACGCGCGCGCGCCACGGCTGGCCTGCCCTGCCGTAGACGGCTCCGGGGTGACGGTAAAATCCCGCTTTTTCCTGTAGCTTGTCAATGCGTCGGACATGGGCGGCATCAGGCTGTTGAACGTTTAGGGGAAGGTTTGGCTTTGGCTGTCGACGTCCTTTTGCCGGCCGGCGCTTTGGCTGAACGCGGCCTGGCGGCTTTGCCTGGGCTTTTGTTCAAGCTGCGCTGAAGCATCTCAGTCAGGTCATAGATCTTTGCGCCGGCGGTATCGGCGGACGTTGTTTCCACTTCGCTGACCGTAGCGGTATCGCCGGCCTTGATTTTTTCTTCGACCAGTTTCAGGATCTGTTCCTTGAACGTATCGGTGAAATCTTCGGCATGCCAGCGCTGGCTCATTTCGCTTACCAGCTGTTCCGCCATCTGCAATTCCTTGGCAGACAGGCCGGCGGCCTTGCTGCCCGCCGGCGGCAGATCCAGTTCGTCCCAGCTGCGCACCTCGCCGCCCCAGCGCAGCAGTTCCAGCACAAGCGCCGGGCCGACCGGCGCCAGCAGGGCCAGGTGCTGCTTGGTCTGGATCACCACCTTGGCGATGCCGACCTTGCCGCTTTTGTGGAGTATCTCGCGCAACAGCGCATACACTTTGGCCGCCTTGTTGATAGGCGCTATGTAATAAGGCCGCTGCAGATACACAAAAGGAATATCCGCCGCGGCGACAAACGCTTCTATTTCAATAGTCTGCGTGGTTTTTGGATAGGCGGCAGCGATTTCTTCCTGCGACAGGACCACGTACTGCCCTTCCTCATAGGCGATGCCCTTGACAATGTTTTCACGCGCCACCTCCCGGCCGGTTCTTTTGTTGACGCGCTTGTAGCCGACCGGATCCATCGAACGCTTGTCCAGCCAGTCGAAATCCAGCCCCTGCTCGGACGTCGCCGCATGCAGGGCGACCGGAATATGGACCAGGCCGAACGATATCGCTCCTTTCCAGATCACGCGCCGGCTCATCTCATGCTCCTTTGCTCATATGGGGCAGATCATTTTTCAGCGTCGACTGTAGCCTTTAGCTGCGTCGCCATTTCCAGGTGCTCCTGCAGGCCCGGCAAATTGTTGGCGGCAAACTGCTTGATGTCGGCATCCTTGGCGCTGGCGGCGGTTTTCTTGAACAGGTCAACCGCATCCTTGTGGGCCGACACGCCGATCATGCCGGCATACTGCTTGTCGAATGTGGGGCCTTGCAGCTTGCCGAGAATTGCGATTTTTGCTTTTTGCGCCATTCCGGGTTCATCCGGCACGCTGACATTTTTAGATGCGGCCAGTGCTTTCAGTTCGTCGCCGACCTTGCCGTGGTCAGCGATCATTTTTTCGGCAAAACTCTTGACTGCCGGATTGCTGCTCTTCTCCAGGGCCAGCTTGCTGGCATCGATTTCGGCATGACCGGCATGGGCGGCATCGGTCAGGAAGCTTTTATCCTGGCGCGCCAAGCTGTCTGCCGCCAGTGCGTGGCTTGAGCTGAACGCCAGTCCAGCCAGGACGGCGACTCCCAGCATGGCGATCATTTTCCTGGACGATTGCGGATGAAGTACACGGGCTTGCGGACGGAATGACGGGATCATGGTTGCTCCTAAGTATCGGATCGGTAGCTCCACTCTACGCATCGCTCGATATGAAAAATATCAGACAAGACCGTCCCCTGCTGTAAGAATCGATGAGATTTGTAGACGACACGGCAACTCGGCGCGATGTCCTACACGACATTCAGCGACTGTCCGATAGCCCGCCATGGCGGCGCCTCATAAGCTGGGTTTACACGATGCGGCAAACCGGGAGCAAGCATGAGCGACATTACGCAAGCGCAGATACGCAACAACTACAGCAAGGAACTGAACAGCCGTTTCAAGCAGCTCAGGAGATGGGCAATGGACAACTGGCCGCTGCCCGACCAGCCTCTGACTACAGCCGATTTCAGCGCAGCGGAACATGAAATCCAGTTGCTGCTTGGCGCCAAACTGCATTCGCAGTTGCCGGCCAGCACGCCGGAAGACTTCGAGCCGCAATATCTGCCGGTGACGCCGGCACCCTGGCCTTGATTGCAACAGGACAGCGCATGAGTGCAGTCAACCGCAATGAAAAAACCTGGCAGCACAGCAGCCGCAGCCGAGAGCGGCGGCAGCCGGCCGGCGCCAGGCCACCTATACCTTTACAAGGAACCTCCATGAACGCCAACAGCGCCAACCACAAGCAGCAAAAAAATGTCCGGTCCGACAAGCACGACAGTCCGGATGAAATCACGCTCGACAATGCCAACGAAATGTCGTTCCCGGCCAGCGATCCGGTAGCCTCCTCCAACATCACGCGCGTCGCTGAAGCGCCGGACATGGCTGCCGCCGCGACCGACCATCAAAACAGCAATGCGGTGGAAGGCGGCGTCGACAGCGGCAAGTCGCCGGCCGGCAGCCTGCGCCACATGAACATCGCGATCCTGGTTACCGATGGCTTCGAGCAAGCCGAGCTGTTGGATCCTAAAAAAGCGCTGGAAGAAGCAGGCGCCACCGTCCATGTCGTTTCCGACCAGAGCGAGAGCGTGCAAGGCTTCCTGCATACCGAGAAAGCCATGCGGGTAAGCGTCGACAAGGCGCTGGCCAAGGCACTGCCGGAAGATTATGCAGCGGTGCTGCTGCCGGGCGGCGTGGTCAACGGCGATGCGCTGCGCATGTCGCCGCAGGCGCGCGGTTTCATCCAGAGCATCAACAAGGCGGACAAGCCGATTGCCTCGATCTGCCATGGCGGCTGGCTGCTGATATCGGCCGGCATCGCCAAGGACCGGACCGTGACCAGCTGGCCGAGCCTGCAAGACGATTTCAGGAATGCCGGCAGCACATGGCTGGACAAGGAAGTGGTGCGCGACCGCAATTTCGTTTCATCGCGCAAGCCTGACGACATCCCGGCGTTCAACCAGGCCTTCATCAGCTTGCTGCGCGAACAGCAGCACGCTGCATCCCATCCCGGACAAAAGTGAACGCCATGCCGCGAAAAACGACAAATATGAATGACAAGACGCCGCATAAGAAGGATGGCGAGCCGCTGCTGCCGAATGAGAGAGACGAGACCCCGGACCAGCAGGCAGCCAGGCCGCGCAAGAAGATGAAACAGGCGTTGACTGACCTGGATAAAGGCCTGGTCGATACCGACATGCACGGACAGCGCGGCGTGGAAAAAGTAGTCCGGCGATCCACGAAACTCCAGGGGAAATAAATAATCCCCAGTCGCACCGATGCAAGCGCGAGCTGTCCTATTTTTTGGGATCGGCGGCGGGAGCAGCCGGAGCTGGCTCGAATTTCGTGATCACGTAACCGACGGGTATCCATTTATCGCCGGCCTGCACCAGGGATACTTTCTCAACGGTTGGCGCTTTGGCAAAACGTCCGGCAAATGCGATATTCAGGTACTCTCCCGGCGGCAATTCCGGCGGGTTGGTGACATGAACGATTTGCGCCCACTGGCGGCTGTTCAGCGGACCCAGTTCCGTCTTCACCGCACCCAGGTATTTCAGCCAGTCTTCCTTGCTGGTGCTTTTCTGCATGGTGGGGCCGCTGCTGCTCCACATCCGTTCGGCCTGGTTGCTGTCGGCCAGCGCTATCCACTGCGAGGCGGTAGCGATGGCGCCGTCGATCGATGCCGTGCCCTGGGCAAATGCGGAATTGGCGGCCAGCAGTCCGGCCAGGGCAAATCCGGCGGTGCAAGAAATTTTCTTAAGCGATAGCAAAGTAGTCATTTTTTCTCTTTCCGTGAAATTGATCCGGGTTTTCAGAAAATCGACAGCGGCCGGCGGCGGCTGATTTTTGCCAGAAAGTCTAGCATATCCGTTTCTATTGGCAGCCGGCCGCCACTGCGGGGAAGTCAGCGTCATTAAATAAAAAGAAACCGAAGCAAGACAGTTTTCAGAGTTGCTGCGTTATCATTGAGTTATGTATCCAACCCCGTCCCGCTACATAAAACCAGAGCAATGGGCCGTGACTGTCCTGCGCACCCTGGATAGCTGGTGGCGCATGCTCCACCTGGTCGGCATCGCGCTGGCCATGGGCGTGTCGCCGTCCACCTATCACCGGGCCAACCGCAGCGCCACCTACCGCTACATCTACAGCGGCACCTGGCAGATCCTGCCATGGTTCACCCTGCTCTCGACCTTGCTCAGCCTGGTGCTGATCCGCATCGTGCTGGTCACCGCGCTCAGCTACGGCCTGTCGCGTTATGCGCTGGAAATGATGGTGCGGGTGCTGGTGCTGGAGCTGATCCCGCTGTCGGCGGCGCTGTTCGTGGCGCTGCGCGCCGGCCTGGCCTTCAACGGCGGGCAGTTGCCGGCAGCCGCCGCCAGCCAGAGCGCGACGGCGCCGGATATAGCGCAGTTGCAGCAGGACCTGGTGCCACGCGTCATCGCCAGCGCCTTCTCGGTGATGAGCCTGGCGACGGTGAGCGGCATGATTGTCTTGCTGCTGGCGTATGTCAATGTCTACGGCGTCACTCCCTGGGGCCTGCTCGACTACACGCGCACCGTGGGGCGGGTGTTCGATCCGGCGGTCACGCTGGGTTTTGCCCTGAAAACCCTGCTGTTCGGACTGGCGGTAGCAATCATTCCCACGGCTGCGATCCTTGAAAGCGCGCGCCGCCACACCACGCTGTCATCCACGCTGCAGCCGGGCGCCACGCGCCTGCTGTTCGTGCTGGTCCTGATCGAGGTCGGGGCGCTGGCGGTGAAATACATTTAATCTGGAAAACAACCATGGCACTCGCCCCTGATTCCCCGCCTGTCCGGCCGCCCGCCAATGTCGAACTCAAGGCGTTGCTGCTGCTAGTCCTGATGGCCGCGCTGGTATGCGGTTTTGTGCTGTACGTGATGTATGCGCGCGGGGTGTTCGAAAGCACCCAGCGCCTGGTGCTGGTGGCCGACGATTCCGAGGGCGTGCTGGTCGGCATGGACCTGACTTTCTCCGGCTTTCCTATCGGCCGCGTGCAGCGCATAGACCTCGGTCCGGACGGCAAGGCGCGCATCCTGATCGACGTCCCGCGCAAAGACGCCAACTGGCTGCGCACCAGCAGCGTATTCACACTGGAGCGCGGCCTGGTCGGCGACACCCGCATCCGCGCCTTTACCGGCGTGCTCGACGATCCGCTGCTGCCGCCGGATTCGGTGCGCACCGTGCTGCGCGGCGACACCGCGGCGGAAATCCCGCGCCTGGTGGCGACCGCCAGGGAACTGCTGGAAAACCTGCAGACCATCACCGCCGCCGACTCCAGCCTCAACACCAGCCTGGCCAACGTGCAAGCCATGACCGGCCGCCTGAACGGGCAATACGGTGTGCTGGGCGGCGCGCTGGGCGGCGATGAGAATGCCAAGAAGATCATCGCCACCCTGGACCGCGTCAATGCGCTGCTGACCAAGGCCGACCAGCGCGTATTCGGCCAGCCCGGCCAGCGCGGCGTGATGGACGATGCGCAAGCCGCGATTGTCCAGCTCAACAATGTATTGAGCGATGCCCGCACCAGCCTCAAGAAAGTCGATGCGGTGCTGGCCGAGGCGCAGGCGGTGGGCAGCAATGCCCGCATCGCCAGCAACGACCTGGGCGCGCTGCGCGCCGAAGTCGACGCCAGTTTGCGCAAGGTGACCCAGCTGGTCGACGAAATCAACCGCAAATGGCCCTTCGCCCGCAATACGGAGCTCAAACTGCCATGAAGATTGCCTATCCCCTCGCCGTTGGCGCTGTATTGCCGGCCTTGCTGCTGACCCTGGCCGCCTGCAGCAGCAAGCCGCCCGCGCCCGAGTGGCAGGGCAATGCCTTTAGCTCCCTGCAAAGCTTTTCCTCAGCCTATTTGAGCGGCAATACACGCGTGGCCGATGTGGAATTTGCGCGCGCCCGCGATGCTGTCGCCAGCACCGGCCGCGCCGACCTGGTGGCGCGCGCCGAGCTGACCCGCTGCGCCACGCGCGCAGCCAGCCTGGAGTTCGACAACTGCGCCGGATTCCAGCCGCTGGCGCCGGACGCTGACGCCGGCGAACGCGCTTATGCAAATTATCTGAATGGCCAATGGCAGGGGCTGGACGCCAGCCTGCTGCCGCCCCAGCATAGAGCGGTAGTCGGCAGCGGCCGCATGGACAGCGTTGAGGACCCGCTGGCGCGCCTGGTGGCAGCCGCCGCCCTGCTGCAAAGCGGACGGCTGACGCCGGCGGATATCACCAATGCCGTCGATACGGCCTCGGCCCAAGGCTGGCGCCGGCCCTTGCTGGCCTGGCTTGGAGTCCAACTGCAGCGCGCCAAGGCCGCGGCCGACCGCGAAGCCCAGGCGCGCATCCAGCGCCGTATCGACCTGGTGGCCAAGCCTTAGGGCCTGTCAGGGCGGCGGCGTCAACGCCGCGCAATTCGAGGTGATCGGCAAGCCGGCAAACAATTTCTGTACGAAGGGCTTGGAATCGGCCAGCGAGACCAGCACCGTGCTGTCATGGGTCTGGCCGGGATAATAATGCTGCTCGATGGTGCTGCCGGCAGCGCAAGCGTCTTTCGCGAACAGATACTGGACCGCGGTCGGGATATCGGTATCCAGGGTGCCGGTGCCGACAAATACCGGCGCCGCGAACTTGACCGTCGGATAATTGGACGACTGCAGGGTTTGCGTGGCCCAGGTGGTGACGTCGCCGTTGAATACATCGGAAGTGACCAGTTTGTTCTGCATGATGTTGTCTTCAATCGGCCCCAGGCACTGGCTCGCCGCCACCGCATAAAACGCCTTGCCCTTGGCGGTCAGGTGATCCGACAGCACAAAACCCGGCACTACTCTCTCCGCAGTGGCGTAACCCAGCCAGGCATACGCTTCCAGCGTCCCCAGCACCGAGGTGAAGCCGCTGGTCGGCACCTGGGCCGTCAGCGCATTCAGGTAGGCCAGCACGCTTTGCAGCTGGTAAGGAACGCCGGTCGCCACCGTTCCCAGCAGCTTGATTTCAGGCGCGTAGCTGGGCGCGTAGGCGGCGGTGGCGATCGCTCCCTGCGCACCTTGCGACTGGCCGACGATCACTACCGAACTGGATAGCTGCGGGAAGTTTTTGGAGACCGCTCGGATGCTGTCGAGAACGCTGTAGGCTTCCGGCCTTGCGTGCAAATAAGGATGCAAGCCGGGTGTGCCCAATCCCTGGTAATCGGTAGACACCACGGCATAACCTTGCGCCAGCCAGGCATCCAGGTAATCCACGTCGCGCGGGTCGCGCACCGTCCACGACGGCGCGCAGACGTCGGCTACGCCGACCGTGCCATGGGCCCAGGCGATCAGCGGCCAGCCGCCGACCGGCGGCGCGCCCTTGGGCAGCTGCAGATCGCCGGAAACGTAGATGGCGGTCTTGCCGTCGTCGCCATCGGTCGAGCTGTACAGGATGCGCACCGCCTGCGAGGCATTCGGCAGCACCTGGCTGGCCGGCAGCGGTTCCTGCTGCAACAGCACGCCGGGCGCGCTGGGTAAAACCGCGTTCCAGCGGTAAAACGCGGATACGCCGCCATCGGCGGTGAACGCCTTCGATTGCGGCACGACGTTATCGTCGCCGCCGCCACCGCCGCAGGCGCCGAGCGCCAGGCCAAGCAGAGCGGCGACAATCAATTTCGAAGGACGGCTGAACTGGGTATGGCGCATGACTTTTGTCTCCTCATTTATTTTTTTGTAAATTGAGCCGAGTCCAAAATGGCTGTTGCCATTATGCATCATTATTTGGGCGATCCGCGCTGCCCAGACCGCGTCAGCGCAGCGATTCCTGCTGCAGCCAGTCGCAAAAATGCTTGATCAAAGGCTGCTCTGCCTGGTGCCGCGCCACTATCCACCAATAGCTCCTGGCGCGGATCACCGGTTCAGCCAATGGGGTCACCAGGCGGCCGCTGGCCAGCTCATCGGTAATCAGCGGCAACGGTCCGAGCGCCACGCCGAGGCCATCGACGGCGGCCTGCAAAGCCAGGTAAAAATGGTCGAACGATTGTTTTTTCTTGCACAGGGCCGGCGCCACATTGGCTTCCGCCAGCCATTTTGGCCAGGCATCCGGGCGCGTATCCGAATGCAGCAAGGTATGCGCCGCCAGGTCGCCGGCGCTGCGGATCGGCGCACGCGCCAGCAATGCCGGGCTGCAGACCGGCAGCTCGCTCTCTTCCAGGAATTCACCGCTGACGCAGTTCGGCCAGTGTCCCGGGCCGCGCCGTATCGCAACGTCGAACAGTTCGCCCGATTCACCCAGCGGCTGTTGCGAAGTCGAGGTCGACAGCTTCAGCTCTACCCCCGGATACAGGCGCTGGAATCCGCTCAGGCGCGGCAGCAGCCAGCGCATGGCAAAGGTCGACAAGGCATTGATGTGCAGCACCCGCACCGTGCCCGATTCACGCAGCAGCTTGGTGGCGGCGGCGATATTGTCGAATGCCGCCTGCACCGTCAGCAGGTAGCGCCGGCCGTCGTCGGTCAGTTGCACCCGCTTGCCGAGGCGGTGGAACACTTGCATGCCGAGCCATGCTTCCAGCGCCGCTACCTGGCGGCTGACCGCGCCATGCGTCACATGCAACTCTTCGGCGGCGGCCGAGAAATTTTCAAAGCGCGCCGCGACTTCAAATGCGCGCAACGCTTGCAGAGGAGGAAGTTTACGAGACATGGTTGTGATTATAAATCACAAGCAGCGTGTAAAAAAGTCGATTTGTAAGATCCCCACGGTTCTGTAACATGCGCCTATCGGATCAATATTTACCAGTTCTTGTGGCGAAACGACTGATTTTCCGGAAAACGCCGATGAATTGCACCCTTGTGAAAAATCCTAGGAGATGACATGGACAAGACTACAGATATGGCTACAGATTTTTGGGATGCCAAGCAGTACATGCACTTCGGCAATGAACGCCTGCGTCCCGCCCTCGACCTGCTGGCTTATGTGCCGGAGCAGGAGCCGCAGCGGGTGGTCGACCTCGGCTGCGGTACGGGCAACGTTTCGGCCTTGTTGAAGGCTCGCTGGCCGGCTGCCGACGTGCTTGGCGTCGACAGCTCGGAAAACATGCTGGCGGCAGCCGCGGCGGCGGTGCCGGAATGCCGCTTCGAGCGCGCCGATCTCGCACACTGGCAGCCTGAAGGACTGCTGGACGTGATTTATTCGAATGCGACGCTGCAGTGGCTGCCCGATCATCCCACCCTGTTCCCGCGGCTGCTGTCGTTCCTGCGCGGCGGCGCCTGGCTGGCAGTGCAGATGCCGGCGATGCACGATGCGCCGCTCAGGAAAATGCAGGCGGAACTGGCCAGGTCGCCGGCGTTTGCGCCTTACCTGCGCGGAGTGCCGCAGCACCCATCGATCCTGACCGCGGAAAACTACTACGACCTGCTGCGCTCCCGTGCCAGCAAGCTGGATATCTGGGAAACTACTTACCTGCATACCTTGCGCGGCGAGAATGCAGTTGCGGAATGGGCTGCCGGCACCAGCCTGCGGCCTTACCTGGAAGCCCTGCCGGAAGATAAGCGCGCCGCCTTCCGCGCCGCCTATGCGGAAGCGATGCGGGAGGCCTATCCGCAACGCGAAAACGGCGTCACACTGTTGCCGTTCAAGCGGCTTTTCATCGTCGCCAATGTCTGATCCGAAAAATACGCAGTGACCACACAATGACTACAGAATCCATCATCACTGACCAGGACATGACGCGCACCGCGCCCTCCACCCGCGAGCTGTTCTTCGGCTTCCTGACGCTCGGGCTGATCGGCTTCGGCGGCGTGCTGCCGCTGGCGCGCCGCATGATCGTCGAGCAGCGCCGCTGGCTGAACCCGGCGCAATTCACTGACATGCTTGGCCTGTGCCAGTTTCTGCCGGGCGGCAACATCATCAACCTGTCGGTGGCAATAGGGCTGCACTTCCGCGGCGTCGGCGGCGCGCTGGCGTCCCTGTTGGGATTGATCGCAGCGCCGTCGGCGATCGTGATTGCACTCGGCGTGGTCTACCAGCACTTCCAGGACAATCCCTCGGTACAGCATCTGTTCGCCGGCCTGGCCGCGGCAGCCTCTGGCCTGCTGATCTCGATGGCGCTGAAAATGCTGGTCCCGATCCTGAAAAAACCGCTGCCGCTATTCATCGCCAGCCTGTTTTTTGTCTCGATCGCCCTGCTGCGCCTGCCTCTGCTGCCGACCATGCTGGTGCTGGCTCCGCTCAGCGTGATCGCTGTCTGGAAGCTGCCGTCATGACCGATACCCTGCTCGCCCTTGCAACGATTTTCAGCCAGCTGTCGCTGCTGGCTTTTGGCGGCGGCAATACCATCCTGCCGGAAATGCAACGCCAGGTGGTCGACATCCACCACTGGATGTCGCCCCAGGATTTCAGCGCCATGTTCGCCCTGGCGCAAGCCGCGCCGGGACCGAACATGATGGTGGTGACGCTGGTCGGCTGGCATGTCGCCGGCTGGCCCGGCGTGCTGGTCACCAGCCTGGCCAAATTCGGCCCGTCCTCGCTGCTCACCGGCGTGGTGCTGCACCTGTGGCAGCGCTTCAAGGACCGCCCGTGGCGCGCCACGGTGCAAGCCGGGCTGGTGCCGATGACGGTCGGCCTGGTGGCCGCCAGCGCCGCCCTGATCACCGAGGCCTCGACCCATGCCTGGGGCCTGGCGGCAATCGCCGCCGCCTGCGCGCTGCTTACCTATAAGAGCAAAGTGCATCCGCTATGGGTGCTGGCGGCAGGCGCGCTGCTAGGCTTGAGCGGGATAGGTCAGGTATAGTCAGGGCTGGACAGCCGCCGCACGCTGGCGGCCGCTTTTTACACTGTGTTCAATCCCGCCCGACCACCCATGCAAATTTCCGGCATCCACCACGTCGCTATCATCGCCTCCGACTACCAGCGTTCCAAGCGCTTTTATACCGAGCTGCTGGGCCTGGCCATCGTCGCCGAAACCTACCGCGAGCAGCGCGACTCCTACAAACTCGACCTGCGCACCTCGGACGGCGTGCAGTTAGAGCTGTTTTCCTTCCCCTCGCCGCCGCCGCGTCCGAGCCGGCCGGAAGCCTGCGGCTTGCGCCACCTGGCGTTCCGCGTGCCCGACGTAGCCGCTGCCGTCCAGGAACTGCGCGGCCAGGGCATTGCCGTGGAAGACATCCGTATCGACGAATTCACCGGCAAGCGCTTCACTTTTTTCGCCGATCCCGACGGATTGCCGCTGGAGCTGTATGAGCAATGAACAGTCCAAGTAGTCGTTCTGACAAGCATCGGGGCATTACACTGGTCCTAAGTCCTGCCTCCTGTTAGACTTCCCTCCCTTTTAAGCTGGCGACAACCTCATCGTGAAAACCTCTTCTTTCTCCACCCTCCCGCTGGCGCCGGCGTTACTCAGCAACCTGGATAGCCTCGGCTACCATGAAATGACCACCATCCAGGCGCAGAGCCTGCCGGTGATCCTCGAGCGGCGCGACCTGATCGCCCAGGCCAAGACCGGCAGCGGCAAGACCGCGGCCTTCGGCATCGGCATCCTGCACAAGCTCAATCCCAGCTATTTCGCGATCCAGGCGCTGGTGCTGTGCCCTACGCGCGAGCTGGCGGACCAGGTCGCCAAAGAGCTGCGGCGGCTGGCGCGCTTTGCCGACAACGTCAAGATCCTGACCTTGTGCGGCGGCACGCCGATGGGCCCGCAGATCGGTTCGCTGGAGCATGGCGCCCATATCATCGTCGGCACCCCGGGACGCATCCGCGACCACATCGGCCGCGGCAGCATCAACCTCGGCACCGTGCAGACGCTGGTGCTGGATGAAGCCGACCGCATGGTCGACATGGGCTTCTACGAAGAAATCTCGGGCATCGTCAGCGCCTGCCCGGCGCGCCGCCAGACCTTGCTGTTTTCCGCCACGTATCCGGACGACATCCGCAAAGCCAGCGCCGAATTCCTGCGCGATGCAGTCGAGGTCAAGGTCGAAGCGCAGCACGATACCGGCCGCATCGAACAGCGCTTTTACGAAGTCTCCTACGAAGGCCGCAATGCCGCTGTGGCGCAGCTACTGAACCACTACAAGCCGGTCTCGACCATCGCCTTTTGCAACACCAAGATCCATTGCCGCGAACTGGCCGACGAATTGCGCGCGCAGGGCTTCAGCGCGCTGGCGCTGTACGGCGAACTGGAACAGCGCGAGCGTGACGAGATCCTGGTGCGCTTCGCCAACCAGAGCTGCTCGGTGCTGGTGGCCACCGACGTCGCCGCCCGCGGCCTGGATATCCAGACCCTGGGCGCGGTCATCAATGTCGACGTTTCCAAGGACACCGAAGTCCACATCCACCGCGTCGGCCGCACCGGCCGCGGCCAGGACCGGGGGCTGGCGCTGAGCTTGTGCGCGCCGAACGAAAAGAAATGGGTCAAGCTGATCGAGGACTACCAGCAAGGACCGGTCAGCTGGTTCGACCTGGCGGCGCTGGAACCGGCCGAGGGAGAACCGCTGACCGCACCCATGCTGACGCTGTGCATCATGGGCGGCAAGAAAGACAAGCTCCGCCCGGGCGACTTGCTGGGAGCGCTGACCGGCGATGTCGGCCTGAGCAAGGAACAGGTCGGCAAGATCAGCGTGTTCGAATTCGTGACCTATGTGGCGCTCGACAAACGGATCGCCAAGCAGGCGTTCGGCAAGCTCAGCAACGGCAATATCAAGGGCAAGAACTTCAAGATGCGGTTCATTTAAATCGAAGCGCCGCGGGTGGCATCGTGCATGTGAACAAATCAACAATTATTTTTGTATGTTCACTCAATCCCCTCGGCGGCAAAAGTGTGTTAAATTTCCTAATGGAAACTTTTTTGTGAGCGCGGAAATCCGAGGCCCGCGCCGCAACTGAAGCCAAAAAAGGCATACAGGTTTTGATTCCAAATGCTAGCTGATGTGACGTTGCAATGCCGTTTCCCAGGCCCCTCTCTGACAATGGCCTGAGTGCGGTTTTGCAGCAGAAGAAAAGAATTTCCTTCCATGAAAAACACACATTTTTTACGGGAGTGCAGGTATGTTTAGTTGGCAAGAGCAACAAATGCAGTCTATGTTGAGCGCGAAATCCGCGCCCGTCCTTTTTAACGCCTTGTCCGGAGTCGCCAAGCAGCTCGGCTTCGATTACTGCGCTTACGACATGCGCCTGCCCTGGCCGGTGGCCGAGCCCAAGGTAGTCAGCCTGAACAACTACCCCACCACCTGGCAGCAGCGCTACATGCAGGAGCGCTACGACAAGATCGACCCCACCGTGTCGCATGGCAGGCACTCGAACCTGCCGATGGTCTGGTCCGACAAGCACGTCGCCAGCAACCACTCGTTCTGGGAAGATGCACGTTCGCACGGCCTGCACGCAGGCTGGGCGCAATCCTGCCATGACGCCAAAGGCATCTCCGGCCTGCTCAACCTGTCGCGTTCGGACGACAGCGTCTCGCACAAGGAGCTGCGCGAGATTTCACTCAAGCTGTCGTGGCTGGTGGGAGTCGCGCATGAAGGCCTGTCGCTGCTGCTGATCGAGAAACACATGCCGGAAGCCGCCACCCAGCTGACTTCGCGAGAAATCGAAGTGCTGCGCTGGACCGCCGACGGCAAGACTTCGGGCGAAGTCAGCGAGATCATGAACATCACCGACCGCACGGTGAATTTCCATATCTCGAACACCTTGAAAAAACTCAACGCCACCAACAAGACCGCAGCGGCCATCAAGGCCGCCAGGCTCGGCATCCTGTAACCTCGGCCGGCGCTGCCTCCAGCGCCGGAATCCGACGCAACCCCTGTCAATCCGGCCCTGGCCGGATTTTTTTTGCCCATTTCCTGTCTGATTCCCCGTCGCCCCCTACCTGTCAACCTTGACAGTTACGCCAAGCGCCCCATGCATTTCAAAATTAATTCACCAATACTGACTAAGGACACTACTGATGAACGTCATTTCCGGGGCTGCTGCCGAGTTGTCAAGTGAGCTATTTTCGAAAATATCCAGCTACCGCCACAAGGTTTTTGTCGAAACCCTGCAATGGAAACTGGAGACCAAGGATGGCGCAGAACTGGACCAGTTTGACCATGCCGACACGGTCTACGTGGTGGCGCAGGACAACCAGGGCGAAGTCAACGGCTGCGCCCGCCTGCTGCCTACCAACCAGCCCTATCTGCTGAGCGAAGTCTTCCCGCAGCTGCTCAAGGGCGCGGCGCCGCCCTGCACCACCGAAGTGTGGGAGCTGTCGCGTTTTGCCGCCGTCGATTTCAGCAAAAAACATCAAAAGCACGAGACGCCGCTGGCGCAGGTTTCCTCATCCAACGCCTACCAGCTGCTGCAAGCCTCGATAGACTGCGCCGCCCGGCGCGGCGCCAAGCGCCTGATCACCGTCTCGCCGATAGGCATCGAGCGCTGGCTGCTGCGCGGCGGCTTCAAGGCGCACCGCTCGGGACCGCCCATGCTGATAGACGGCCATCGCATTTTCGCTTGCCTGATCGACGTCTGAGCAACGCCGGTCTGCCGGGCTCCACGGTAACAGCCCGGCCGCGCATGCAGTGCACAATCAAGCCTGGCGACGGCGCCGCCGGCGGCAATTGACATGCGATGGAAACCTCCCTTATTGTGAATGACAATATCTACACAACGAGGGAAAACCACCATGGCCATCTGGGGCAAAGCCAACCTATTGCGCACGCGCGACGGCCATGAAGCCAAGGTGCTGTCGGTCGAACTGTTCTTTGACCTGGTCTATGTCTTTGCGGTTACCCAGCTCTCCCACCACTTGCTGGAAAACCTGACGGTGCTGGGAGCCGTCCAGACCCTGGTCCTGTGGTTCGCGGTCTGGCTGGTCTGGCAATACACCTGCTGGGTGACCAACTGGTTCGACCCGGATGCCATGCCGATCAGGGTGCTGCTGTTCGCCATCATGCTGGTCGGACTGGTGATGTCGGCGGTATTGCCGGATGCGTTTGGCGAACGCGGCCTGATTTTTGCGGTGTGCTACGCCAGCATGCAGATCGGCCGCACCCTGTTCGTGGTGTTCCACCTGGGACGGCACCATGCGCTGAGCAAGAACTTCCAGCGCATGCTCGGCTGGCTGTGCATCTCGGGCGCACTCTGGATCGCCGGCGGCCTGTCGCAGGGCCAGTATCGGCTCCTGTTCTGGACGCTGGCGGTGGCTTGCGAATACCTGTCGCCGATGATCGGCCTGTGGCTGCCGGGCTTGGGACGCTCCCGCACCCAGGACTGGACCATCGAGGGCGGCCACATGGCCGAACGCTGCCAGCTGTTCGTGATCGTGGCGCTGGGCGAATCGATCCTGGTGACCGGCGCCACCATCGGCCATATGGCGAACTGGGATGCGCCGACCCTGATCGCTTTCCTGGTGGCTTTCCTCGGCAGCCTGGCGATGTGGTGGATCTATTTCGACACCAGCAGCCAGGCCGGCACCGAAGCCATCGTGCATTCCAAAGATCCGGGGCGGATAGGCGCGTATTTCCACTACACCCATGTCATCATTGTCGCCGGCGTGATCATCACCGCGGTCGGCAACGAGCTGGCGATGGCCCATCCGGCCGGACACATAGAGACAAAATCGCTGGCGACGCTGGTCGGCGGACCGATGGTTTACCTGCTTGGCAACGGCATCTACAAGACCGTGGTCTACCGCCTGTTCCCGTTTTCGCACATGATCGGGCTGGTACTGCTGGCGATATTGATCCCCTTCGCCTATTACACCGACCAGCTGATGATCTCCGGCCTGACCACCGTGATACTGATCATCGTCGCCATCCAGGAAAGCATTTCGCGGCGCAGCTCCCAAACAGCGCGCCACGCCGAATAAGGAAAGAAGCTAGGCCGGACTGCCGACCGCCGCACCGGCGGCCCGCAAACGCGCCACATCGCGCGCCGGCGGCGAGCCGAACATGCGGTTGTACTCGCGGCTGAATTGCGAAGGGCTTTCATAACCGACCAGGTGCCCTGCGGTGGCGGCGTCGCCGATCTGGGCGAACAACAGGCGGCGCGCCTCTTGCAGCCTGAGCTGCTTCTGGTATTGCAACGGCGTCATCGCCGTCACCGCCTTGAAATGATGGTGCAGCGAAGACGAACTCATGTTCGCTTCGCGCGCCAGGCTTTCGATCCGCAACGGCAGCCGGTAGTCGCGCTTGATCAGTTCGATCGCTTTCACCACGTGCTGGGCCTGGCTGTCGGACATGGCGATCTGGTGCAGCATGCCGCCCTGTTCATCCTGCAGCAGGCGGTACAGGATTTCACGTATCGCCAGCGGCGCCAGCACCGGAATGTCCTGCGGCGTCGCCAGCAGTTGCATCAGGCGCAGCATCGCATCCAGCAAGCTGGAATTGGCCTTGCTGACAAACACGCCGCGCGCCGGCAAATCAGGCCTTTTCGCATGGCGCTCGCCGGCCATGATCAGGTCGCCGATCTCCTTCGGATCAAGGTCCAGCCGCACGCACAGGTAAGGCAACTCCGGCGTGGCTTGCGTCACATGGCCCATCAGCGGCAGGTCAACCGAGACCACCAGGTACTGGGCCGAATTGTAGATATAGACTTCGTCGGCCAGCATCGCCTGCTTCTGTCCCTGGGCAATGATGCACAAGGCCGGCTTATGCAAGCCATGGGCGGGCGCCGAGGGTTGCGACAATCGCAGCAGGTTAAGCGGCGCTATCGCCGTCTGGTGCGTGCCATCGGTGACGGTGTATTGCTCAATCAAGCGCGCCAGTTCGAGTTGTTTCATCGACACCAGAGGGTCGGGGGCACTCTCTTGGATTGATCCTGAATCATTCATTTCCGGCCTCGTTTCCAGTATTTGCAGGGTTTGACCGAGTCTACTATTTTTCCATCGGACGCGGCGCCGCCCGGCCGCACAACTGGAGGATCAGGCAAGAAGTCGCGACGAAGCGACTATCCCTGGCCGCTTCCCGGCTCCTATATTGATAAGCATGTCTGGCGCCGACGGCGCGGGACCTGACTACATCAAGGAGAAATACATGTCTGGAATCAAGGATAAAGTTGTCATCATCACCGGCGCCAGCAGCGGCATCGGCGAAGCCACCGCCCGCATACTGGCGGCACATGGCGCTCGGGTAGTGCTGGGCGCGCGCCGCACCGAACGCCTGGAAACCCTGGCGGGATTGATCCGCACAGCTGGCGGCATAGCAGAATATCAAGCCCTGGATGTCACCAAACGCAGCCAGCTGGAGGATATCGTGGCGCTCGCCAAAAGCCGCTTCGGCCGGGTCGACGTCATCGTCAATAATGCCGGAGTAATGCCGCTGTCGACGCTGGAGCAGCTGAAGGTGGACGAATGGGACCGCATGGTGGATGTCAACATCAAGGGCGTACTGTACGGCATTGCCGCCGCCTTGCCAGTCATGCAAGCCCAAGGCAACGGCCAGATCATCAACGTCGCTTCGGTCGGCGGCCATCGGGTGGTGCCCAGCGCGGCGGTATATTGCGCCACCAAGTTTGCCGTCAGGGCGATTTCGGACGGCTTGCGCCAGGAAGTCGACAACATCAGGGTGACGGTGATTTCGCCGGGGGTGACCGAATCGGAGCTGGCGGACAGCATCACCGACCCTGCCGCCAAGCTGGGAATGCAGGCTTACCGCAAGATCGCCATTACGGCGGAAGCGGTCGCCCGCACCATCCTGTTCGCCATCGAACAGCCGGCTGACGTCGACCTCAGCGAGATCGTGGTGCGTCCGACGGCAAGTGCAACCTAACGCAGCGCCACGAAACAACAGGCCAGCCGGTCACGGCTGGCCTGCCCCACCTCCCTGAATCGGGAACTATGCGCGGCCTTCCCACGGCACGTATTTGCGCTGCAGCCAGCGCAAGGCATATTCAAAACTGGAAGCAATCAAGGCAATCACCAGGATCCCCATGATGACGACATCGGTCACCAGGAACTGCGCCGCCGACTGGATCATGAAACCCAGCCCCCGCGTGGCGGCAATCAGCTCCGCCGCGACCAAGGTCGACCAGCCGACGCCCAGGCCGATGCGGATCCCGGTCAATATGTCCGGCACCGCGGACGGCAGGATCACGAAACGGATCAGCTGCCAGCGCGAAGCGCCCAAGGTCTGCGCTGCCCGCAGCCGGTTCTGGTCGACCCGCCGCACGCCATGCAAGGTAGCGATCGCCAGCGGCGCGAAAATCGCCAGGTAGATCAGCAGCACCTTGGACAGTTCGCCGATGCCGAACCAGATCACGATCAGCGGCAAATAAGCCAGAGGCGGGATCGGCCGGTAAAACTCGATCAGCGGATCGAACACCGCGCGCGCACGGCTGCTCAGGCCTATCAGGATGCCCACTGGAACGGCGCTGAAAATGGCCAGCAGCAGCGCGGCGAATACCCGTGCGATGCTGGTGGCGGCATGCTGCCACAAGGTAGCGTCGACAAAACCGTCGAGCGCGACCGCCTTGAATTTCTGCAATACCGCCAGCGGCGACGGCAGGAACAGCGACGGCACCAGCGCCAAGGCGCTGACCAGCCACCACAAACCCAGCAAAGCCGCTACCGTCAGCAGAGTGATGCTGCGCTCGGAAACGGCGCGCCCGGCCTTGGTTTTTGGGGCCTCCTGGCGCTGGCGGGCAGCGCTCGGCGATGCCTCCGGCTCCGGCGGCAGTTCAAATTCAAGCGGCGAAAACGTCACGGATAATTCACTCATGCCAATGCCTCCTCCAATCCGGCAAGGTTGCCGGAAGCGTTGCTCGAAGCATGACCCGGATGCAGCAGCTGCTCCAGGATTTCCTCGCGCAGGCTGACGAAGCGCGGATCGGACTTGATGCTGCGCGCCGCTTCGCCGGCCGCAAAACGCGCTCCGAATTCGAGCTGGCGCGCACTCTCCACCCGTCCCGGCCGCGCCCGCAGCAACACCAGGTCGGTCGCCAGGAACAGCGCTTCTTCCACGCTATGGGTAATCATGAAGATGCCTTTGCCGGAGGCTTTCCAGACTTGCAGCAGATGTTCCTGCATGTGTTCGCGCGTCAAGGCGTCGAGCGCGCCTAGCGGCTCGTCCAGCAACAGGAAACGCGGATCGACCGCCAGCGCGCGCGCCAGGCTGACGCGCTGGCGCATGCCGCCGGACAGTTCCCAGATGGCGGCGTCGGCGTAATCCTGCAGCCCGGTCAGCGCCAGGTATTCGTCCGCCCTGGCATGGCGCTGCTGCGGCGACTGCCCGGCCAGGCGCAGCCCGAACGCGACATTTTCCCGCACCGTCTGCCATGGCAGCAAGGTATCGTTCTGGAACACCACGCCGCGCTCGGCGCCCGGCCCGGTGACCGCCACACCGTCAATGCTGACGGAACCCGAGCTCGGCTTCAGGAACCCGGCGATCAGGTTGAGCAAGGTGGTCTTGCCGCAGCCAGATTCACCGATCACCACGGTAAACCGGCCGTCATGCAGATCCAGCGACAGATCGTGCAAGACTGGCCGCGCCGCGTTGGGATACACCACCCCCACCGATTGCAAACGGATCATGCGAACTCCTTACTGAAGCGCTGCTTGCTTGGCGAACGCCGGATTGACATAGGGCTGGTAATCCGGCAATACGCGCTCCACTTTCTTTTGTTCTTGCAAGAAACCGGAAGTCGCCGCCAACGCCTTGACGGTAGAATTGCTCAGCAACTGCTCCTGCTCGCTCAGGGTAGGAAAGCCGCTGCCGGCCAGCAGTTCGGCGATATCGCTCTGCTTGGCGGCGGTCAGGCGTGCAATTTTCTCGAACTGCGGCGAACCGGCTTTCCAGTCCGCACCGTGGCTGCGGTAGTCGGCATAGGCTTTGCCGGTGACTTTCACGAAGGCGGTCACGAAATCGGGATGTTTTTGCGCAAAATCCTTGCGCACGATCCAGGCGTCGAAAGTCGGCGCGCCCCATTTGGCCACTTCAGCCGAATCGGTCAGGATCTTGCCGGATTCCTTGACCTTGCCCAGCGCCGGATCCCAGACATAGGCGGCGTCGATATCGCCGCGCTGCCATGCCGCCGTGATCTCTTGCGGCCGCAGGTTCAGGATCTGCACCTTGGAGGCGGGAATGCCCCAGTGCTTGAGCGCCGCCAGCAGGCTGTAGTGGGTGGTCGAGACGAACGGCACCGCGATCTTCTTGCCTACCAGGTCTTGCGCCGTCTTGATGCCGCTGCCGTTACGCACCACCAGCGCTTCCGCCTGGCCGATCTGGGCCGCGATCAGGATGGTTTCGATCGGCAGTTCACGCGTCGCAGCGGCGGCCAGCGGGCTGCTGCCCACATAACCCAGCTGGATATCGCCGGACGCCACCGCGGTAATCACGTCGGCGCCGCTGTCGAATTTCTTCCAGTTGATTTTCCAGCCGCTGGCCTTTTCGTAGGCGCCGTCAGCCTGGGCCACTTTGGCGGGTTCGACCACCGTCTGGTAGGCGATATTGACTTCCTGGCCGGCGGCCCAGGCCTGGCCGGCCAGCACAGTGATGACTGAAGCTGCCGCCAAGGCTGGCAAACGTTTGAAAATATTGGCAATCATGCAAACCCTCGTTGTGATTGAATTGATCGATGCAACTAACGAGCCCTAAGGCTTTGGCGCAAAGTTAATCGATTCGGGCAAGTTGCAGAACGAAGGTTTTCGGCAATGCTTATATGGTTTTTGCCTGGAGCAAGTTTTTAAAAGAGATAGTAAAATATCCTTTTAATTTAATAAGATATTAAACTATCTTTTTCAGAAAAAGATACTATACTATTCTTAAATCCATAAAAGATAGTTTATTAACCTTCATGAAAACCTTGAACGAACTCTCTTCCGTCCTGCGCCAGGCAAAGGACCGGCTGGCGTTGCCGATCATCGCCATGAGCCGCGTCAGCGGTCTGACGGCGGTGACGATACGCGGCGTCCTGTCGGGCAAGAACGATCCCCGCCTCAGCACCCTGATGACGATGGCCGACCTGCTGGGACTGGAGCTAATGCTGCTGCCCAAGGCGGTGGCGTCTTCGATTGCCGCAAAAGCGCCGGCCGAGGAAGAAGTGCAAAGCCTGGTAGCTGCGGCGCTGGCGCAGCAAGCGGAGCGCAAATGAACCTGAGCGCGCTGGATATTTTCGTGGCGGAGCGCCTGGCCGGCGTCCTGTTCCAGTATGGCGACATGGTGCGCTTCCAGGTCGATCCCGCCTATGCGCAAGATCCGCAGCGTCCGACCTTGTCGCTCTCGATGCGCGCCGCCACGCCGCAACAGGACATGGCCCTGCTGCTCAATCCGCTGGCGGCGATTTTCAATTCGCCAGGCCAGATGCGGCTACCCGCCTTCTTCCAGAACCTGCTGCCGGAAGGCGTATTGCGCAAGCAAATCGCGCTCGAGCGCAAATGCGCGGAAGACGATCATTTCGAACTGCTGGCAGCCTGCGGCCGCGACTTGCCGGGCGCCGTCAGGGCTATCCCGACCAGGCTGACGCGGGCCACGATGACGCGCCTGGTGACGCAAGACAAGGAAGCCATAGAAGAAAGCGTGAGCGCGGCACCGCTGGTGGACGGCGTCTCGATTTCCGGCATGCAGCCGAAACTGGCGCTGATCCTGGAAGGCGGCAGGTATGTCAGTCGCACCCGCCACAAGGACGCTCATATCATCGGCAAGCTGCCCACGGCCCAATATGATCACCTGCCGGAAGTCGAGCACCTGTCGCTGCAGCTGGCGCAGGCCGCCGGCGTCACCGTATGCAGCGCCAGCCTGCAGCCATTGGCCGCTATCATGGCCGAACATCCGCACGCCGCAGAAGACAACCAGCAATTCCTGGCGGTGCAACGCTTCGACCGCGACCAGCCGGGGCGCCTGCATGTAGAAGATTTTTGCCAGATCCTGGGCGTGGATCCCGACAAGAAATATACCGGCGCCAGCTATGCCGACATGGCGCTGGTGATGCAAGCCGTGCCGGGACTGGGCGCAGCGGCCTGCCATGAGATGCTGCGCCGCATCGCGGTCAACGAACTGATAGGCAACTACGACGCGCACCTGAAAAATTTCGGCATCCGCTACCTGGCCGACGGCAGCATCGAATTCTCGCCGGCCTACGACATCGTGGCGTACAGCGTGTACCTGAACGGCAGCGGCCACGCCCTCAAGTTTGCCGAGGGCCAGGCCAAGCGCTCGTTCCTGTCGCCGCTTACCCTGCGCGCGTTCGCCAACCGCAGCGGCCTGCTGGAGCCGCCGCTGCGCCAGGTGATCAGCGAGGTCTGCAAAAAAGCCCTGGCGACATGGCCCGCCCTGATTGCCGCCAGCCAGTTGCTGCCGCACCAGAAAACCAGGCTGACCGAATATTTCATGGGCCGCGACATCATCGCCGGCTTGCGTGCAAGACAGGCCCGGCAAAACGCAAAAGCTGCCGGAATCCGCTAATATCACACCCTTCTCCCGTTTAAGGATCAGCAATGCCAGCAACAGCAGACCAAGCCCAGCCAGGAATCCTGGAAGTACTCGCGCCACTCGGCCGTTCACTCACATTTCGCCTTGGCGGCCACAACCCGCAGGCGGCGCTGATACGGCTGCGCGAAGTTTTTGCGGCGGACTGGGGCGTGGTCGGACTAGGTCAGTCCCTGGTCCAGGCGCTGGAACAGCATGTCGGCGGCCTGCGTCCGTTTCCGGCGCTTGAAGGACAAGGCTGCGCTGCGCCGTCGACCCAGCAGGCCATGTGGATCCTGCTGCGCGGCAGCGACCGCAGCAGCCTGTTCGAACGCACCGCGCAACTGGTCGAGCTGCTGGGCGAAGCGCTGGTGCTGGACGATGCGATGGATACTTTCCGCTATCGCGACACGCGCGACCTGACCGGTTACGAAGACGGCACCGAAAACCCCAAGGCCGCCGCAGCCATCGCCGCCGCACTGGTGGCGGACGGCGTCGGGCGCCAAGGCTCGAGTTTTGTCGCGGTACAGCGCTGGATCCATGATTTGCCGCGTTTCCGCGCTTTCCCCGCGGCGCAGCGCGACGCCACCATCGGCCGCCAGGTTGCCGACAACGAGGAAATCGAAGATGCGCCGGAATCGGCCCACGCCAAACGCACGGCGCAGGAAAGTTTTACGCCCGAGGCCTACATGGTGCGCCACTCCATGCCATGGGATAACGGCCTGCAGCAAGGCACCGAATTCATCGCTTACGGCGAATCCAGCGACCGCTTCGAAAACGTCCTGCGCCGCATGCTGGGCCACGAAGACGGCATCGTCGACGCCCTGTTCAGCTTTTCGCGTCCGGTCACCGGCGGCTACTACTGGTGCCCGCCGCTGCAGGACGGCCGCCTCGACCTGTCCGGCATCGGCATCTAAGCCGGGCTCGGCATGACGACCATCGAGCTTTCCCTGCCCGCCGCGCGCGCCTTGCAACTGGCGGCCCAGGGTTTGCTCAACCCGGTGCGCAAGAAAGCCGTCAAGCAGGACGTGCTGGCCGCCATCCGCCAGATGGGCCTGCTGCAGATCGACACCATCCACGTAGTGGCGCGCAGCCCCTACCTGGTGTTGTGGAGCCGGCTCGGCAGCTACCAGCAGAGCTGGCTGGACGAGTTGCTGGAGGAACGCCAGCTGTTCGAATACTGGGCGCACGAAGCCAGTTTCCTGCCGATCGAGGATTACGGCCTGTACCGGCACCGCATGATCGACCCCGGCTCCATGGGCTGGAAGTACTCGGCAAAATGGATGGAACAGCACGCCGGCACCATAGAGCAGCTGCTATTGCATATCCGCCAGCACGGCCCGGTACGCTCGGCCGATTTCAAGCGCACCGACGGCAAAGGCGGCGGCTGGTGGGAATGGAAACCTGAGAAGCGTTCGCTCGAAGTGCTGTTCACGGCAGGCCGCCTGATGATCGCCAAGCGCCATAATTTTCATCGGATCTACGACCTCGCCGAACGCATCCTGCCCGACTGGGACGATGCCCGCATGCCGTCCACCGAGGATACCCAGCGCACCTTGCTGCTCAAGGCGGTGCAAGCGCTGGGAGTGGCCAAAGCCAGCTGGATCGGCGACTACTTCCGCACCGCCAAGAGCCGCCCCAGCCCCGATCCCGAGACCCTGGTCGAAGATGGCAGCCTGCTGCGCGCCACGGTGGACGGCTGGCAGCAGCCGCTGTATATCCACCCCGCGCACCGCGAACTGGCGCTGGCCGCCGCCGGCGGTTTGCTGAAACCCAGCGCTACCTGCCTGCTGTCGCCTTTCGATCCGCT
Source organism: Collimonas fungivorans (assembly GCF_028292705.1). Lineage (GTDB taxonomy): Bacteria > Pseudomonadota > Gammaproteobacteria > Burkholderiales > Burkholderiaceae_D > Collimonas > Collimonas fungivorans_B. Next base: position 77,066 of record NZ_JAQGLV010000193.1, on the reverse strand, counting down.
GGTATGGGACCGCAAGCGCGCGCTGGAGCTGTTCGATTTCGATTACCGGCTCGAGTGCTATACACCGGAGGCCAAGCGCAGCTACGGCTATTTCACGCTGCCCATCCTGCATCGCGGCGCCCTGGCGGGACGGCTGGACGCCAAGGCGCATCGCAGCCAGGGCGTGTTCCAGGTCAAGGCGCTGTATCTTGAGCCGGGCACGCGCACCAGCCAGAGGTTCGCCACCGAACTGGCGGCCACCCTGCAGCGTTTTGCCAACTGGCACGGCACGCCGCAGGTGGTGATCGACCAATGCACGCCACGGGCGTTCCGCACCATGCTGAGGGCCGCGCTCTAACCGGTATTCAGCAGGTTCTTGTCGACGCCGATGCCAAACGCGCGCGGCCGCCCGATGCCGTAGCCCTGGGCGAAATCGACGCCGATCTCGGTCAGGGTGCCGATGATCCGTTCATTGACGGCGAATTCGGCAATCGTCTGCTTGCCCATCAAATGGCCGATCTTGTTGATCGCCTCGACCATCGCATAGTCGGTCGGGCTGTTCAGCATGTCTTTGACAAACCCGCCGTCGATCTTGATGAAATCGACCGGCAGGTTCTTCAGGTAAGCGAACGAAGACATGCCGGCGCCGAAATCGTCGAGCGCAAAGCGGTAGCCCACCCCTCTCAGCTCCTGGATAAAGTGCGCCGCCTTGGCAAAATTGGCGATCGCGCTGGTCTCGGTAATCTCGAAGCAGATGATTTGCGGCGCGATGCCGTACTTCACGTGCTGTTCCTGCACAAAATTGAGGAAATTGCTGTCGCCTATGCTGGTGCCGGAAAGGTTGATGGCGCAGGTCTGGATTTCCCGGCCGCGCCCTTGCTGGCGCATTTTCGCCAGGGTCGCGAATACCGTGGAAACGACCCAGCGGTCGATGGCCGGCATCAGGTTGTAGCGTTCCGCGGCAGGAATGAACACCATCGGCAGCACCAGGTTGTCGTCCTTGTCCAGCATGCGCAGCAGGATTTCAAAATGCGCGCCGTGGCAGGGAGGCTTGCCCAAAGCGGCGATCTCTTGCGAGAACAGGCAGAATTTTTCTTGGGTCAGCGCTTCATTGATGCGCGTGATCCACTCCATCTCGCCGTGCCGTATCGACAGCTCGCTGTCGTCCAGCCGGTATTCGTGCACGCGGTTGCGGCCTTTTTCCTTGGCCAGGTAGCAGGCGGCGTCGACCGCACTCATGATCTGCCCCAGCGTATGCATTTCGCCCGCCAGGTTGATCAGGCCGATGCTGACGCCGATGGTGAACGGCTTGTTGGTCCAGACGAACTGGAAATCGGCGACGGTCTGCCGCAGCCCTTCGGCAATCCGCAGCGAATGCTCGACCGGACAGTTCTCCAGCAAGACGCCGAATTCGTCGCCGCCCAGGCGCGCGATGGTGTCGGTATCGCGCAAGCGCTGTTTCAGCAAGACGCTGACCTGCCGGATCAGCTCGTCGCCGGCGGCATGGCCGCAGGTGTCGTTGACCACCTTGAACTGGTCCAGGTCGAGATACAGCACAGCATGCTGGCGCTGCTGGTCGCGCGAGGTGATCATCGCCACCGTCAGGCGCCGCTCGAACTCGCGCCGGTTGATGAGTCCGGTCAGTTCGTCGTGGCTGGCCTGGTACGACAGCTGCGCCGCATATTCCCGGTCCTTGCTGACATCGTGCAGCACCAGCACCGTGCCTATGGTTTCGCCGCTCAGGTTGCGGATCGGTTCGGCCGACAGGTTGACCGCGACCTCGCTGCCGTCGTCGCAGACCAGCAGCAGGTTGGAAGCGCGGTCGATCGGCATGCTGTTGTCGAGGATCTGGGGAATCAGGTCGGGAATCCGGTTGCCCGAGCTTTCGCCCACCACGTGCAGGATTTTTTCCAGCGGCAAGCCGCGCGCCGACGCCAGCGTCCAGCGGGTCAGGATTTCCGCTGTCGGGTTCAGGTATTCGACCAGGCCGTCGGTACTGAGCGTGATCACCGCCTCGCCTATCGATTCCAGCGTGACCTGGGCGCGCTCCTTGGCGGCGTACAGCTGCTCCTCGGAGCGCTTGCGGGCGGTGATGTCGGTAAACGAGCCCGCCATGCGCACCGGCTCGCCGGTCGAATTGCTGGTGGACTGCGCGCAGGAACGGACCCAGCGCAATTCGCCGCCCTTGGTGACGATCCGGAACTCGATGTCGCATGGCGAATTATCGTGCAGGTGCGAAGTCAGCTTGGCGCGCACCGCATCCAGGTCCGACGGATAGATGCAGTTCAGGAACTGCAGCGGCGTCGGCTCCTCGTCTTCCAGCGAATAACCCAGCAATTCCTTCAGGCGCGGCGAATAATAGATATTGTCAGCCTGGATATCCCAGTCCCACAGGCCGTCGTTACTACCCAGCATCGCCAGGTGCAGCCGTTCCTGGCTGATCTTCAGCGCCTCTTCGAACTGGTCGCTCTTGGTCAGGATATAGCGCGAAATCCAGCTGCCGAAAATCATCAGGCCGACGGCGATGGTCAGCGTCGCAAACAGCAGCAGGCGCTGGACCTGGCGCGACGACTCGCCCAGGCTGGCTGAAAAGCGCAGCTCCAGCGGCGTCAGTTCGGCGTCTATCTCGCGGATGCGGGCGACGCTGGCGATCATTGTCTGCGGATCGGGGTTGCCGGCGTTGATCGCCGCATGCAGGCGACTGGCTTCCGTGCTCAGCTCCTGGATCAGCTGGTCGCCGATCTTCCAGTTCGCGACCGGTTCCCGCAGCAGGCTGAAATTCTTGAAATTGCGATACAGGCTGATGATGCCGTCGATGTCGTCCGGGTGATTGCCGCCGTCCAGGAAACCCTGGCGCACCACTTTCAGGTCCGGATTGGGTTTATCCAGTTCATCCCGGGCGCGGCGGTCGCCGATCGACACCGCCAGTGCCTTCAGCACCTTCCGGTAGTCGGGGTCGGCGTGCGTCACCGCATACTGGTTCAGGTGGAATACCGCCTCCTTCTGCGCTTTCGACCACAGGCTTTCGCCGCCGACAAAAGCGCGCACTGAAGACAAGATATTCATGCTGAACGCCAGCAGCCCCACCATCAAGGCCACGATCGCCAGGAAAGGCAAAATCACCTTGACCCAGCGCATGCCGCCGTCCATGGTGAAAAGTTTCTTCAATCGCTGCATCACAAAACCTCACTGATAAAAACTGCACAGTCAGAAAGCTTTAGCGGAATTGCAGAAAATTGCGAAAAACGACACTACTTGAAACCGGACCCTGAATACCCCATCATACGACCAATAGTTTCCCATTAGCAAGTTCGTTAGCAAGGGAGAGGAAAATGCCTTGTTTACACCCGCGTAAACACCTTGGGACAAGTGCAGGCGAGACCCATCGCAGGCCGGAAAACCACAGTGCCAACCCAGTGCGAAATTGTCTGAACGTTACCTATATCAGCGTGCTACCATCGCCCGCTTGCGATCGTTCACCCGTCTCTTTTATTTGCCTCATCCATGACTCAGTCTTTGCTCGTCGATAACGCGGCTGCCAGCGATTTTTCCAGTCACCCGGACGTTCTGCAGGGGCCGGTCAGGCCTGAGCTGATACGCGATGAAGTACTGGCCGACCTGCTTGAGGCGACCGCCGAGCGCATGCCAGCCCAGATCGCCATGGTGTTCGGCGAGCGCCGGCTGAGTTATCAAGAATTCAACCATCATGCCGACCTGGTCGCTTCACGCCTGATCGCTGCCGGCGTCGGGCCGGGCCAGATCGTCGGCTTGTGGCTGCCGCGCGGCATTGACCTGCTGATCATGCAGGCCGGCATCGCCAAGAGCGGCGCCGCCTGGCTGCCGCTGGATGCCGATACGCCGCCGGACCGCATCGCCGTCTGCCTGGAAGACGCGCAGGCGCCGGGCATCGTCAGCTGCCAGCAATTCGCGCCGCGCCTGGACTCGGGCCGATGCCAGGTCTGGACCGCCGAGCAGCTGCTGGCGCCCTCCGAGACACCGTTGCTGCGCCGCCAGAACGTGCAACGCAGCGATCCGGCTTATGTCATCTACACTTCCGGCTCGACCGGCAAGCCGAAAGGCATCGCCATCACCCAGGGCGCCATCTGCCATTTCCTGCGCAGTGAAAACGCGGTGTTGGGAATCACTGCCAGCGATCGCGTCTACCAGGGCTTTTCGGTAGCCTTCGACATGTCGTTCGAAGAAATCTGGATCAGCTACCTGGCCGGCGCCACGCTCTGGATCGCGCCCAAGGAACTGGCTTCCGACCCGGAAGCCTTGCCGCCGGCGCTGGCCGCACAGGGCGTCACCGTATTGCACGCGGTGCCGACGCTGCTGGCCCTGTTCAACCAGGACGTGCCAAGCCTGCGCATCATCAACCTGGGCGGCGAAATGTGCCCGGAAGCGCTGGTCAGCCGCTGGGCGAAACCGGAATCCGGCCGCCATATCTTCAACACCTACGGCCCGACCGAAGCCACGGTATCGGCCAGCCTGGCCGAACTGCACGCCAATGAAACCGTCACCATAGGCCGGCCCTTGCCCAATTATGGCTTGCTGGTGATTAAGGTGCTAACTGAGGTGGTGACTGAGCCAGCGCCGGAAAACGGCCTGTTCCTGCTGCCGCGCGGCGAAGTCGGCGAACTGTGCATTACCGGCCCCGGCGTCGCCGAGGGCTACCTAGGGCGGCCTGAACTGACCGCCGAGAAATTCCTGGCCAACCCCTGGGCCAGCGGCGAACACGACCGCCGCCTGTACCGCACCGGCGACCTGGCCCGGATCGAGGCCGACGGCCGGGTCCAGTGCCTGGGCCGCACCGACGACCAGGTAAAGATCCGCGGCTTCCGGGTCGAACTGGGTGAAATCGAAGAAGTGCTGGCGCGCCAGCCGGGAGTCGGCACGGTGGCGGTGGTATTGCGCCAGGAAGACGGCATCGACCAGCTGATTGCTTTCATCGTCGCCGAAAGCGGCGCGGAAATCGTCCCTGCGGTTCTGCGCAGCGCCCTGGCCGAACGGCTGCCGCCTTACATGGTGCCGGGTTTCTTCGAAGTCATGCAGGAAATGCCGCGCCTGACTTCCGGCAAGATCGACCGCAAGGCGCTGAAAGCCAGGCCGCTGGCGGCAATCAACTCCGGCGCCGGCAGCGGCGATTCCGACCTCCCCGAAACGTCGGCCGAAGTGGCCCTGTTCGCGGCGCTCAACAAACTGTTCCCCGGCCAGCCGATCCAGCGCAGCGCCGATTTCTTCAACGATCTCGGCGGCCATTCGCTGTTCGCGGCAAAACTCGCCTCCGCCCTGCGCGCCAATCCCGATTTTGCCCACGTGACAGTGCGCGACATTTACATGAACCGCACCATCGGCCGCATCGCCCAGGTGCTGGCGGTAGCGCCGGCCGCCGGCATCGCGGTCGACACCGGCTGGAGCGCGCCGTCGGACCTGAAGCGCTGGCTGTGCGGCGCCGCCCAGGCCGCCGCCGTGCCGTGGCTGGTGGCGATGCGCATGATGCAATGGCTGGCGCCGTTTTTCACCTACCACTTCTTCACCGGCGATCCGGGCGATTCGATTGCCCTGGCGATCGTGGTGTCGGTCGGCGTGTTCCTGCTGGCCACCTTGTTTGAGTTCGCCATTGCGATCGCCGCCAAATGGCTGATCGCCGGACGCCTGAAAGCCGGTCGCTATCCGCTCTGGGGCCTGACCTATTACCGCTGGTGGCTGGCGGATCGCCTGATCGAGGCGGCGCCGGCCTACCTGCTGAGCGGTTCGACCTTGTACAGCTGGTGGCTGCGGGCGCTGGGTGCGCGCATCGGCTCGGAAGTCGTGATCGGTTCCATGACCTTGCGCGCGCACGACCTGCTGACCATAGAGGACGGCGTGAGCATCGGCAATGCCGTCAATCTGGAAAATGCCCGCGTCGAACATGGCGAACTGTGGCTAGGGCCGATCACGTTGCGGCGCGAAAGCTGTATCGGTTCCTATGTTGTCATGGAAGGCAATACGGATGTCGGCGCCTTCGGCCATGTGGAAGGCCAAAGCGCCATCAGCGAAGGCCAGACGGTGCCGGCCGGCCGCATCTGGACCGGCTCGCCGGCGCGTGATGCAGGTGCTTTCGACCCTGCCTCGAAACCGCCGCGGCCGCCGGTTACGCGCAGACGCCAGCTGGGTGAATCGGTATTTTTCCTGTTCGGCGCCTTCCTGATCACCACCCTGTTCTTCATGCCGGTGTTTCCGAGCTTCATCCTGATCGACTGGCTCGACGATACCGATCGTTTCCCCTGGCTGCAAAGCAACGGCAATGTGCCGTTCCAGCTGACCAAATATTTCGTCATGGCCTTCCCTGCCACCGCGGTGCTGATCGTGTGCACAGCCCTGCTTTCGGCCGGCATCCGCTGGAGCCTGCTGCCGCGCATGCGGGCCGGCAGCTGGCCGGTGCGCAGCAATATCTATTGCAGCAAATGGCTGGTCAATCAGATCCAGGAATCGAGCCTGAGCGTCTTGCACGGCGTCTACGCCACCGTCTACGCACCCTACTGGTACCGCCTGCTGGGCGCCAAGGTGGGCCGCCATGCCGAGATCTCGACAGCGCTGGGCGTGGTGCCGGACATGCTGACCCTGGGCGACGACACCTTTATCGCCGATGCCGTATTGCTCGGCGACGAACAGATCGAGGGCGGCTGGATGACCATGAAGCCAACCGTGATCTCGCGCCGCAGCTTCGTCGGCAACGGCGCTTATGTACCGGACGGCAGCATCCTGCCGGAAAACGTCCTGATCGGCGTCCATTCGCGCGCGCCGGACAACGGCCGCATGCAGCCCGGCGACACCTGGCTCGGCTCGCCGCCGATCAACCTGCCGGCGCGCGAACAGACCAGCGGTTTCCCGGAACACCTGACGTTCCGTCCGTCGCGCCGGCGCCGCCTCGGCCGGTCGCTGGTGGAAGGCTTCCGCATCGTGTCGCCGCATGCGATCGTGATCGCGGTCGGTTATACCGTGGTGCTGAACCTGATGCCGCTGGCCGGCGCCGGCCAGTGGGGCGAAGTCATTTCCTTGCTCACCAGCGCCGGCCTGCTGTACGGCATCGGCACCTTCATCTTCATCGCCGCCCTCAAGTGGCTGCTGATCGGGCGCTACAAGAAATGCAGCGTGCCGATGTGGACCCGGTTCGTCTGGCTGTCGGAGGGCGTCACCAACCTGTATGAAGGGATCGCGATACCGAACTTCATGAGTTACCTGCGCGGCACGCCGTGGCTGCCGCTGGCTCTGAACCTGCTGGGTTGCCATATCGGGCGCGGGGTTTACATGAACACTACCGACATCACCGAGTTCGACTGCGTCACCATCGGCGACTACAGCGAACTGAACGCCCAGGCCTGCCCGCAGACGCACTTGTTCGAAGACCGCGTCATGAAGATCGATCATGTCAATATCGGCAGCCGGGTCTACATGGGGCCGCGCAGCTTTGTGCTGTACAGCGCGACGGTCAACGACAACGCCAAGCTGGGCGCGCTGACGCTGGTGATGAAAGGCGAATCGATCCCGGCGGGCACCAACTGGCGCGGCTGCCCGGCGGCGCCGGCAAAAAACTGAAAGGCAGAGAGCATGGAAATCCGCCAGGCCCGTAACGAGGATTACCCGAAGATCGTCCAGCTGCAGCTGGAAAACACGCCCGAGCGCCTCAGCGCAGCCGAACGGCAGCAGGGTTTCATCGTTTCGCAAATGGATGAGGCGCAGCTGGAAGCCATCAACCAGGCGCTGGGCATCCTGGTCGCGGTGGATGGTGCGCAGCTGGCGGCCTTTGTGTGCATGGCGCCGGCCGCGATGCAGCCGCGCCATCCGGTGGTCGATGCCATGCTGGCCACGTTTGCGCGGCAGCAGTTCGGCGGCAAGTCGCTTGAGCAACAGCGGGTTTTTGTCTATGGTCCGGTATGCATCGGTCGGGAGTGGCGCGGCAAGGGCCTGTTGCAGCAGCTGTTCGCCGCCGTGAAAACCTATGCCCAGGCCGATTACGACACCGGCGCCGCATTTATCAACGACCGCAATCCGCACTCGCTCGCGGCTCACGTCCAGGGCTTGAAGATGACTGCCCTGACTCCCTTCAGCTGCGGCCAGGACACTTTTCAGCTGGTGGTATTTCCTACCGCAGACAATCGATAAAACCAGGAAAAATTGGGCCGGAAAAGAAAAAAACCGCATAAACATTGATGTTTATGCGGTTTTTCTTTACTTCCAACACCAGTTACCTGGTGCCCACGGAGGGACTCGAACCCCCACACCTTGCGGCACATGGACCTGAACCATGCGCGTCTACCAATTCCGCCACGTGGGCCGTAATGCGAAGCCCAGTAAGGCTCACTGCAATTCCGAAGACAGAATAATACGTGCATTTGATAGCTTCGGTCAATCGGAGTTTGCAATTTTTATGCAATTAATTGCTGCATCAACGCTGCAGCATCCATTCATGGGCCGGATCGTTCTTGAAATGCCACTCGCGCTTGGGGCCTGCCATCACGTTCAGGTAATAACTGTCGTAGCCGTGCGGCGCCACCACCGGGTGGTAACCGCGAGGCACCATCACCACATCATGGTTTTCCACCGCCATCGATTCGTCGAGCGAACGATCGTCGGTATACACGCGCTGGAAAGCAAAACCCTGCGGCGGGTTGAGGCGATGGTAATAGGTCTCTTCGAGGGAACTCTCTTGCGGCAGGTTATCGGTATCGTGCTTGTGCGGCGGGTAGCTTGAAGAATGGCCGCCGGGCGTCACCACTTCCACTACCAGCAAATGGTCGGCCGGCTCGGACTGCGGCAGGATATCGCAGACGTAGCGTGTGTTGCTGCCCTGCCCGCGCACCGAACGCTTGGCCGTGCCCGGCTCGATCAGCCGCGCGCTCAGGCCGCCATGGCCGGGCGCGCTGCAGACCGCAATTTCAGCATCGCCATGGGCGCTGATGGTGACGGCGTGGCTGTGCGGCACATACACCGCATACGGCGAAACCTGGTCAAACACGCTTTGCCGTTCGCCGATTTCTTTCCATGCATGATCGCCGGCCTGCACGCTGACCACGCCGCGCAACACCACGATGCACACCTCGCGCTCGGCGGTATCGAAGCGGATCCGTTCAGCGGCTGCCAGGCGATAGGCGGCAAAACCGACAAAACGCCAGTTGGCGGACTGCGGCGTGACGCTGACGATTTCCCGTCCTTGCGCCTGGCCCTTGACGAGCAAGCTCATGCCGCCTCCTTGCCGATGATGTTCACCAGCCCGGCCAGATGGCGATAACCCATGTCGGCGTATTGATAGCTCGGAGCAACGGCCGGATCCTGCTCCGCCTCGACCACCAGCCAGCCGGCGTAACCATGCCGGTACAGCAGGCGCAGCAAACCGTCGAAATCGATGGCGCCGTCGCCCGGCACGGTAAACGCGCCGTTGATCACCGCCTGCAGGAAACTCCAGTTGCCGTTGCGCGCCATCTTCACCACCGCCGGCCGCACATCCTTGCAATGGACGTGGCAGACGCGTTTGATATGCTGTTCCAGCACCTGCAAGGGATCGCCGCCGGCAAACATGATGTGGCCGCTGTCGAACAGCAAGCCGACTTCATCGCCGGTCAGCGCCATCAGGCGTTCGACATCGGCTGGCGTTTCAACGTAGGCGCCCATGTGATGGTGGTAAGCCAGGCGCACCCCGTGCGACAAGGTGAAACGCGCAAAAGCAGTCAGCCTGTCGGCATACTGGCGCCATTCCAGGTCGTTCAGGAAACGCGGCCGTTTGTACAAGGGGTCCGGCCGGCCCTGGATGGCGTTGGCGACTTCGCCATACACCATGACCTTGGAACCGTTTTCCGCCAGCAGCCGCAGATGCGGGCCGACCGCGGCGATTTCATCTTCCACCGAGCCGGTCGCCAGGCGGCCGGAATACCAGCCCGAAATGCATTCCAGCTGATATTTTCCGAGCACGGCCGCCAGCGCTGCCGGTTCCTTGGGAAACTTGTTGCCCAGCTCGAAGCCGCGATAACCGATCTGCGCGCCTTCGGCCAGCGCCGTTTCCAGCAGCGTCTCGCCGCCCAGCGACGGCAGGTCGTCGTTCATCCAGGAAATCGGGTTGATGCCGATCTTTACGTTAAATGTCATGGTCTCTCTCGCTGTCACTCTATTAAATTTCACACCTTTTGACTGTGGCGGGCCTGTTCATATTCGGCCCGCGCGGCTTGCACCTGCGGCCGTTCAGACACTTCCGGCACCGCCACTTCCCACCAGCAGCCGCCGTCTTCGGTAGTGCGCGCGGGGTCGGTGTCGATGCACACCAGGTAGGTGCGGTCGGCAGCGCGCGCCCGCTGCAGCGCAGCTTCCAGCTGGGCGATGGTCTTGACGTTTTCCGCCAGCGCGCCCAGCGATCTTGCATGCGCGGCAAAATCGATGGCCGGCGCGCCCTGCGGCCCCTGCAGGCAATCTTCCAGCATGTTGTTGAACGGTGCACCGCCGCAGGCCTGCTGCAGGCGGTTGATGCAACCGTAGCCGCGGTTGTCCAGCACCACGATGATCAGTTTTTTTCCCAGCATGACCGACGTGGCGATTTCCGAATTCATCATCAGGTAGCTGCCGTCGCCCACCATCACGATCACGTCGCGTTCCGGCTGCGCCAGCTTGACGCCTAGCGCGCCGGCGATTTCGTAGCCCATGCACGAATAGCCATATTCGACGTGGTAGCCGCCCGGAGTCGAAGTACGCCACAATTTGTGCAGCTCGGCCGGCAAGGTGCCGGCGGCGCAAACCACGATATCGTGCACGGTCGAATCGATGCTGGAGCGCTGCACCGCGCCGATCACCTCGCCGTCATAGGGCAAGGCCGGCGCCTCTATTTCCCGCTGGCCGGTGATCTTGTCGACCGCGGCGCGCCAGTTATTGGCCTGTTCCAGCGCCAGCGCGTGCCAGCCGGTGCTGGACCGCCAGTCCTGCAAGCCCTGTGACAAGGCAGCCAGCCCCAGCCGGGCGTCGGACAACATCGGCGTCCCCTGCCATTTGATGGCGTCGACTGGATTGACGTTGATGCTCAACAGGCTGGCCTGGCCGAACAGCGAGTGCGAACCGGTAGTGAAATCCTGCAGCCGGGTGCCTACCGCAATCACTACATCGGCTTTCTGCGCCAAGGCATTGGCTGCCGGCGAACCGGTCACGCCGAGCGCGCCAAGCTGCAAGGGATGACGCCACGCCAAGGCGCTCTTGCCGGCCTGGGTTTCCGCTACCGGCACCGCATGTTTTTCGGCAAAACAGCGCAGCGCTTCGGTGGCTTCGCCATACAGCACGCCGCCGCCGGCCACGATCAATGGCTGCCTGGCGTTTTTCAGCAACTCCAGCGCTGCCTGCAATTCATCAGTAGCTGGCCCCTGGGCACGGAACCTGACCGTCTGCGGTGCAAAAAATTCGACCGGATAATCGTAAGCCATGGCCTGGACGTCTTGCGGCAAGGCCAGCGTCACCGGGCCGCACTGGGCGGCATCGGTCAGCACCTGGATCGCGCGCGGCAAGGCCGTCAGCAGCTGCTCCGGATAATAGATGCGGTCGAAATAGCGCGACAGCGGCCGGAACGCATCATTGGCGGAGACGCCGCCGTCCTGGAAATTTTCCACCTGCTGCAGCACCGGATCGGGACGCCGCGAAACGAAGATATCCCCCGGCAGCAGCAGCACCGGCAAGCGGTTCACATGGGCCAGCGCCGCCGCCGTCAGCAGGTTGGTGGCGCCCGGGCCGATCGAGCTGGTGACCGCCATCATGCGCCGCCGCATGTGTGTCTTGGCATAGGCGATTGCGGCATGCGCCATGGCTTGTTCGTTATGCGCGCGATAGGTCGGCAACTGCTCACGATGCTGGTATAGTGCCTCGCCCAGGCCGGCCACATTGCCGTGGCCGAAAATGGCGAAGACGCCGCCAAACAGCGCTGCCTCGCCATCGGCGGTATCGACTCGCAAGGCGGCCAGGTAGCGCACCAGCGCTTGCGCCATGGTCAGGCGTATGGTTTTGGCTGCACTCATGCTGCGCGCTCCGCTGGGTTGGATTGCTCTTCGCTGCGGCTGGCTTGCCAGACGCCGATCAGTTTCTCGAATGTGGCCCGCACCTGCCCGATCAAGGCAGCATCGTCGATCCGGCCTTGCAACCAGAGCTTGGACGGTTCATGGAAAATCGTCCGCCCTACCATGAAACCGCGGCAGGTCTTGCTGTGGCGCGAGGCGCGGAAACCCGCCGCCAGTTCTTCCACCGGCGCCGCCAGCCCCAGCAGCACCACGCCGCGGCAATAGGGATCGCGCTCAGCAATCAGGCGGTCGATCGCATCCCACTGGCGGGCCGACATCGATTCCAGTTTCCACCATTCGGGATAAATGCCCAGGTTGTACAAACGCTTGATGCCGCGCAGTACGGTATCCTCGGCCTTCGGCAAATCCTTGGGCGGGATGATTTCCAGCAGCAGCTCATGGCCGCTGACCTGCACCGCGTTGTACAAACCGCGGATCTGGGCTTCCTGCTCCAAGCGTTTTTCAACCGCATCGTCGGGATGGAACTGCACCAGGCATTTGACTACATGTTCCTTGGGCCAGCTCAGCAGATGCGAACCTATCGAACGGCCGTAGTCGAATTCGAGCGGATTCGAGAGCGGCAGTTCCACTGTGCGGCCAATCCACCAGCCGCGTCCGGTAGCGGTATTCAGCGCATCCTGGCCATACCGGTCATCGGACAATATGCCGATTTTCCCTTGCAAGCCCAGCGCCTGCTCGGTGGCAGCCACGGCCTGCACCAGCAGTAGCTTGAGCTGCGGCAAGCGTGCTTCGCTGACGCCGAACTCGCCCGATTCGCGCGCCAGCTCAAAGAACTGGTTGCGATGGTCAAAGGCGAAGACATTCACCTCATCCCAGGTTTTGCGCGGCACAGTGACCCGGTGCAGGCGCTGCAAGTGCGCATCCTGGTCGGGCCGCTGCATGCGATCTGCATGTTCAAGGAAATACGCCAGTTCGACCGGCGTCGGCATCGCCGGCGCACAGGCATGGCGCGACACCACCAGGGCGCCGCAGGCATTGGCGTAACGGCAGCAGCTTTCATCGTCTTCGCTGTTCAGCCAGCCCTTCAGGAATCCCGACAGGAAAGCATCGCCGGCGCCCAGCACATTGAGCACTTCGACCTGCACGCCCTTGTAGTTGAAACCTGCATCCAGCGACTCTGGAATCGCAGCGTGGATCACGGCGCAGCCGAGCGGCCCGCGCTTGACCACCAGCGTCGCCTGGCTGACGGCGCGCACTGCCTGCAGGGAGGCGATGATGTCCTGGCCGCCGCCGGCGATCATGAATTCTTCTTCGGTGCCGACCACCAGGTCGAATTTTGGCAGGATGCCTTGCAGGTGTTTGGTCACGCCGTCGTTGGCGATGAAACGTGTCTCGCCGTCCCCCTTCTGGGTCAGCCCCCACAATACCGGCCGGTAGTCGATGTCGAGCACGGTGCGGACGTTGTTGCGGCGCGCGTACTCCAGCGCCAGGCTGCTGCTGCGATGCACCTGTTGCGTGGAAAAATGGGTGCCGGTAATCAGCAGCGCCTTGCTGGAGGCGATGAAAGCCTCATCGATGTCTTCTTCCGCCAGCGCCATGTCGGCGCAGTTATCGCGGTAAAAAATCAGGGGAAAAGTATCCTTGTCTTTCAGCCCCAGCATCACCAGCGCGGTCAGCCGCTCCGGATCGACCTTGATCTGGCTGACATCGCAGCCTTCCGCCGCCAGCGCCGCGGTCAGGAACTGGCCGTTATGCTCATTGCCGACCCGCGCCAGCATCGCCGATTTCAGGCCCAGCCTGGCGCAGCCGAAAGCGATATTGGCGGAAGAGCCGCCCAGGTACTTGGCGAAACTGCTGACATCCGCCAGCGGCGCGCCGATCTGCTGCGCATACAGGTCTACCGCCAGGCGCCCGATGCAAACCACGTCAAGCTTGCGGCCTGGTGCGAAGGTGTTGTTAGTGTTTGGCATGAGTGCTTTCCTTAACTGAACCATTTGAACTTGGACCTAGACCTGTATGCCTTCCAACTGATTCATCAGCGTCTGCATTTCCGCGCCGCCGGCCATCATGTCCAGCACTTCGTCCTTGGTGACATTGTCCTTGGTGAAAGTGCCCATCGATTTGCCGCGGTTAAGCAAGGTAAACGAATCCCCGATCGGATAGGCATGATGCACATTGTGGGTAATAAAAATCACCGAAATGCCGCGCTCGCGCGCCTTGTGGATCAGCTTGAGCACATTGAACGACTGCTTGACGCCGAGCGCCGCGGTCGGTTCGTCCAGGATCAGGACGCGGGCGCCGAAATGGATCGCTCGGGCAATCGCCAGGCATTGTTTCTCACCGCCCGACATGGTGCCTATCGCATGGTGCGGATCGCGCACCATGATGCCCATTTCAGCCAGCTTTTCACGCGCCGTCTCGGCTGCGTAATTGATATCCATGACGGTGATGCCGAATACCTTCTTGGTCGGCTCGCGCCCCATGAAGAAATTGCGCGCCACCGACAGCAGCGGCACCAGGGCCAGGTCCTGGTACACGGTCGCCACGCCGACATCCAGCGCTTCTTTCGGCGAATTGAAAGAGACCGGCTTGCCGTCGACCAGGTACTCTCCTTCGGACGGCTTGTGCACTCCCGCCAGCGTCTTGATCAGGGTCGACTTGCCGGCGCCGTTGTCGCCCAGCAGGCAATGCACTTCGCCCTTTTTCAAGCGCAATGTGACGTTCTGCAAGGCGATCACCGAACCGAAATACTTGCTGACGTTTTCCAGTGCCAGAATGGTTTCACTCATGATTACCTCGCTTCCGTCACACGGCGACGGACATAATTGTTGAACAATACGGCCACCAGCAGCATCACGCCGAGGAACACGCGGAACCAGTCCGAATTGAGATTGGTATAGGTGATGCCGATCTGCACCACGCCGAAGATCAGGGCGCCGAAGCAGGCGCCGATCACCGAACCGTAACCGCCGGTCAGCAAGGCGCCGCCGATCACGGCAGCAATGATGGCTTCAAATTCCTTCTGCAAGCCGCGGTCGGCCGCGGCCGAGCCGACGTCGGCCACCTGCAGCACGGCGAACAGGCAGGCGCAGAAAGCGGTGAACACGAACAGCGACGTCTTGACCCGCTTGACCGGCACGCCGACGTTCTTGGCGGCGTTGGCGTCGCCGCCGACGGCGAAGATCCAGTTGCCGAAACGGGTGCGCGCCAGCACAAAGCTCGCCGCCAGCGCCAGCACCAGCCACCAGGCGATCACCTTGGGAATCCCGGCCACCAGCGGCTGGCCGTTGGCCATGGTGGCGATCCAGCCGTGGGCGGCCATCCAGTGGAACAGCCCGCTGCCGAGATTGCCGGTGAACAGCCAGCTGCCCAGCCAGTCGTTCGCCGCGAGGTCGCCGACGCCGCTGACGATGGTGCGGTTGGCGAACATGATCGACAACGCCAGCGTCAGGCCGCGCAGGATGAACATGAACGCCAGCGTGACGATGAAGGAAGGCAGCCGGGTCTTGACCACCAGGTAGCCGTTGAGCCAGCCCAGCGCCATCGAGCCGGCAAAGGCAAACAGCACCGCCAGCCAGAACGGCCAGTGGAAATAGACGGTGGGAATCGCCACCATCATGCCGGCGAAGCCGATCATCGAACCGATCGACAAATCGAACTCGCCGGCGATCATCAGCACGCAGGCGCCGATGGAGATCAGGCCCAGGTAGGCCGCCACCTGCATCCAGTTGACGACGCCATCCAGGTTGAACATGCCGGAATCGCCGGCGGCGAAACCGAATACGATAAAGACCAGGATCGCGCCTGCCAGCGAGGCAAATTCCGGACGTCCCAGGAAACGCTTCAAAGAACCTTCCTTGCGGACCCGCTCGTCTTTCGGCGCGGCCTTCTGCGGCGCTGCAAGATGAGCGGGTGCGCCGTCGGCGCCTAGCTTGTCAGCGTGCACACTGCTTGAATTCATGGTTGTATCTCCTGCTGTATTGGCTGCTGGCCGGCCGCTGGTAGGGCTCAAAACGGAACGGCCTGATGGGGTATGGCGAGATGCCTCGGGCGTAACAAGACCCGGGTGCATCGTCCCCCTGGGGTTTCCACTTATCGGCTGCCGGCAGCGTCGCCGCTGCGGGCAGCCATGTTAAAACAAGGCGCTGGATCAGCGATACTGGCCAGCGTATTTCAGCACTTTGTCGAGGTTGTCCTTGGTGATGTAGCCAGGACCGGAGCTGATGTGGCGCGGTCCGTAGAGCGGCGCCAACCCATATTCAGCCAGCCGCGCCTGGAACTTCGGATTGGCTTTCAGCTTGGCCTGGATGGTGGCGACGTCGGTGGTCTTGTTTTGCGTCATGATGGCTAGCACGGCGACCGGGATATAACCTTGCAGGTAGGGTTGCTGGTCAATCGCAAACTGCACCGAACCATCCTTGATGCCCTTGGCGACTTCTTCGGACAGGTCGAAGGTAGCGAACCACATCTTGCCCTTCAAACCCATTTTTTGCAGCGCGCGCAAGCTTGGCGACGCCGAATCCGGACCGAGCGCCAGCACCGCCTGGGTGCCGGGATTGTTGCGCAGGTAGGCGCTGACCTTGCTCTCTATGCCGGTCGGATCCTGGCCTGCGTCCAGTGTTGATTTTTTATAATCGACGCCGATGGCCTCGGCAAAACCGCGGCAGCGCTCGAAGGAGGAAGGATTGGTGGCATAGTGGTTGACGCACAGGAAAGACTTGATGCCGGCTGCCTTGGCTTTTTCGCCGGCGCCCTTGCCTGCATCGTATTCCGGCTGGCCGACGTGCATGATCGCGCCCAGCTCTTCACTTTGCTGCTGGGTGCCGGAATTGATGGTGACCAGCGGGATTTTCTTGGCGGTGACGTTTTCCATGGCTTTTTTCAGCACGCTGAAATCGGCGATGCTGGCGATCACGCCATCATAATGACGGGCCGCGGCCTGTTCGATCAGGCGCGACATGTCGGACAGGTCGCCATTGGGCGGATTGCGGTAATCGACTGTAACGTTGAAATCTTCGCCGGCCTGCTTGATGGCGTTCTTGATGGTGTTCCACCAGGAATCGGAATCCGGTGCGTGGCTGATCAGGACGAATTTTTCATTTGCGGCATAACTGGGGTTCATGGCGCCAAAGCTCATCGCCAGCGCCGTCACCATCAGGGCCCTGGTCAGGCCCTTGCATCTGAGTCGTTGCATAGTTGTCTCCGTTGTTGTTTTATTCACTATTCTTTAGGCTGATCGCCCGGATCCGACAGCGTCATCGGTATTAAACAATAGAACAAGCGGATTCAATATGCAACGTTTTTTTCAATTAAATTTAATTTAGAATTTTATTTTCACTTGCCAAATTTTCTTTATAATTGCTCCACGACATAAACCAGAAAGAACACCATGGCAGATACGCCGACTGTCGACCAGCTGATGCTGCAAATCGCCGAACAATACGCAACGCTTTCGCGCCAGCTGAAGATTATCGCCACCTATGTGGAACAGCACCGCGGCAGCCTGATGCTGGAACGGATCAGCGACATCGCCGAGCATTGCGATGTGCAGCCGTCCGCCATCGTGCGCTTCGCCAAGCAGTTCGGCTTCAGCGGCTTCAGCGAGATGCAGGCGGTTTTCCGCGACGCCTATACGGCGCAGGCGATCCCTTCGCAAAACTACCAGCAACGGATACGCAAGCTGATCGACGCCAAGCCGACCCCGCTCACCGGCGGTTCGATGGCGCGCGAATTCATCGCCGCCAGCCGCAGCGGCCTGGATGAACTGCTGAACGGCATGGACGACGTGCAGTTCGACGCGGCGGTCAAGCTGCTGCAGAAGGCCGAGAACATCTACGTGATCGGCGTGCGCCGCTCCTTTCCTATCGCCAGCTACATCGTGTATGCCTTGCAGCACACCAACAAGCGCGTGCACCTGCTATCCGGACTGGGCGGCATGATCCGCGAGCAGATCCGCAGCATAGGCAAGAACGACGTGGTGATCGCGATCAGCTTTACGCCTTACGGCAAGGAAACCCAGGCTTGCGTGCGGCTGGCGCATCACCACCAGGCCAAGTCGCTGGTCATCACCGACAGCCAGCTGAGTCCGCTGGCCCGGCATGCGTCGGTGCTGCTGACGGTGAAGGAAGGCAGCGCCTTCGCCTTCCGTTCGCTGACCAATGCGATGTGCCTGTGCCAGGCGCTGTTCATTGCCTTGGCTTATAGGTTAGAGCTTAATGTAGAGGAAACCGGTGCAATTGAAGGTTATGATGAATAAAAAAGCACTGAAATTGCGTTAATATTTCTCAAGCTATCAATGTCACCGCACATTCATGATGCGCAACATGCTTTGAGGAAAGTCATGACCGAACTTAAACATCTCACCGAGAAACGCACGCAAGCACAAAAATCGCATCTTGCTGCCGACAACTGCCAGGCAGGCGCGCTGGAAACAAGAATCGGCAAACTCGAAGAGTCTGCGGCCGACACGCGCGAACGCCTTTCACGCATAGAAACAAGGCTGGATGCCTGCGCCACAACATCCGACTTGAAAGACCTTGAATCCACTATGCATAAAGAATTTTCCAGCATGCACAAGGAACTGCACGGACTGACCTGGAAACTGATTGGCGTTACAGGCTTGCTGGTTTCCGTTGTCTATTTCATCGCAACCAAATAAAGTCTTGGTCCTGGCTTTTCCCTTCTCTTTTTTACCACCCCGCCCAATCGAATACGCATACCACCGCGTGTCCAGGCAAGGGCAGTCATAACAACACTGGCTGTTTTGACAGCAACGATTCGCGCAAAGCAATGCCGATCCGGGTCGCCTCGGTAGCGTCGTCCAGAGTGAGCTCCAACTTTTGCTCCCGGCGTATCGCGTCCACGAAAGTACTGACCTCGGTCAGGAAGGCGTCTTCGAAACGCTCGAAGAAACTGGGCACACATTCGTTGCGGACGCCATGGGCGTCGGCGATTTCCAGGCGGTTCTTGCGCGGATTGCTGCCCACTGTCAGGCGCCCCGCCGTGCCGGTGATTTCAGTCATGGTGTCGTGGCCGTGCGCCATCGTGCGCGAGGCGTAGAAGGTGGCCAGCTTGCCGTTGTCGAACTCGCAGATGGCGACACCATTGTCGACGTCCTGGAACTGCTGCAGGTCCTGATGGATGGCGCGGGTGCCGCTGGCATAGACACGGACCGGCCGCGGGTTGCCGAGCAGCCAGCGCGCCAGGTCGATATCGTGCACGCTGCAATCGAGGAAGATGCCGCCGCTGGTAGCGGCGAACTTGACAAAGAATCCGTCCGGATCGTGCTGGTCGCAAGTCTGCGAATACACCATGAACGGCGCACCGATGGCGCCTTGCTGGATTTTTTTATAAGCGTCCTGATAGCTGGCGTCGAAGCGGCGCACAAAACCGATCATCACCTTCAGCTGCGGATGACGCGCTGCCTCGGCGCTGACCCGGCGGCAATCCTCCAGGTCCAGCGACAGGGGTTTTTCGCAAAACACATGTTTGCCGGCCTGCAAAGCCTGGATGATCTGCTGCGGATGCAAGGATGTCGGCGTCACCAGGAATACCGCATCCAGCCCGTCGTGGGCCAGCAGGGCTTCATAGTCGGCGTACAGATGCGGCACCTGCAGAGTATCGCGCGCCCACTCCAGTTCTGCCGGCAAGGGACTGCAGGCCGCCGCCAGCTCGGCGCCGGTCACCCGCGACATCAGGTTTTCCGCATGCCGCCGCCCTAGCCTGCCAAGGCCGACGATGCCGACTTTCAGTGTCCGGGAATGGTTCATTTGGCCAGCTCGATGGTACGGTTTTCACGCCAGGACAGGGTTGCCGCTTCGGCCAGTTCCAGGGCCTTGACGCCGTCTTCAATCGTGGTGCGTACTGCCACTTTGTTCACCACCGCATCAAAAAAATGGGCGATCTCGCTGGCATAGGCAGCACGATAGCGCTCCAGGAAAAAATGCTCGGGCTTGTCCTGGCTGACGCTGTGCCCGGTGGCGGCGACCACCTCGGTCGGTTTGTGGTTGCCGGCCTGCAGCATGCCCTTGCTGCCCAGCACTTCGAAACGCTGGTCGTAGCCATAGGCGGCGCGGCGGCTGGTATTGATCTGGCACAGGCGGCCGCGCCGGCTGCGGATGGTGACCGCGGCGCAATCGATGTCGCCGGCTTCGGCTATCGCCGGATCGGTCAGGCAGCTGCCGGTGGCCGAGATGCTGACGGCTTCGTCTTCCAGTATCCAGCGGAAAATATCGAAATCGTGGATCAGCATGTCCTTGAATATGCCGCCCGAGCTTTTGATATACGACACCGGCGGCGCGCCAGGGTCGCGGCTGGTGACGATCAGCATTTCCGGATCGCCGATTTCGCCGGCGGACAGGCGCGTCTTCAGCGCATGGAATGTCGGATCGAAACGGCGCTGGAAACCGATCATGCAAGTCACCCCGGCGTCGGCCACCGCGCGCGCGCATGCCTTGGCGCGCTCCAGCGTCAGGTCGACCGGCTTCTCGCAAAAGATCGCCTTGCCCGCCGCCGCCGCGCGCATGATCAGGTCTGCGTGGGTGTCGGTGCTGGAGGCGATCAGCACCGCGCCTATGCTCGGATCGGCCAGTACGCCGTCGATATCCGCCACCTGCGCGCCATGCTGCCCGGCCAGTTCCTGCGCGGCTTGTGCATTGATGTCACTAACGTATTTCAGATTGGCGCCCGGCTGCAGCACCAGGTTGCCCGCATGGATCTTGCCGATACGGCCGGCGCCGAATACCGCAACGTTCATCATGGTTCATCTCCGTGTCTATGTTTGTATTTTGGTCGGTTACCGCTTTCTGCCATTGTAGGCACGATTCTCGAAAATAGAAACAATTTTTCGTTTAATTTTTTAATCGAATATTTTTTGCATGACAGGCAAGCCATCTTGACTGCCATGCAATTGGAGCGCTTAACGCAAGCGCAGCTTGTAGCGCGCGGCAAGCGTGGCGATCACGCTCAGCAATGCCCCGCCAATCACGTAAAAGGTCACCGCCAGCTTGTTCTCTGTAACAGCAATCAGCCAGGTAATCATCATCCCTGCAAAGCCGCCGAAAATCATCACCGCAATGTTGTAGCTCAGGGACATGCCGGTGCCTCGCGTCTGGACCGGGAAAATATCCGACAGCAGCGCCGGCATAGCGGCGAAATACATGGTCATCAGCAGGCCGATCACGCCTTGCACCAGCAGCAGGTTGATGAAGCTCGGGTTGAACGACAGCCAGGAGAACAAGGGATAAGTCAGCAGCACGAACAGCACGCTGCTGGCCAGCATGAACGGAGTGCGCCCATATTTATCGGAGAGCTGGCCGACCACCGGCGAGAACAGCAGCATGATCAGGCCGGCCAGGATGGTGGCGCTGAACGAAGCGGTCGACGTCATGCCCAGCTGCTTGACCGCGTAGGTCGGCATGTAGACCACCAGGTACACCGACACGGTCGCCATGATGACGCTGCCGGAACCGATCAGCAGCCGCATCTTCTGGCTGGTCATGATGTCGCGCAGCGGCGTGCGGGTGGCGTCGGCCTGGGCGAACTCAGGCGACTCTTCCAGGTTCTTGCGGATGTAATAACCGGCCGGCCCGATCAGCAACCCGAAGAAAAACGGCAAGCGCCAGCCCCACGATTCCAGCTGCTCGGTGGAGAGCTGCGACGACAGCAGCGCCCCGGCCAGCGCCGCCAGCACGATGCTCAGCCCCTGGCTGGCGACCTGCCAGCTGGAAAAGAATCCGCGCCGGTGCGGCGCATGCTCCACCAGGAAAGCGGTCGAGCTGCCGAATTCGCCGCCGGCGGAAAACCCTTGCAGCAAGCGCGCCAGCACGATGCCGGCCGGCGCCCACAAGCCGATCTGGGCATAGGTCGGCATGATGGCGATCAGCAAGGTGCCGATCATCATCAGCAGGATCGACAGCGTCAAGGCGGCCTTGCGCCCGACCCGGTCAGAATAGGCGCCGATGACCACCGCGCCCAGCGGCCGCATGAAAAACGAGACGCCGAAGGTGGCGAAGGTAATCAGCAGCGATACGGTCTGGTTCGCCGTCGGGAAAAACAGTTTGGCGATGGTGACCGCCATGGCGCTGTACAGCAAGACATCGAACCATTCCAGCGCATTGCCGATGGATGATGAAATGACGGCGCGCCAAGTCTGCGGGTGCTGTTCGAAAGGCGTTGCGACGGTGCTGCGGCTTGCAATGCTGCTCATAGACATATCCTTTTTTGTTTGTTTTGCTTGAACATGGTGATACCCCCGGTTTTGGCGTTTCTGTTGCCCTTCCTGCTTCCTTTCCTGCTCTGCGATTCTCCCCCTCCTTGCCCTTTCCAAGTCCGGTTTTGATGTTGCATCACAGCATGGATTCATCTTGCCAGCCACGCAGCGAGCACGTATAAACCAAATGTAATCGATTACATTTAAATTGGCCACAGCAAACGAAACCCTTCCATGCCGCCTAAAACCACGTCCGCCTCGATCTCCGCTGTCGCCCTGCATGCCGGCGTATCGGTGGCCACCGTGTCACGCGTCATGAACGACATGGATGGCGTACGGCCCGGGACCCGCGACAAGGTAATGACCTCCGTGACAGCGCTGGGCTATCGGCTGAACCACCTGGCCCGCAACCTGCGCACCGCCACCAGCCGCCTGCTGCTGACCATGGTGCCGGACGTCGGCAATCCGTTTTATTCGGAAATCGTGCGCGGCATCGACAGCGTGGCGCGCGAACACGGTTATTTCGTCATGCTGTGCGATACCGGCGCCGAAGCCGGGCGCGAGAGCGCCTATTTCGACCTGCTGCGCACGCACCGCGCCGATGGCGCAATCTGCCTCGATCCGGATACCGTGCAGCACGCCCTGGCCAACGAATCCAACATCCTGCCTTGGGTCGCCTGCTGCGAATTCGACCCCGGCATCGCCGTACCGTATGTCGGCGTCGACAACTACAGCGCCGCCGGCGACGCCGTACGTCACCTGATAGCCCGCGGCCACACCCGCATCGGCCTGATCAATTCGGACCAGCGCTACCGTTATGCGCGCGAACGCCAGCGTGGTTATCTCGACGCCTTGCAGGCCGCCGGACTGCAGGCGCGCCCGGAATGGCGGCGGCAGGTCGACAGCCTCGACTACGACGCCGGCAAACACGCCACGCTGCAGATGATGGCGCAGCCGGATGCGCCCAGCGCCGTCTTCGCTGTATCGGACACGCTGGCTATCGGCGCCCTGAGCGCCATGCGCCAGCTGAACAAGCGCGTGCCCGAGGACGCCGCCGTGGTGGGCTTCGACGATATCGCCATTTCCGCGCAAACCTGGCCGGCGCTGACCACCATCGCCCAGCCCATGCGCACCCTCGGAGAAACCGCGGCGCAGTTGCTGCTGCAGCGGCTGGCCGATCCGGAGGCTACCGTGCAAGGGGTGTTGCTGCCCCATCAGCTGGTCCAGCGGGAGAGCAGCTGAGATGAGCGTCGCCGTCCGCTTCGAGAATATCCGCAAGGATTTTGGCGCAGTGCGTGTGCTGCACGGTGTCAGCTTCGACCTTGAACTGGGCCGGGTCTACGGCTTGCTGGGCGAAAACGGCGCCGGCAAATCGACCCTGATGAAAATACTGGCCGGTTATGAAAGCATCACCGAAGGCGAGCTGACGATTGACGGCGAAAGCCGCCATTTCACCGGTTCGCGCCAGGCCGAGGCTTGCGGCATTGTGCTGATCCACCAGGAATTCAACCTGGCCGAGCACCTGACCATCGCCCAGAACATTTTCCTCGGCCATGAAAAACGCAAGGGCTGGCTGCTGGATGACGCCGCCATGCGCAGCGAAGCGGCGGCCTGCCTGGCCCAGGTCGGCCTCGACCTGAGCCCGGACACCAAGGTCAGCGCCCTGATCGTCGCCGAAAAACAGCTGGTGGAAATTGCCAAGGCCTTGTCGCGCAAGGCGCGCCTGCTGATCATGGACGAACCCAGCGCGACCCTGACATCAAGCGAGACGCAAAGGCTGTTTGCCTTGATGGCGCAGCTCAAGCAGCAAGGCGTCACCATCATTTACATCTCGCACAAGCTGGATGAAATCGAGAATCATACGGATGAAGTCATCATCATGCGTGACGGCCGTTTCATCACCCGCGAGCCGACCGCCAGCCTGGACCGCCATCAGATGGCGAACCTGATGGTGGGACGCGATGTGTCGGACATGTTCCCGCCCAAGCTGATGCCGGCGGCCGATGCGCCGGTGCTGCTCAAGGTCGAAAACCTGGCGGTGCCGGGCTGGATCCCGGACCTCGGTTTTGAAGTGCGCGCCGGTGAAATCCTCGGCTTTGCCGGACTGGTCGGCGCCGGCCGCACCGAAGCCATGGAAGCGCTGATCGGCCTGCGTCCGCGCAGCGGCGGCCGGATCGCCATCGGCGGCAAACAACTCGACCTGCGCAGCCCGCGGCAAGCCATGCAGCACGGCCTGACTTACCTGAGCGAAGACCGTAAAGGCAAAGGCTTGCACGTCGATCTCGGCCTGCGCGAAAACCTGACCCTGATGACGCTGGAGCGCTACAGCCACCCCCTGCTCGACCTGCAGGCTGAAAAACAGGCGCTCGCCCGCGCCATCCAGGATTTCAACATCCGCGCCGGCAATCCGCAGGTGAAGGCGCGCATGCTGTCCGGCGGCAACCAGCAAAAGCTGGCGCTGGCCAAATACCTGCATGCCGATCCGCGCGTGGTCATCCTGGACGAGCCGACCCGCGGCGTCGATGTCGGCGCCAAGCGCGATATCTATTTCCTGATCCAGCGCCTGGCCGCCGAAGGCCGGGCGGTGATCGTCATTTCATCCGAACTGATCGAACTGATCGGCCTGTGCCATCGCGTCGCCGTCATGCGTGCGGGCGTCCTGCAAACCACGCTGGCCAGCAACCAGCTGACCGAAGAGGAGTTGATTTCCCATGCTACCGGCACCCGTTGATTCCCGCGCATCCGCCCGGTTTTTCCAGTACCTCAATCACCTGAAGGGCCTCGGCCCGGTGCTCGGGCTGGCCGGCCTGTGCATCGCCGGCACCTTGCTCAACGGCGATTTCGCCACCGTCGACAACCTGATGAACGTGCTGACCCGCACCGCTTTCATCGGCATCATCGCGGTCGGCATGACGTTTGTCATCATTTCAGGCGGCATCGACCTCTCGGTCGGTTCCATGGCCGCGCTGATTGCCGGCAGCATGATTTATTTCATGAACATGCTGATGAGCGCAGGCACGCTCGGGCCGCTGACCATCGTCGTGACCGGCATCGCGATGGCGCTGCTGCTGGGCCTGATCTTCGGCCTGCTGCACGGTTTGCTGATCACCAAAGGCAAGATCGAAGCATTCATCGTCACGCTGGGCACACTGGGCATCTTCCGCTCGGTGCTGACCTACCTGGCGGACGGCGGCGCGTTGACGCTGGACAACCAGCTGTCCGACCTGTACAGCCCGGTCTACTACACCAACCTGCTGGGCATCCCCATCCCGATCTGGGTGTTCCTGGCGGTGGCGCTGGGCGGCGCGCTGATCCTGAATCGCACCGCTTTCGGCCGCCACGTGCAGGCGATCGGCTCGAATGAACAGGTGGCCCGCTACGCCGCCATCCGGGTCGATTTCGTCAAGACCTGCACCTACATGCTGCTCGGCGTATGCGTCGGCATCGCCACCGTGCTGTACGTGCCGCGCCTGGGCTCGGCCTCGCCGACCACCGGCCTGCTGTGGGAACTGGAAGCGATTGCCGCCGTGGTGGTGGGCGGCACCGCGCTCAAGGGCGGTTCCGGCCGCATCGTCGGCACCGTGGTGGGCGCGATCCTGCTGTCCGTGATCAGCAACATCCTTAACCTGACCAGCATCATCAGCGTGTACCTGAATGCAGCAGTGCAAGGCGTCGTCATCATCGCAGTCGCTTATTTCCAGCGCGGCCGGCATTAAGGGTTCCTGCCGGCAGCGCAATGTCGTTTGTAGTTTCAAAACCGGATGCCGATAGCGGCACCACCAACTGGAGGAGATACCATGCATTCGATCCATCGTATTTTTAGCCGCGGCTTGTTGCCGGCTGCCGCCCTGGCCGTATTTGCGTACGGCGCCGCCCTGCCCGTCCACGCCGCCGAAAAAGTGACGCTCGGCGTCGCCATTCCTACCGCTACCCACAGTTTCACCGCGGGCATCGTGTGGTGGGCCAACGAGGCCAAGAAAGAACTGGAAAAAGCCCATCCCGACCTGAAAATCATCGTCAAGACATCGGCCGCCGCTTCGGAGCAAGCCAACCAGCTGCAAGACATGCTGACCGTCAACAAGATCAATGCGCTGGTGATCTTCCCGCTGGAATCGGCTGCGCTTACCCAGCCGGTGATGCAGGTCAAGAGCAAGGGCGTGTATGTCACGGTGGTTGACCGCGGGCTGACCAATACCGCCGCCCAGGACGCCTATGTCGCCGGCGACAATACCGCCTTCGGCAAGCTGCCGGCCGAGTATCTGGCGAAGCAGCTCAACGGCAAGGGCAACATCGTGGTCTTGCGCGGCATCCCGACCACCCTCGATAACGAACGTTTCGATGCTTTCAGCGCCGTCATGAAAGGCCATCCGGACATCAAGATCCTCGACGCCAAGTACGGCAACTGGAACCGCGACGACGCCTTCAAGGTGATGCAGGACTACCTGACGCGCTTCCGCCAGATCGACGCGGTCTGGGCGGCGGATGACGATATGGCGGTCGGTGTGCAGAAAGCCATCGACCAGGCCAAGCGCAGCGACATCAAAGAGATTTTCGGCGGCGCCGGCGCCAAGGGAGCCGTCAAGAAAATCATCGACGGCGACAAGATGATCAAGGCCGACGTATCGTATTCGCCGAAATTCATCTACGACGCCATCAAGATGACTGCCGAAGCCCGCCTCAAGGGTGAAAAACTGCCGGCGACCACCATCATCCCGTCGGTCCTGATCACCAACCAGAACGCCAAGCAGTTCTATTTCCCTGATTCGCCGTTTTAATGCGCAACTGCACAACTGCGCTGCTTCGACGGCGCGGTTGCTCTGCACGAAAGGATTGCACCGTGAAAACGATACTAGGTCCGGCCCTGTTTCTGGCCCAGTACATGGGCGACAAGGCGCCGTTCGACACCCTGGAAAACCTGGCCAGGTGGGCTTCCGCGCTGGGTTACAAGGCGCTGCAGCTGCCTACCGATGCGCGCCTGTTCGACCTCGAACTGGCGGCGCAAAGCCAGACTTATTGCGACGACATCGCCGGCATGCTGGCCGGGTACGGCTTGCAGGTTAGCGAACTGTCGACCCACTTGCAGGGCCAGCTGCTGGCAGTGCATCCGGCCTACGACGTGCTGTTCGACGGCTTTGCGCCGCCGGCGCTGCGCGGCAATGCGGTTGCGCGTACTGCCTGGGCCGAGGACCAGCTGCACTGCGCAGCCATCGCCTCGCGCCGCCTGGGCCTGCGCGCGCACGTCACTTTTTCCGGCGCGCTGGCCTGGCCCTACCTGTATCCCTGGCCACAGCGTCCGGCCGGACTGGTGAAAACCGCGTTCGCCGAACTGGCGCGGCGCTGGCGTCCTGTGCTCGACGCTTTTGACGACGCCGGCGTCGATCTTTGTTATGAACTGCATCCCGGCGAAGACCTGCATGACGGCGTCACTTTCGACCGCTTCCTCGAAGCGGTCGATCACCATCCGCGCGCCAACATCTTGTACGACCCCAGTCATTTCCTGCTGCAGCAGCTGGATTACCTGGCGTTCATCGACATCTACCACCGGCGCATCAAAGCCTTCCACGTCAAGGACGCCGAGTTCCGCCCTAACGGCCGGCAAGGCGTCTACGGCGGATTTTCCGACTGGCAGGAACGCGCTGGACGCTTCCGTTCGCTGGGCGACGGCCAGATCGATTTCAAGGCCATTTTTTCCAAGATGGCGCAGTACGACTTCCCCGGCTGGGCCGTGCTGGAATGGGAATGCGCGCTGAAACACCCGGAAGACGGCGCCGCCGAGGGCGCGGAATTCATCCGCCGCCACATCATCCGCGTCAGTGAACGCGCCTTCGACGATTTTGCCGGTGGCCAGGTGCAAACGGCGCAGATTGCACAAATATTAGGATTGGACTAGACATGGGCATCAATCACGGCAAACAGGAAACCAGGCTGCCGCGGCGTTTGCGCTTGGGCATGGTGGGCGGCGGCGACGGCGCTTTCATCGGCGCCGTGCACCGCATGGCTGCGCGGCTCGACGATCACTACGAACTGGTAGCGGGAGCGCTGTCCGGCAACCCGCTGCGGGCAGCGTCCAGCGCTGCCGCGATACGCCTGGACCGCAGCCGCAGCTATTCCGATTATCGCGACATGGCGCGGCGCGAAGCGGCCCGCCCGGACGGCATCGACGTAGTGGCTATCGTCACCCCCAACTACCTGCACGCGCCTGTCGCCACCGCTTTCCTGGAAGCCGGCATCCATGTCATCTGCGACAAGCCGCTCGCCGTCTCGCTGCAAGAGGCGCAAGCGCTGGCGGCCCTGGCGCAACGCAAGAACCTGGTGTTCGCCCTCACCCATACCTATACCGGCTATCCGATGGTGCGCCATGCCAAGGAGCTGGTTGAATCCGGCGCGCTCGGTGAATTGCGCTTGCTGCAAGTAGAGTATTCCCAGGACTGGCTGGCCGACGAAATACCCGCCGCCATGGCCGCTGCCAACGACGGCACGCAAGATCCGGCGGCGCTCGGCTGGCGCTCCGATCCGGCCCGCAACGGCCCGGCAGGCACCCTCGGCGACGTCGGCAGCCATGCTTACCAGCTGGCGCAATACGTCAGCGGCGCGACCCCGGAGCAACTGCTGGCCGAGCTGCATACTTTCGTGCCGGGCCGCCTGGTCGACGACCATGTGCAAGTGATGCTGCGCTACGCCAACGGCGCCCGCGGCACGCTGTGGGCCAGCCAGGTCGCCACCGGCTGCGAAAACGCGCTGCGGCTGCGCCTGTACGGCAGCAAGGCCAGCCTGGCGTTCGACCAGGAGAATCCGAACCAGCTGTGGTTCACACCGCAAGGCGGCCAGGCACAATGCCTCACGCGCGGCCGCGTGCAGGGCCAGGCAGCGGCACACGCTACCCGGGTCCCGGCCGGTCATCCGGAAGGCTACCTGGAAGCGTTTGCCCAGCTCTATGTCGACGCCGCCCAGCAGATTGCCGCGCTCAACGATGGCCGGCCCATTCCTGGCCATAGCCGATTCCTGACCACGGTCAAGGATGGCGTGCAAGGCATGGAATTCATTGAAGCCGTGCTGCGCAGCCACGCGCAGGATTCCAGCTGGGTCAGCCTGGAACAACAGGCATAGGCGTAAAAAAGCCCCGTTGTATAAGCAACGGGGCTTTTTGTTCAGCACGCTCGATTATCTCGATACGCCCTTTTTGCTCCAGGCTTCCAGCTGGTGCGGACGCAGGCTGTCGTATTCTTCGAAAGGCTGGTGGATCCACGGATTGGTCGGCAGGTAATCGACGTAAAAATCCGGTTTCAGCGAAGAACATGCCTTCCACCAGATCACTGCCGATTTCACCTCGGTCACCGGAGCGTAGTTTTCCTTCAGGTGATGCAGGACCTTGTCCAGCGTCACGCCCGAATCGACCAGGTCATCCACCACCAGCACCCGGCCCGACAAGGCGCCGCGGCTCATGGTGATGTGCTTGCCGATGTCGAGTTCGCTGCGCACCGTGCCGGCATCTTCGCGGTAAGAACTGGTCGACAGGATCGCCAGCGGCACGTCGAAAATGCGCGAAAACACGTCGCCCGGGCGCAAGCCGCCGCGCGCCAGGCACAAGACCTGGTCAAACTGCCAGCCGGAGGCGTGCACGTTCAATACCAGTTTTTCAATTATGCGGTGATATTCATCCCACGAGACCCACAGGTCTTTATCATCTGATTTGTTCATATTGCTTTTATTTAAATGGATGGCGCAAAACGATGGTTTCTTCGCGGTCTGGACCGGTCGACACCATATCGATAGGCACGCCTACCAGTTCTTCGATACGTTTGATATAAGCACGGGCGGTGGCCGGCAAGGCGTCCAGCGATTTGGCGCCGACCGTGGATTCGCTCCAGCCCGGCATTTCTTCGTAGATCGGCTGGCACAGCGCAGCGTCTTCGGCGCCGACCGGGAAGATGTCGACGGTCTTGCCGTTGAGCGTGTAGCCGGTGCACAGCTTCAGCGTTTCCAGGCCGTCCAGCACGTCCAGCTTAGTCAGGCACATGCCGGACACGCCGTTGATCTGCACCGAACGCTTCAGCAGCGCAGCATCGAACCAGCCGCAGCGGCGGGCGCGGCCGGTCACTGTGCCGAATTCATGGCCGACGCTGGCCAGGTGCTTGCCGACGCCCTGGTCGGTCGGCAGTTCCGACGGGAACGGCCCGGAGCCGACACGCGTGGTGTAAGCCTTGGTGATGCCCAGGATGTAGTGCAGCATGTTAGGACCGACGCCGCTGCCGGCAGCGGCATTGCCGGCCACGCAGTTGCTCGAGGTGACGAACGGATAAGTGCCGTGGTCGACGTCCAGCAGGCTGCCCTGCGCGCCTTCGAACAGCAGGCTGGCGCCGTTGTTGTAGGCTGCGTACAGGTCGCTCGACACATCGGCCACCATCGGCCGCAGGCGCGGCACGGTGGCCAGGGCGTCGTCCAGCGTCTTCTGGTAATCGACAGCCGGCGCCTTCAGGTAATTGGTCAGGACAAAGTTGTGGTATTCCAGGTTGGCTGCCAGCTTTTCCGCAAAACGCTTTTCGTTGAGCAGGTCGGCGACGCGGATCGCGCGGCGCGCAACCTTGTCTTCGTAGGCCGGGCCGATGCCCTTGCCGGTGGTGCCGATCTTGGCGTCGCCGCGCGCTGCTTCACGCGCCGCATCGAGTGCGGTGTGGTAAGGCAGGATGATCGGGCAGGCTTCGGAAATCTTCAGGCGCGATGCGACTTCCACCCCGGCCACCTGCAGTTTGTCGATCTCGCGCAGCAGGTCGGGCACCGACAGCACCACGCCGTTACCGATGTAGCAAGCCACGCCGGGGCGCATGATGCCGGACGGGATCAGCTGCAATGCCGTCTTGTGGCCGCCGATGACCAATGTATGGCCAGCGTTATGGCCGCCCTGAAAACGCACGACTGCCTGTGCGTGGTCGGTCAGCCAGTCAACGATCTTGCCTTTTCCTTCGTCGCCCCATTGGGTGCCAATCACAACGACGTTTTTTGCGGTGCTTTTCTGTAACATCACTTAGTCCAAATTTTTGATAATCCAGTTTCCATTTTCGAGTACAACCGCGCGGTCGCAATCGAACTCGTCTTGATCGTTTTCATGGCCGGGCAGACTCTGGATCACAACTTCCCCAGCCTTGCGCAATTCAACGATCTTTTCCTTCAAACCTGCCTCAATTCCCCAAGGCGCATGGATCGCGCGCTTGCGGGTTGCTACCGGAATCAGTCTTGCCAGCTCTCGCAAATCCATCGAAAAACCGGTGGCCGGACGCGAACGGCCGAACGCCGCGCCGACGTCGTAACGACCGCCGCGCAGTATCGCATTCGGCAGGCCGGGCACGTAAGCGGCGAAAATCAGCCCACTTTCGTAATGATACCCGCGTAAATCGGCTAAATCGACCGTAACGCAATCTTTCCCGGCTGCTACCGCCAAAGTTTCCAGCTCGTCCAGGGCCTTGGCGATGGCCGGCAGCGCCGGCAGCACCTGCCGCGCCTGCTGCAAGACGCTGGCGTCGCCATACAGGCCCGGCAAGGCCAGCAAGGCGGCCCGGGTGTCCGGCTTGTAATCGACGCTGATGGTGCGCAAGCCAGGCACATCCTTGGCTTCCAGCAAGGCGACCAGCTCGGTTTCATCCAGCTTGGCGGCGTCGTCGCCTCCGATAATCGTGCGCAAAATGCCAACATGGCACAAATCCAGGCGTACCTGGGCGATCCCGGCCAAGGCCAGGGTCGCCAGCGCCAGTTCCTGGATCTCGGCATCGGCTTCCAGCCCCAGGTGCCCATAGATCTCGGCGCCGATCTGCAACGGCTCGCGGGTGGCGTGCAAGCCGATCTGGCGGGTATGCAGGACGCTGCCGACGTAACACAGGCGGGTGACCGACTCGCGGTTCAGCAGATGGGCGTCGATGCGCGCTACCTGGGTGGTCATGTCGGCGCGGATGCCGAGGGTGCGGCCGGACAGCTGGTCGACCAGCTTGAAGGTGCGCAGGTCGGTATCCTGGCCGGCGCCGGCCAGCAGCGATTCCAGGTATTCCAGCATGGGCGGCATGACCAGCTCATAGCCGTACAGGCGGAAATTATCCAGTATCAGGCGACGCAGGTCTTCGATCTTGCGCGCTTCGGACGGCAAGACGTCGGCGATGTTTTCAGGGAGAAGCCAATTCGGCATAGGAAAAATGAATCTAGGGAAAATTACTTTTGTGGATCAATTCGGCTAAATGCTGGGGCTCGGTTATCAATACGACAATGGCCATATACGGCCGTCGAAAATAAGGAATGGCGCCGCTAGCGAGGGCGCCATTCCCGGATAATTCAGCCCCTCAGCAAAAGGCCTATTTTTTTGCAGGCGCTGCCGCCCCGCCGCCGGCCGGACTACGGAAATATTTAAAGAATTCCGAGTTCGGATCAATCACCATCAGGTCCTGGCGGGTCTTGAAGCTGGCGCGGTAAGCTTCAAGGCTACGGTAGAACTTGTAGAATTCCGGATTCTGGCCGAATGCCTGGGCATAAATCTGCGAAGCCTTGGCATCGCCCTCGCCGCGCATCTTTTCCGCATCGCGATAAGCTTCCGCCAGGATCACGGTACGCTGCTTGTCGGCGTCGGCGCGGATCTTTTCCGAATCCGCGGAACCGGTCGAACGCAATTCATTGGCGACCCGCAGGCGCTCGGACTTCATGCGGTCGTACACCGAAGCATTGATCTGGTCGACGTAGTCAACCCGCTTGAGGCGCACATCGATGATGTCGACGCCGATCTGCTTCGACTCTTCCGCCACTTTGCTGCGGATCGAATCCATCACCTTGCCGCGCTGGCCGGAGATCACTTCGCGCACCGTGCGCTTGGTGATTTCATCGTTCAAGGCCGCCTTGACGATTTGCGACATGCGGTCCTGGGCGCGTTTTTCATCGCCGCCGAAGCTGACGAAATACAGTTTCGGATCGGTAATCCGCCATTTCACAAAGGCGTCGATCAGGATGTTCATCTTTTCCGCCGTGATGAAACGGTCGGTATCCGGCGGATCGATGGTGAGGATGCGCTTATCGAGGAACAGCACGTTCTGGAACGGCGGCGGCAGCTTGAAATGCAAGCCAGGCTGGTTGATCACCTGCTTCACTTCGCCGAAGGCGAACAGGATCGCGTACTGGCGCTGGTCGACCACGAAGATGGTCGAAAACACCAGCCACAACGCGGCGAATACGAATATCAGCAGGGAGATAAGGCGATTCATTATCTGCCCTCCCGATCACGCGAGTCGCGGCTGTCGCGCGAACGGTCATCCGGCTGCGGCCGCGTTTCGACCGTGCTGGCGCCATCCTTCATCGTCGATGACGATGCGCTGGTCCCGGCGCTGCTTGCCGCCGCGCCCGGTACGGCGCTGGCCACCGATTGCGAAATCAGCTTATCCAATGGCAAATACAATAAATTACTCCCGCTTTTAGCATCAACCATTACTTTTGTCGTATTCGCAAAAATCTGTTGCATGGTATCCAGGTACATCCGGTCGCGCGTCACGCCCGGTGCCTTCTGGTACTCGGTCAGCACTTGCTTGAAGCGCGAGGCATCGCCCTCGGCATTGGCGGTGACGCGGGCGCTGTATGCTTCCGCTTCCTGCAGCAGGCGCGAAGCCGCGCCGCGTGCCTTTGGAATCACATCGTTGGCGTAAGCCTGGCCTTCGTTTTTCTGGCGCTCGCGGTCCTGGCCTGCCTTTACCGCGTCGTCGAACGCTGCCTGCACCTGTTCCGGCGGCTGCACGCCCTGCATCGTGACGTTGGTGATCTGCACGCCGACCTTATAGCGATCCAGGATCTGCTGCATCAGCTGGCTGGTGTCGAGCGCCACTTTTTCGCGGCCTTCATACAGCACGAAGTCCATCTTGTTCCTGCCGACTACCTCGCGAACCGAGGTTTCCGCCACCTGGCGCACGGTTTCCTCCGGATCGCGGACGTTGAAGACCCAGTCCGACGCGCTCTTCAGCGTGTACTGGACGGCGAACTGGATATCGATGATGTTTTCATCATCGGTCAGCATCAGGGCTTCTTTCGGCTGCTTGTTCTTGGCGTTGGCGCGATAGCCGACTTCGACCGTACGCACCTGGGAAACATTGACGATCTCATGGCTCTGGATCGGGTAAGGCCAGCGCCAGTTGAAACCTGGGGTGGTGGAATGGCTGTACTTGCCGAATGTCATGACAACGCCGGTCTGGCCTTCCTGCACGGTGAAGAAACCGCTGGCCAGCCACAGCAAGGCCACCACGGCCGCAATCGCGCCGACGCCGACACCGGCGCCTTTCATGCCCGGATTGAAGCCGCCGCCGCTGGAATCGCCGCCACCGCCGTTTTTATTGCCCAGCAGGCGCGCCAGGCGCTGGTTGAAGTCCTGCCACAGCTTGTCCAAATCCGGCGGGCCGCCGTTATTCGGCTTTTTGCCGTCATTGTTTTGCTTGTTGTCATTTTGCGAATTCCGGCCCCATTGCGGGTCGTTCAGCGAAAATTTCACACCAAGTTTTTTGAATAAGGTACCAAGCATTCGATCGTTATCTTTAAGTAAATAAAACAAATAGGTTGGAATGCTCGTTAGAGGCGCTTACTTTTGAAACAACGGCTTAACAATGGCTCTACACCTGCTGCTGCGTATTTTCTGCGGCCGGCAACGAATATGCCGCTGCCGGTGGATTGCCAGTCACGAATTCGGCGATGGCCTGCCTTAATAAATCCAGCCCCTGGCCTTTTTGCGCGCTAACAAAAACTCGCTGAATTTTATCATACTCATCACGTTCGACCGCCGGCTCCAGTTCCGCTGCGTCTATCTTGTTCCACACCAGAATCTGCGGAATATGGTCGGCGCCGATTTCTTTCAGCACCAGATTCACCTGCTCGATCTGCTCCATGCGCGCCGGACTTGCCGCATCCACCACATGCAGCAACAGATCGGCATGGATGGTTTCCTCCAGCGTCGCCCGGAATGCGGCCACCAGCTGATGCGGCAGCTCACGGATGAAGCCGACCGTATCGGAAATCACCACACTGCCCGCCTCGCCCAGGTAAACCCGCCTGGACGTGGTGTCCAGCGTAGCGAACAGCTGATCCGCCGCATACACGCCGGCTTTCGCCAGCGCGTTGAACAAGGTCGATTTGCCGGCGTTGGTGTAACCCACCAGCGAAATCGAGATAGTCGCACTGCGCCCGCGTGCGCGCCGTTGCGTTGCATGTTGCCGGTGCAGCTTGTCGAGCCTGGCGCGCAGGGCCTTGACCCGGTCGCCGAGCAAACGGCGGTCGGTTTCCAGCTGGGTTTCACCCGGTCCGCGCAAACCGATACCGCCTTTTTGCCGTTCCAAGTGAGTCCACCCGCGGATCAGCCGCGTCGCCAGATGTTGCAACTGTGCAAGCTCTACCTGCACTTTACCTTCATGGCTTTTGGCTCTTTGGGCAAAGATGTCGAGTATGAGGCTGGTGCGATCCAGCACTCTTACTTTCAGTACACGTTCGAGATTGCGCTGCTGGGCTGGCGACAAGGCGTGGTTGAAAATGACTATTTCAAGTTCATCATCAAATACCGCGTCGGCTATTTCCTGTGCTTTGCCTGAACCGACAAACAAGGCGGCGTCAGGACTGCTGCGCTTGCCGGTGATGGTGACGAGAGGCACCGCGCCGGCTGATTTGGCCAGCAAAGACAGTTCTTCCAGACTTGCGGCAAAGTCGCCTTTGCCGAAGTCCACTCCGACTAGCGCTGCGCGCATGGGTACATTCGTGTAGCTGCGGCCCTCGCCGACAGTGAATAGTTATTCTGCTTCAGATTCAAGATTCAGATTGACAGCGCGTGCAGGAACTACGGTTGAGATGGCGTGTTTGTATACCATTTGGGTAACGGTATTACGCAGTAAAACCACGTATTGATCGAAGGATTCGATATGGCCTTGAAGCTTGATGCCATTGACCAGATAGATAGACACCGGAACATGCTCTTTACGCAAGGCGTTCAAAAACGGGTCTTGTAACAATTGCCCTTTATTACTCATGGCTACTCCACTGTGTTGTTGTGATTAGAAGTCAGATGCAAATTAAAATATAGAACCAATACGATTCTAAGCGAATGACTCGGTGGGTGTTTTACGAATGTAAACGATTTTCGGATTTACTGCTCAGAAAAAAGTGTTTTTAAAAAATTATTTTTCCGGGCGAGCGTATGGATTCCGACTGGATCTGAACTCGATGCGTAATGGAGTCCCAACCAGCGAAAAAGTTTCTCTGAAATGTTTTTCGAGATAACGCTTATAGTTGTCTTCGATCGATTCCAGGGCATTGCCGTGGATCACGACGATAGGCGGATTCATACCGCCCTGGTGGGCATAACGCAGCTTCGGACGGATCGAACCCTTGCGCCGCGGCTGCTGATGCTCTACCGCTTCGATCAGGGCACGCGTCAGCTTTGGCGTAGTCAGGTTGGACATGGCCGCTGCATACGCAGAATCTATCGATTTCATCAACGGCGTAATGCCGGTCGATTTCAGTGCTGAAATAAAATGGAATTTCGCAAATGACAGGAAGTTCAGCTTGCGATCCATGTCCATCTTGATTTCATCGCGGCGGTCGCTGGTCAGGCCATCCCATTTGTTGACGCCGACCACCAGCGCACGCCCGGTCTCCAGCACGAAGCCGGCGATGTGGGCATCCTGTTCGGAAATATCCTGCTGCGCGTCGAGCAGCAGCAAGACCACGTTGGCTTCCGAGATCGACTGCAAAGTCTTGACCACGGAAAACTTTTCGATAGCCTCGAAAACCTTGCCGCGGCGGCGGATGCCCGCGGTATCGATCAAGGTGTATTTCTTGCCGTCGCGTTCGAACGGGATCTCGATCGAGTCGCGCGTGGTGCCCGGCATGTCGAACGCAATCACGCGCTCTTCGCCCAGCAAGGTATTGACCAAGGTCGACTTGCCGACATTCGGACGGCCGACGATGGCGATCTTGACGCCGCGCTCCTTGTCTTCCGGCTCCGGTTCTTCCGACGGACGCTGCGAGAAAGCCAGGTCGAGCGATTCTTCCACCAGGTCAGTCACGCCGTCGCCGTGGGCGGCCGAGATGACGTAGGGATCGCCCATGCCGAGCTCGTAGAATTCGGCGGTGACCGAGGTGTACTTCATGCCTTCGGATTTGTTCACCACCAGCATCACGGAGCGGCCGGATTTGCGCAGAAAATCGGTAATGGTCTTGTCGTGCGGCGTCAGGCCCTGGCGGCCGTCGACAATGAAAATCACGATATCGGCTTCCGCCACCGCCTGCTTGGTCTGCTTCGCCATTTCGTGCATGATGCCTTCTTTGGCAACCGGCTCGAAACCGCCAGTATCGATCACCAGGAACGGGCGTTCGCCGACCCGCCCTTCGCCGTAATGGCGATCGCGAGTCAAGCCGGGCAAATCGGCGACCAAGGCATCGCGTGAACGCGTCAGGCGATTAAACAAGGTCGATTTGCCGACATTGGGACGTCCTACAAGTGCAATTACTGGCTTCATTAAGTTGTTTTCACTCAGTTGTTACTTAGTTGTTACTCTGTCGCGATAGCGATCAGTGTTCCCGATTTTGTTTGAAAAATCACATTGGAGCCTGCCACCACCGGATTGGGCAGGACCGCACTGCTGTCTGCACGAACCCGTGCTATCAGGGCGCCGTCATCGCGCGACAAGAAATGAATATAACCCTCAAAGTCGCCCACGACTACCGCTTTAGGCAGTACTGCCGGGGTCGTCAGCACGCGGTTGGCGAGCTGCTTGTTTTGCCATACTACCGCACCGCTGTCCAAGGTGAATGCCGATACCGCGCCATGCTCGTCGGCGGCATAGATGTTCTTGCCGTCGCTGCCGACGCCGACATCGCTGGAAAACGGCTTGGCCCAGTGCGAAGTGCCGCTGCCGGCGTCGAAGCAGCCGACCCGCCCTTGGTAAGCGACGGCGCAGACTTCACGGCCGACAATCACCGGCATGCCGGAAGCGTCGGCTACCCGCTCCAGCTCGGTGGTGCCGCGCGGATCGCCGATCGCCATTTCCCACCAGGGACCGCCGTTAGTCAGGTTCAACGCTGACAGGCGGCCGCCCGGCAAGGACAGGAAAGTTGCCTGCGGCACAACCAGGATGCCCGGCGCCGAACGCAGGGTCAATGGCGGCAAGGTGCGCAGCACGGCCCAGCGACGTTCGCCGGTTGCTGCATCATAAGCCGCAATCCGGTTGTCCTGGCTGCGTACGATCACCAGGCCCTGGCCTACAGCCGGAGCCGACAGGATTTCGCTGGAAGCTTGCGCCTGCCAGATTTTTTTGCCCTGGCCGTCAAACGCCAGCACAATGCCCTTCTCACCCGCCACCGCAACCGTATTGCCGTCGCTGCCGGCGCCGGCGGTCAGGCGCGTGCCGGCGCTGATGCGCCAGGCAACCGTGCCGTTGGCGGCGTTGATGCGCGTCACGGTGCCGTCAGCCGCTGCCGCAAACACGCTGTCGCCTGCAACCACAGGCGAGAAAGTGAAGATGGCAGCGCTGCCGATCGACTGTTTCCAGACCGGTTGCACCTTGAGGCTTTGGGTGAATTCAACCAATGGCGCAGGCTGGTTGCTTGTCTTCTTGCTACTGAACAAGGAGCAGCCGCCCAATATCAACAACGCACCGGCACAGGCAGCAACAGCTCGCAGAGTCTTCACACGCATATTCTTCCTTTTTCCGAATTATCAGGCCGCGGCTTTGGCTGGAGCTCCGCCAATCGCATCAAGTTTCAATTGAATCAATTCCTTGCCAGGATTCTTGCTTTCCATCTTGTCCAGCGCCAGCTGGTAAGCGGCGCGCGCCTCGTCCAGCTTGTTCTGCGCTACCAGGATGTCACCCTTGCGATCGGCCGCCGCGCTGGCGAAAGGCGCCGGCAGGTCTGCCGCCAGGACTTTCAAGCCGTCGTCATAGGCCTTCTGGTCGAGCAGGATGCCGGCCAGCCGGATCCGGGCCAGCGCCTTGTAGTCTTCGTCGCGGCCATGGTCGACCACCCATTGCAGCTGTTCCTTTGCTGCATTCAGGTCATTGGCGTCAAACGCCACCTTGGCGGCCGACAAGGCCGCCATGCCGGCGTACGCCGTGCGGCCGAATTTCTGCTGGATATCGGCAGCGGCGCGCTGCACCTTGGCGTTGTCCTTGCTCGCCACGGCCTTTTGCTGCTCGTCGTAAAGCTGCGAAGCGTGCAAGGACTGGCTGCGCTGGTAATAATTCCAGCCGGACCAGCCGGCGTAGGCAGCCAGGGCGATAATCAGCACCCAGGTCGTCAGATTGCCGTATTTATTCCACCAATCCTTAAGCGTTGCCAGTTGTTCCTGTTCGTCGAGATCGAATGCCATATGATTTTAGTTTTTAGTGATGAATTTAATGATGATAGTGAACATGTCCATGGTCACCATGGTCGTGGTCATGATCGTCGCCGGCGCCGACGATCTGGTCGACCAGATAATCGCTTACCGCATCGAACGGTACGACACTTTGATTGCCGGTACTAGCTTTTTCAGCATCGCCGTCGCCTTCGGCGCGCAAGGTCTTGACGGTCGCGGTCTGGTTCGCCACTTCGTCTTCGCCGATAATGATGGCGTAGGCTGCGCCGCTGGCGTCAGCACGCTTCATCTGCGACTTGAAGCTGCCGCCGGCATTGGCCGAGGCGCAATGTAGCACAACATCCAGCCCCGCATTGCGCAAACGCTCGGCCAGCACGAACGATTGCAGCTGCGCTGCCTCGCCCTGGTGCACCAGGTACACATCGCATTCGTTGCGCACGGCTTGTTCGCCGTTGGCGCGCATCAGTTCCAGCAAGCGCTCGATGCCCATCGCAAAACCGCAGGCCGGAGTCGGCTTGCCGCCGAACATTTCCACCAGCGGATCGTAACGGCCGCCGCCGCAGACCGTGCCTTGCGAGCCGAGCTGGTCGGTGACCCACTCGAACACGGTGCGGTTGTAGTAATCCATGCCGCGCACCAGGCGCGGGTTGATGGTGAACGGAATATTGTTGTGGTTCAGGATCTTTTGCACGCCTTCGAAGTGCGCCAGCGATTCCGCGCCCAGGTAGGACAGCAGTTGCGGCGCGCCGTTGACCATGTCCTGCATGGC
This sequence comes from Collimonas fungivorans, assembly GCF_028292705.1. GTDB lineage: Bacteria > Pseudomonadota > Gammaproteobacteria > Burkholderiales > Burkholderiaceae_D > Collimonas > Collimonas fungivorans_B. The sequence continues at coordinate 36,741 of NZ_JAQGLV010000193.1, read as the reverse complement.
CGGATTCTTGGTGTCCAGGATGCGCAAAGGATTGGTGTGCAAGCGGCGTTGCGCATCGGCGTCCAGCAGTTCCTTGTGCTGCTCGAAATAAGCGATCAGGTCGGCGCGGTGCCGGTTGCGCTCTTCCGCATCGCCGATCGAATTCAGTTGCAGCTTCACGTCCTGCAGGCCGAGGTCGTCCCACAGACGCTGGCACATCATGATCAGCTCGGCGTCGATATCCGGGCCGGTGAAACCAAGCGCTTCAGCGCCGACCTGGTGGAACTGGCGGTAACGGCCGCGTTGCGGACGCTCGTGGCGGAACATCGGGCCGCTGTACCAGAGCCGCTTGGGGCCGTCGTAAGTCAGGTTGTGTTCGATCGCCGCACGCACCACGCCGGCGGTGCTTTCCGGACGCAGGGTCAGGTTGTCGCCGTTCATCGAATCGGTGAACGAATACATTTCCTTTTCGACGATGTCGGTCACGGCGCCGAGGCCGCGCGCAAACAAGGCGGTAGGTTCGACGATAGGCGTGCGGATTTTCTGGAAGCCGTAGCTCTTCAGCACCGATTCCACGGTGTTTTCAAACAATTCCCACAAGGCGGCATCGGCCGGCAGGATATCGTTCATACCTTTTACGCCGACGATTTTTTCGGCTTTCTTATTTTCAGACATTCTTTTTCAATGCACCAGTAGTGGTCAATTTTTATGGTTGATATTTATTCGGATCAGGCCGCTGCCTGGCCATAATGGCTCTTCACGTAATCCAGCACCACCGCCTGGAACTCTTCGGCGATCCGTTCGCCGCGCAGCGTCAGTTTTTTCTCGCCGTCGATGAACACCGGCGCCGCCGGCGATTCGCCGGTGCCCGGCAGGCTGATGCCGATATTCGCATGCTTCGATTCGCCCGGGCCGTTCACGATACAGCCCATCACCGCCACATTCATGCCTTCGACGCCGGGATAAGCTTTTTTCCAGACCGGCATCTGGTCGCGCAGATAGGTCTGGATCTTGTCCGCCAGGTCCTGGAACACGGTCGAGGTGGTGCGGCCGCAACCAGGGCAGGCAATCACCATCGGCGCGAACTTGCGCAAGCCCATGGTTTGCAGAATCTCCTGGCCGACGATCACTTCCCGCGTGCGGTCGCCGCCCGGTTCCGGTGTCAGCGAAATCCTTATGGTGTCGCCTATGCCTTCCTGCAGCAGCACCGACAAGGCCGCGGTCGAAGCCACGATGCCCTTGCTGCCCATGCCGGCTTCCGTCAGCCCCAGGTGCAGCGGGTAGTCGCAGCGCCGCGCCAGTTCGCGGTACACCGCAATCAGGTCCTGCACGCCCGACACCTTGCACGACAGGATGATGCGGTCGGCCGCCAGGCCCAGTTCTTCCGCGCGCTGCGCATTCTCTATCGCCGAAGTCACCAGCGCTTCATACATCACCGCCTGCGCCGGCCATGGCTGGCTGCGCAAGGCGTTCTCATCCATGATGCGCGCCAGCAGGGCCTGGTCCAGGCTGCCCCAGTTGACGCCGATGCGGACCGGCTTGTCGTACCTGCAGGCGGCCTCGATCATCTGCGCATACTGGGTGTCGCGCTTGGCGCCCTTGCCGACGTTGCCCGGATTGATACGGTATTTCGACAAAGCCTGGGCGCACTCGGGAAAATCGTTCAACAAAGTATGGCCGTTGTAGTGGAAATCCCCCACCAGCGGCACATCAACCCCCATCTTGTCCAGCTGTTCGCGAATCGCCGGCACGGCCGCAGCCGCTTCCGGATTGTTCACGGTAATGCGCACCAGCTCGGAACCGGCGCGCGCCAGGTCCTTGATCTGGATCGCGGTGCCGATCGCGTCAGCGGTATCGGTATTGGTCATCGATTGCACCACCACCGGCGCGCCGCCGCCGACCATGATCTTGCGTTCGCCATAGCTGATCGTCGCGCCGCGGCTAAGGCGGCGCACGCTGGGGCCTGAGCCTATCGGTAAATTCGTCGGCAAATTCGTCTGCGGCATGGGACTCTCTCTTTCCATCACGCTTATTTCAGGTTCAATCTGGCCACATTGGTTTTCGACCCGGCCTTCAAGTCCACCGGTGCGCCGCGCAGCGTCGCGTCGACGCCGGCAAGATTGCCGATGATGACATTGACCGGCTGCGACATATCGACTGTTTCCGTACTGCCGGCCTTGGCCAGGCGCGAGAGTAGCACGGTGTTGTCGGCGCGCTTGATTTCGACCCATGAATCCTGGCGGAAGTTCAGGCTCAGCTCGCCGCCGCCGGCCGTCGCCGGATTCGCCATTGGCGTGTTGGCCGGCACGGCATTGACGCCGACTTCGGACACCGGTGCTGCACTCGCGGCAGGAGCCGCGGTCAAGGCGGCATTGGCCGCAGCATCCGCGGACTGTGTCTCGGCGGCGGCAGGCAAACCGGCCTTGTCTTCGGCGCTGGCTGCGCTGTCCGCACTTGACGCGGCGGATTTTTCAGCCAGCGACTGCAGCGTATTCTGCACCACCGGCAACACGTCCAGCCGTATCGCCACCGCCAGCAGCAACAGCAGCACGGCCAGCACCACCAGCCATTTATAGGCAAATTTATTGCGCCCCATCAAACTGAAGCGGGACTCCGAGAAAGGCGTCGACAACGGGCTGCCATGCACCACGCTGACTGTCGCTTGCGCCGCTGCCGGCGGCGCGATGGTCGCCAGCAAGGCGGCCGCATCCAGGCCCAGCAATTTTGCGTAGGAACGGATGAAACCGCGCGTCATCACCATCGTCGGCAGTGCGGCGTAGTTATCGTGTTCCATGGCGTCGATCTGGCGCGGCGCCAGCTTCAGGTGGCTGGCCACGTCCTGCACCGACCAGCCCAGTTCTTCGCGCCTGCCGCCCAGTTGTGCGCCCAGCGAAAGCGGTTCGGCGCTGGCGGTTGCGGGAGTGACGCTATCCTCGCCGGGATCGGCATCGGTGATTTTCAGCTGTTCAGGCTCACTCATTAAACGCCCCGCGCTGATAAGCTGCGAATTCCGGGGAGCCGCCGAAACGACGGCGCAATTGCGTCACCAAACTTGCCTCTGCCGCTGTGTCACCCAACTTTCGCTCCACTTTGATAGCTGTCCACAATGCTTCCGCATTCTGCACATCGGTTTTTAATACGAGGCCGATATAAAACCGGGCCCGTTCATAATCGTTGCGGTCATACGCCAGCTGCGCCAGCTTGGCGTTGGTCAGAGGATTGCTGGCGTCGAACTGGAACGCCTGCGACAGGTAGCGCTGCGCCGCCACGGTATCGTTGAATTTGAGGCTGCAGACGCCGGCGTTGGTCAGCGCTTTTGCCGGAGACTGGTAATTGCGGCTTTTCAGCGCCGTCTCGAAATGCACGATCGATTCCTTGGCGCGGCCGTTCTGGCACAGGAACCAGCCATAGTTGTTGGCGTAGTCCGGATTGTTCGGCGACAGCCGCAGGGCGCGCTGGAAATTGTCGTCGGCCAGGCGGTTTTCCGACATGCCCATGTAGATCAGTCCACGCACGCTATAAGCGTCGGCCAGTTCAGGATCTGCCGCCAGAGCCTGCTTGATCTCGTCCAGCGCTACTTCCAGCTGGTGCTGCTCGTAATAACCGACCGCCAGCTGCAAACGGATGCCGGCGCGGCGCTGCGCTTCGGTCTGGTCCGAACTGGTAGCCAGTTCGCGACGCGAACCACCCTCGCTGTCGCTGCTGCTGAGCGGCGGGCTGGTGCAAGCACTCAAGCCGGCCAACAGCGACAACGCGGCCGCGGCGAACACCAGCCGGCCTTGCCAGCTCCCGAGCTTGCTACTTGCTTTTTCTATCACTGAGACACCTCGATGATACGGCCAAAGTTCTTTCCGAATTTCTGCTGATATTCGGTCATTTTCTGCATGCGTTCCTGCACCCGCGTCCGGTCCTGCACTTCGCCGGCGAGCTGGCCGCAGGCGGCGTCGATATCGTCGCCGCGCGTCTTGCGCACGGTGGTGACGATGCCGGCGTCCATCAGGATCTGGGCGAAAGCCTTGATGCGCGGATTGTTCGAGCGCTTCAATCCCGATTCAGGGAAAGGATTGAACGGGATCAGGTTGAATTTGCAAGGCACGGCCGGCCCGCCTGCGTGGCCCTGAACCAGGGCGATCAGCTCGCGGGCGTGGGCATCGGTATCGTTGACCCCGTCCAGCATGCAATATTCGAAGGTAATGAAATCGCGCGGCGCAAATTCCAGGTAGCGCTTGCAGGCAGCCATCAGGTCGCGCAGCGGATATTTCTTGTTGAGCGGCACCAGGCCGTCGCGCAAGGTGTCGTTGGAGGCATGCAGCGATACCGCCATCGCTACCGCACAGTCTTGGGACAGCTTGTCGATCATCGGCACCACGCCGCTGGTGGACAAGGTCACGCGGCGGCGCGACAGGCCGTAGGCGTTATCGTCCAGCATCAGCTTGAGCGCGGTCACGGTCGGTTCGTAGTTCAGCAAGGGTTCGCCCATGCCCATCATCACCACGTTGGTGATCTGGCGTTCGCCTTTATGGCCCGGTTCGATACCCTTGGACTTGCGCAGTTCAAACTCGGCCATCCACAACTGGCCGATGATTTCACCGACTGTCAGGTTGCGGCTGAAACCTTGCTTGCCGGTGGAACAGAAGCGGCAATTCACCGCGCAGCCGGCCTGGGTCGAAATGCACAGGGTGCCGCGGTTCTCTTCGGGAATGAACACCGTCTCCACCGCATTGCCCTGGCCGACATCGAGCAGCCACTTGCGAGTGCCGTCGGTCGAGATGTGATCGCTGATCACGGCAGGAGCGGCGATCATTGCCCGCGTCGCCAGCTTGTCACGCAATGACTTGGCCAAATCGGTCATTGCATCGAAATCGTGTGCGCCGAATTGATGAATCCAGCGCAGCAGTTGTTTTGCGCGGAACGGCTTCTCACCCAACTCGCCGCAGTAAGCGGTCAGTTGTGCGGGATCCAGATCCAGCAGGTTGGTGAGAGCAGTCATGGCATTTCCAATTCAAGATAATTGCAGGACAGGGTCGCCGTGCGGCGTTTTTCCCTGCCCCCAACTATGCAAAGCATTTAAAACAATTACGCCGGGAAGAAATAGGCGATTTCAACTTTCGCCGCTTCCACTGCGTCCGAACCGTGCACTGCGTTAGCGTCGATCGAGTCAGCGAAGTCAGCACGGATAGTGCCTTTTTCTGCCTTCTTAGGATCGGTTGCGCCCATCAGGTCGCGGTGCTTCAGTACTGCGTTTTCGCCTTCCAGCGCTTGGATCATCACTGGGCCGGAGATCATGAAATCGACCAGGTCCTTGAAGAAAGGACGCTCGCGGTGAACCGCGTAGAAACCTTCAGCTTCTGCGCGCGACAGGTGCGTCATGCGGGCAGCAACGATTTTCAGGCCAGCGTTTTCAAAACGGGTGTAAATTTGACCGATTACGTTCTTTGCCACTGCGTCCGGTTTGATAATCGACAGGGTGCGTTCAATTGCCATCTGAAAAACTCCAATAAAATGAAAGGGTTAAGCTGCTTATTTAAATGACTGGTTAATAGTTCAATCAACCTTTGATTTTAACACGAAACACCCATGTAGAATCGTCAAAACCAGCCAAAACGCAAGCTGCATGCCATAGAAAAGTCGTAAAAAACGCCGGAGAACCACTTTGCGGCGTTGTTGTCTCATGTAATGATGTTGAAGTTAGATGCTATGATCGCAATAGTTTAGTACTTTTGCAATTTCCAAAGGAGTCCCTGATGAACCCGAATCTGCAACCGACCTACTCGCCCGGCAGCACCGCGCTGAGCGCTCAGCACCGTGTGCTGCGCAACACGTACTGGCTGCTGGCCCTGTCCATGCTGCCGACGATTGCGGGCGCCTGGCTGGGAGTACAGATGGACTTCAGTTTCTTCAGAAACAGTCCGCTGATCGGCTTCATGGCGTTCATGGCCGTGGCATTTGGTTTCTTTTATGCAATTGAAAAGACCAAGAACACCGGCTGGGGCGTATTGCTGCTGCTCGGCTTCACCTTCTTCATGGGCCTGATGCTGTCGCGCCTGATCGGCCATACGCTGGTCGGCTTCTCCAACGGCGCCACGCTGATCATGATGGCTTTCGGCGGCACCGCCAGCGTGTTTGTGGTCATGGCAAGCATTGCCACGGTCAGCAAGCGCGATTTCTCGAACATGGGCAAATGGCTGTTCGCCGGCGTCGTGGTGCTGCTGCTGGCATCGCTGGCCAATGTTTTCCTGCAGATCCCGGCGCTTTACCTGGCGGTATCGGTGATCGCCATCGCGATTTTCTCGGCCTACATCCTGTATGACGTGCAGCGCATCATCAACGGCGGCGAAACCAATTACATCTCGGCAACGCTGAGCCTGTACCTGGATGTCTACAACATCTTTGTCAACCTGCTGTCGCTGCTGGGGATTTTCGGCGGCAACCGGAACTAGGCAGCGCCAGGTACAAAAAAACCGGCCTTCTGGCCGGTTTTTTTATTGTCGAGCGAACCGCATCAAGGCAGGTCGAACACCGCAATCGATTCCACATGCGCCGTATGCGGGAACATGTTCACCACCCCGGCCTGGCTCAGGCGATAACCGCCCGCGATCAGCAGACCGGCGTCGCGCGCCAGGGTCGACGGGTTGCAGGAAACGTACACGATCCGCTTCGGCATCAATGCCGGGTCGATTGCCGCCAAGCCGACCAGGGCTTCGCACACGGCCGCCGCACCGTCGCGCGGCGGGTCGATCAGCATCCGCTCAAACTTGCCCAGCGCGACAAAATCCTCGGCGCTCGCCTCAAACAGGTTGCGGCAATGAAAAGTGGTTTTAGCCGATAACTGGTTGACCGCGGCGTTCTCGCCGGCGCGGTTGATCAGGGCCTGGCTGCCTTCGATGCCGACCACCTGCTGCGCCTGGGTAGCCAGCGGCAAGGTGAAATTCCCCAGGCCGCAAAACAGGTCGGCGACCCGCTCATGCGGCTGCACATCCAGCAAGCGCAAGGCGCGCGCCACCAGCACCCGGTTGATCTGATGGTTCACCTGGGTGAAATCGGTGGGCTTGAAAGGCATGCGCACGCCGAATTCCGGCAAGGTGTAATACAGCTCGCCCTGCGCCGGATAAAACGGATAGGCGCTGTCGGGGCCGGCAGTCTGCAGCCACCAGTTCACCTGGTATTGGTCGGCAAACGCCTTCAGCTTGATTTCATCGTCGGCCGTCGGCGCCGCCATGATGCGCAACACCAGCGCGGTGACCTTGCCTTGCGGCCCCTCGCCCACCGCCAGTTCGATCTGCGGAATGTGGTCGATCAGGCTTAGCGAACCGATCAGGTGGCGCAGCGGCACCAGCATCGCCGATACGTTCGCCGGCAATATGTCGCAGGTTTTCATGTCGGTGATGAAAGAGGATTTCCTCTCGTGGAAACCGACCAGCACGCCGCCCTTTTTCGGCACGTTGCGCACCGAAATGCGGGCGCGGTAGCGATAACCCCAGGTCGGCCCGTAAATCGGCCGCAGCATCGATTCAGCCTTGACCTTGCCGATATGCCACAGGTTGTCTTCCAGCACGCGCTGCTTGATCGCCACCTGCGCCGTCGGCTCCAGGTGCTGCATGGCGCAGCCGCCGCACATGCCGAATACCGGGCACTGCGGCTTGACCCGCAACACCGATTCCTTGTGCAAGGCGGTCATGGTGGCCGCTTCCCATTTCGGCTTCTTGCGGTACGACAGGAAACTTACACGCTCGCCCGGCAAGGCGCCTTCGACAAAAATGACCTTGCCCTGGCTGCCGTCTTCATTTTGCAGATGGCCGATGCCGCGCGCATCCATGTCGAGGGATTTGATATCGATAGTATCTTGTTGCATAGGAAACAGTTATTCATCGCCGGGGCGATAGCTGAAGGAAATGGTGCGAGATTATAGCGCCAGCCGGCGCAGGTTTAAAGAAAGGAGTCTTTGCCGACGCCTTTGGCGCCCAGCAGGCGTTTCAGCTTGAGCAGCGCCTCCTGCTGGATCTGCCGCACCCGCTCGCGGGTGACGCCGATTTCGGCCGCCAGTTCTTCCAGCGTCGAAGGGTCGTCGTTGTCCAGGCCGAAACGGCGCATGATGACGTTGCGCTGCTTGTCGGTCAGCTTTTCCAGCCAGACCCGCACCAGGATCGACATTTCCTGCTGTTCGGCGCGCGAATCGGGATTTTCCTCGGTCGCGCTCGGCAGCAGGTCCATCAGGCTGGCCAGCGGATCCTGGTCCAGCGGCGCATCCAGCGACGCCGCGTGCTCGGACAAGGCCAGCACATCCTGCACGTCTTCCACCGGCCGGTCGACCAGGTGGGCGATATCTTCGGCGCTGGCGTCCTTGCCGTCGTGATGCTGCGCTTCCAGGTGGTATTTGGCGCGCAGGATCTGGTTCAGCTCGCGCACCATGTGCACCGGCAGGCGCACGGTGCGCGCCTGGTTCATGATGGCGCGTTCAATGCTCTGGCGTATCCACCAGGTGGCGTAGGTAGAGAAACGGAAGCCGCGTTCGGGCTCGAACTTGTCGATCGCCCGCATCAGGCCGAGATTGCCTTCTTCGATCAGGTCAAGCAAGGCGACGCCGCGGTTGATGTAGTGCTTGGCGATCGAGACCACCAGCCGCAGGTTATGCTCGATCATTTTCTGGCGGGCTTCGAAATTGCCTTGTTTCGCCAGGGTGGCGAAATGCACTTCTTCGGTCACCGACAGCAGCGGCCGGGTGCCGATCTGGTTCAGGTAGTGCTGCGTGGTGTCGGTCGACAGTTCGGCGGCCAGGACTTTCTTCAGTTCCTCGACGCCGTCGACCACCACCACCACGCCATCGACCACGACCTCATCGTCGACGTCCTGCTCGGCGGCGACAGCATCAACATCCTCTTGCCCGTCATCGGCAATCCGCTCCGATGCATCGTCAAGCTCGTCATCCTGATGATCTGTCGGCCGTTTGCTCATTTATCGACTAGGTAAGAATTTCGATGGATCCACAGGTTTGCCTTGCTGGCGGATTTCAAAATGCAGCTTGACCGCATCGCTGTCCGAATTACCCATTTCGGCAATTTTCTGGCCCTTGCTCACCGTCTGCCCCTCTTTCACCAGGATGGTCTTATTATGCGCGTAAGCGGACAACAAGTTGCTGGTATGTTTGATGATAACCAGATTACCGTAGCCGCGAATGCCGCTGCCGGCATACATCACCTTGCCGCCGGCCGCGGCGACCACATTCTGCCCGGCCTTGCCGGCAATATCGATGCCTTTCTTGCCCTGGTCGAAAGAGCCGACCTGCTTGCCTTCGGCCGGCCACATCCAGTCGACCTTGTCTTCATCGCCGCTTGCCGGCGCCGCTGTCGAGGCGGTGCTGCCGGCAGCTGCAGCTGGCGCCGCCACGGCCGGCGTTGCCGCCGGTTTCGGTGTCTCGCTGGATGGCCCGGCATCGGGCTTCTGCAATTCAGCCAATGCGCTGTCGGAATACGGACGCTTGTCGCCGCGCGGTCCGTTCTTGTTGCCGCCGCTGGCGACAGCCGCAGCTGACGGCGCGGTGCCCAGGGAGCGCACCTCGACTCCCGAGCCGGTCGCTACATTGCCGATCTGGGCGCCGCCGGCCGGTCCTGAACCGCTGTCAGGAGGCTGCACCCGCAGCACCTGGCCGACCTTGATGTCGTTGGCGTTGTCCAGCTTGTTCCAGGCCACGATATCGCGATAGCTCTGGCCGAATTCAAGTGCGATCCGGTACAGGGTGTCGCCCTGCTTCACGGTATAAGAACCGCGTCCTTCAGCGCCCCGCGGCGTTTCGGGCGCAGCCGCGGTAGCTACCGCGCCGCTGCCGCCAGCCCGCCGCTCGACTACCGGCGCGGGGGTGCGCGGAGTGGTACATGCGGCGAGCGTGCCTACCATTAATCCCAAAGCTATAAAGCGAGTTTTCTTCATTCTCATTACGTTAATTAGTATGTGCGACGTGGTCGCTGATTATTCGTCAATTGATTCGTCAATTTGTTTGCCAACTTGCTTGCTAACTTATTCGTCAATTCGTTGCCGGACACAACAGGCGATCCGGCGCTGCTCAAACCGCACTGTTCAAACCGTTCCTGCACGCAAAGGCACAAAATGACAGTCTTCCAGTGTGGTGCTGGTCCAATCAAATTTACTGGTGCGCTGGATGAGCTGCAGTACCTGGTGACGGGCGCCGACCGGAGCCACCAGGCGGCCGCCGATCGTCATCTGGTCCAGTAATGCTTGCGGTACTTCGAGGCCGGCTGCAGCCAGGATGATACCGTCGAAAGGCGCTACCTGCGGCAGCCCAAGCATACCATCTCCGTAATGCAAACGGATGTTGCCGATCCGCAGCGGACGCAAGTTGCTTCTCGCCAGTTCGTGCAAGGGCTTGATCCGCTCTATCGAATAGACTTCCTTCGCCACCAGGGACAGCACCGCTGCCTGGTAACCGCAGCCGGTGCCGATTTCCAGCACCCGGTTCAAGACGCCGCCGTGCTGGTTGTCGCGCATGATCTCTATCATGCGCGCCACGATATAAGGCTGCGAAATGGTCTGGTGGTGGCCGATCGGCAGCGAAGCATCGATGTATGCCTGGCTCGACATGCCCGGCTCCATGAACATGTGGCGCGGCACCGCTTCCATCGCTGCCAGTACCTTGGCGTCGCTGACGCCCTGCCTGGCGACCCGGTCCACCATGGCTTTGCGCACGCCGTCGGACACCATGGAGCCTGAACGGTCGACATGGCTTGCGCTCTGTGCCGGCCGCGCCATCGTCTTGCTGGCCGGCGCCAAAGGCGGCGCGCCGGCGCCAGTGCGCGGTGTCGGCCGGGAGTTCTCCCAGGCGGCATTTTTTGTTGCCGTCTGCGGCGTGGCTACGCTGCGCTTGCTCTGGTCCGTGCCGGGTTTCTTGTCGACGAGCGACGACAGCGTCAACGGAAATCGCTTGGCCTTCTCGGTCATGACAAATCTTTCCTCAGCGCGGCCAGTTGCGCCGCATGGGTCAGATCTATCTGCAGGGGAGTAATCGAGACATGGCCGTTGGCGGTCGCATGGAAATCGGTGCCCTCGCCGGCATCGCGCGCCGCGCCCGGCGGCCCGATCCAGTATATGTCGCGGCCGTGCGGGTCCTTGTCCTTGATGACCGCTTCCGATTCATGCCGCTTTCCCAGACGGGTCGCCACCATCGGTTTCAGCTGGTCGTAAGGCAGGTTGGGAATATTCACGTTCAGCAGGTAGGGCTGCGGCAGGTTGCCGAAGCGGCGCTCGACGATTTCGCGCGCCACCATGGCCGCCGTCTCCAGCTCGTCCCAGCCTTTGTGCAGTTGCGAAAAAGCGATGGCGGGAATGCCGAACAGGAAACCTTCGGTGGCCGCAGCCACGGTGCCGGAATACAGCGTGTCGTCGCCCATGTTCTGGCCTTGGTTAATCCCGGACACGATCAGATCCGGCCGAAAATTCAGCAAGCCGGTCAGGGCAATGTGCACACAGTCTGACGGTGTTCCATTGACAAAATAGAAACCGTTTTCGGCGCGTTGCACCGATAGAGGGCGATCCAGAGTCAGCGAATTGGAGGAGCCGGAGCGATTGCTGTCGGGGGCTACCACCACGATTTCGGCTATCGGCGCCAGTGCATCTGCCAAGGCGATGATGCCCGGCGCCAGGTAACCATCATCGTTGCTGATCAAAATTTTCATATCTGGATTTTACCCGAAGCAATGTTACTCATTTATGAAGATTTTGGAATTTTACCGAAGTAGCTCTTAAAGACACTTTAGCTGGCAATTTAGTTGCTCTTTCTCTATGAAAACAAGGCAATTGCAAAATTATGTTGCAGCGCCACATAAAAGCCACAGCGATTGCGTAAAAAGAGGTATTGTTAGCGCTATCAAGGCCATTTGGTCTTAAGGAGTCACCATGAAGTCGTACCGAGTCCGCAACACCACTGTCGCCAGTCCTTTGAGCGCCTGGACCGACCTGCTGTTCAAAACCGGGGAAATGATGAGCGCCTCCGCCCAGGTGATCGGCCACCGCACCGCCCGCATGGCCCTGGCCGGACCGGCGCCGAGCCAGAGCGACCGCAATGAATTCAACCTGATGAGCCAGGAAAAAATGGAAGTTGCCGCCGAATCGGCGCATGCCATGGCGATCCGCATGATGAGCTTGCATCAGGACGTGGCCAGGCTGGCGATCCAGCACATGCTGGACGGCACCGCCAACCTGCTGTCGGTGGCCAGCAGCAGCAGCCTGCACCAGTCCGGGCACCGCCAGAGCAAGCTGGCGCACGACACCATGCGCAACTCGGCGGAAGCCGTGTCGCAGCTGAACACGTCGCTGGCGCATATTGCGCAAACCGGCCTGCAGCCGATTCATGCCCGTGCAACCGCCAACGCAAAGCGCCTGAAGAAACTCTAAGGCAGCTGGCTGTCCAGCTGCAGCGTCCAGGCCGACGGCGCGGCGCCAAGCAGGCAAATCCGCGCTACCGACTGCAAACGCTCGCGACTGCACAGGGTAATGACCAGGCCCTGCTGCGTCCACGTCCGCGCATGCCAATCCGGCCCCGAACGCAAACGCACCCCTGCGGCCACATGCTCCGGCGATGGACTACCGTCCCCCTGAACCGACATCAATTTAAACAGCGCCTCTTTGCTGCTCCACAAGGCATAGAAGTCCGCCGCTTTATCCTCGGCAGGACGACTCGACAGCCAGTCACTTTCCTCTTCCGAAAAAGCGGCGCGAGCGATGGCGTCCACATCGCGCTCGGTATCGAGCATCTCGGCATCGAGGCCCAGCGCGGTATCGACACTGGCGGCGCAAGCCACCCAGCCGCGGCTATGCGACAAACTGAAGAAAGGAAGCGCGGCGCCGGCGACCGGCAGTTGCACCAATGGCGCCTGGTTCTTACGCTCGGCGATCTGCACCGCTTCAAGCGTGACGCCGGCCAGGCGCGCAACGGCAAAGCGCAGCAATATCCGTCCCAGCAAAAATTCGCGCTGGCGCAGCGGCCGCAAAAACCGCCGGTAACGCAGCAATTCCGACTCGCCTAGACAGGCAAGAAAACGATCGCGCTCATCGTCCGCCAGCTGGCTGGCGTTGTACAGCAGGATGAACGCGGACCGCATGGCTTAAGGGCCTTAATCCAGGCGTTTGAAAATCAATGAGGTATTGATGCCGCCGAACGCAAAATTATTCGACATGAAATACTCGCATTGCAAGCTGCGTCCTTCGTCGACAATGTAGTCCAGCTCGGCGCACAGCGGGTCCAGCTGCTTCAGGTTGATGGTTGGCGCGAACCAGCCGGAACGCATCATTTCGATGCCGATCCAGGCTTCCAGGGCGCCGCATGCGCCCAGCGTGTGGCCAGTGTAACTCTTCAGCGAACTGATCGGCGTGTGCCGCGCGAACACCGCGGCGGTGGCATGAGATTCGGCGATGTCGCCCTGCTCGGTGCCGGTGCCATGGGCGTTGATGTAGCCGATAGCGCTTGCCGGCAAGGCGGCGTCGGCCAGCGCCAGCGTCATCGCGACCTGCATGGTGTCGGCGTTCGGATGGGTGACGTGGCAGCCGTCGCTGTTGGTGCCGAAGCCTACGATTTCGGCGTACATCTTTGCGCCCCGGGCGCGCGCATGGTCGAAATCTTCCAGGATCAGGCTGCCTGCGCCCTCGCCAATCACCAGGCCGTCGCGGCTGCTGTCGAACGGGCTGGGCGTCAGGGCCGGCGTGTCGTTGCGCACGCTGGTGGCGAACAGGGTGTCGAATACCGCCGCTTCGGTCGCGCACAGTTCCTCGGCGCCGCCGGCAACCATGATTGCCTGGCGGCCGCTGCGAATGGCTTCATAGGCGTAGCCGATGCCCTGGCTGCCGGAAGTACAGGCGCTGGAAGTGGTGATCACGCGCCCGGTAATGCCGAAAAACACGCCGATATTGACCGGCGCCGTGTGCGCCATCATCTTGATATAGGTGGTGGCGTTGATGCCGCGCGTGCTGCGTTCATCCATCATCCGGCCGAAATCGCCGATCGCCTTCGGCGTACCGGCAGACGAACCGTAGGCGACTCCGCAGGCGCCGCTTTTCAGCACTGGATCGTCAAGCAGGCCGGCATCGGCCAGCGCCAGTTCGCTGGCGCGGGTCGCCATCAAGGCTACCCGTCCCATGCTGCGCATGGTCTTGCGGGTATAACGGTCGGACAAGGCGAACTCGGCGGCGGGAGCTCCCAGCTGTGTGTTCAGGCCGTCGTAACCGGCCCAGTCCTCCATCCGCACTATGGCGTTGCGATAACTGCCGAGGTGGGTGCGGATGGCGTCCCAGTCGTTGCCGATCGGGCTGATGCCGGCCATGCCGGTCACCACTACCCGCCGTTCTGTCAGCGTACGCGTCATGCCATGCCTCCGTTGACCGAAATCACCTGGCGCGTGATGTAGGCAGCATCGGCGTGCATCAGGAAGGCCACCGTCGCCGCCACTTCTTCCGGCTTGCCGACCCGGCGCGCCGGAATCAGCTTGAGCGCTTCGTCCAGCGGCACCTCGCTGATCATGTCGGTTTCGATCAGGCCGGGAGCGACGCAGTTAACCGTGATGTTGCGCTTGGCCAGCTCGATCGCCAGCGCCTTGGTGGCGCCGATGATCCCGGCCTTGGCAGCGCTGTAGTTGACCTGGCCGCGGTTGCCTATCAGGCCCGACACCGAAGCCAGGGTGACGATGCGGCCAGGCGCGCGCCGCTGCACCATCGGCATTACCAGCGGATTGAGCACGTTGTAGAAACCGTCCAGGTTGGTCTTCAGCACCAGGTCCCAATCCTCGCCCGGCATGGCAGGGAAAGCGTTATCGCGCGCCACCCCGGCATTGCACACCACGCCGTAATAACAGGCGTGCTGCTCGACATCCGCCAGCAACGCAGCGGCGCTGGCCTGGCGGTCGCCTATGTCGAACTGCAGGACGCGCGCCTGCACTCCCAGTTCGCGCACCGTCTGCGCCACGGCATCGGCTGCCGCGCGCTGCTGGTGGCAATGCAAGACGATATCGTAGCCCTCGCGCGCCAGCCGCAATGCAATCGCCTTGCCGATGCCGCGGCTGGAGCCGGTGACCAGCACGCTCTGGTTCAGGCGGGCAGCCGGCGCTGCCTGGCTCACTTCCAACCTCGATTCCAAGCTCGTTTCCAACATCATTCAGTACTTCCCTCAAGAAAAACAGCCGCATCAGCCGGCTGGAACACGGTAATGGTAGCGCTTGCCAGCTGCTGCCCGGCGGCATGGATCTGGCATTCGAACGATCCTATCCCATTGTCTGCCTGCAGCAGCTTCTGGACATGGACTTGCAGCACGCTGCCGACGGCAAAGGCCGGGCAACTGGCTTCATAGCGGCGGGTGCCCAGCAAGAAACCGATTTTCACCGATTCGCCGCGCAACTGTGCGGTATAACCGGCATAGGCGGCAATCGCCTGCGCCATGTACTCGACCCCGACCCAGGCCGGCACGCCTTGCCCATCGCAAAACAGGCTGTCCGGCCGGATCACCACGTCAGCCCGCAAATCTTCCTCGCCGACCGCCAGCAGCCGATCCAGCAGCACCATGACGCCGGAATGCGGCAAAAAACGGCGGATATCCATCGCCTCGATTGCATTCAACTGTTCCATCATTCCCGCCCCAGCAGCAAACTTGCATTGGCGCCGCCAAATGCAAAAGAGTTACTCAAAGCCCAGCGCAAGGGATGTCCAAGGCAGGCTCCGATCGGTAGCAAGTTCAGCTGCGGCAAGCCGGGATCGCAGGCGCCGTCCCACAAATGCGGCGGCAGCTGGCCCTGCGGATTGTCGTCCTGCATCGCCAGCCAGCACAGGCCCGCTTCCACCGCGCCGGCGGCGCCCAGCGCATGGCCGGTAAACGGCTTGGTCGAACTGAGCGCCACATCGTCGGTAAACAAGGCGGCGATCACGCGCCCTTCCATGGCGTCGTTTTGCACGGTGGCAGTGCCGTGCAGGTTAATGTAGTCGATGTGTTTTGGCGCCACGCCGGCGCGCGCCAAAGCTTGTTCGATCGCGCTGCGGGCGCCGGCGCCGGACGGATCCGGCGCTGAAATATGGTAGCCGTCGGAAGATTCGCCCCAGCCGCGCAAACTCACGGTTGCTTCAGCCTTGCTCATCAAGAACAGGGCCGCGCCCTCGCCGATATTGATGCCGTTGCGATTGGCGCTGAACGGATTGCAGCGCGCCGCGCTGACCGACTCCAGCGCGCCGAAGCCGGCCACGGTAAATGCGCACAACGAATCGACGCCGCCGGTCAGCACCGCATCGCACAGTCCCATCTTGATCAGGCGGGCGGCGCTGGCCATCGCCTTGCTGCTCGAAGCGCAGGCGCTGGAATGCACATAAGCGGGCCCGGTCACGCCCAGCACCGACGCCAGGGTCGCCGCCGGCGAGGCCATTTCTTGCTGCCCATAGTCAAAATCGGCAGGAAACCTTTCATGCTGCAGACGATAGCGAAACGCCGCTTCGCTCTGCGCGATGCCGGAAGTGCTGGTGCCGAGCACGATCGCCACCCGCCCTGCGCCGAACTGCTGGATGGCGGCATCGACTTGCGGCCGGATCTGCGCCAGCGCGGCCAGCGCCAGCTGATTATTGCGGCTGCGCTGGCCCAGCGGCAGCGCGCTGATATCGGGCAGCACCGTCTCGACACTACCCAGCGCCAGCTCCCGCCCCGGCGAATGACGCGTGGTCATGGCGACGCCGCTGTCGCCGGCGAACAGGCGACGGCTGATCTCCGCGTGGCTTTCGCCAAGCGGACACACCATGCCGAGTTGATTAAGATAAAGCATGTCTATGGCGTTGCAGTAGACGAAGGAGCAGCAGCATCGCTGACCGATTCAATCGTCAGGTGATAGTGATAGCGCAGATTGTTCAGTTCCACCTTGCCGTCCCACGGCGTCGGTGTGCTGTAATCGATCACCATGACCGGCTCCCCTTGCAGCGACAGCGTGCGCCGCAATCCTTGCTGCTCGATCTGCCAGCCTGGCGGCAGCGCCGCGCGGATCGCCGCCAGCGGCCACAAGGTCAATTGCGTGTCTTCCATCACATCTTCGACCCGCACCTGGGACGGCAGCATGGGATGACGCCAGGACTGCAACGTCTTGCCGTCATAGTTCATGCTCAGGACACGCTGGCCAAACGCCAGGCCGACCATGTTGAATTGCTGCTGGTCGACTTCCACCGCGGCATCAAGCTGGTCGACGCGGCCTTGGCGCTCCACCGTCAAATGCTGCTGCAGGCTGATGCTGGCGCCCAGGGACGCCGGCGCCAGCATCAGCCCCAGCCTGGCCGGCGCTTGCGGCTGCGTGGTTGTACAGGCCGCAAGCGCGCCAGCCAATACGCAAATTAGCCCGCCAAACCGCAACCGGCCATGGCCGCCAGTCAGATTGAACTGCATATTTCCTCCAGCGTTTTCAGGCGCCGCTTGCTTTCCTTTGCATACGGATTGCTGTCGTCCCAGGCATAACCGGCCAGGATCGCTGCGATCATGCGGCGCACTTCCGGCTGCTGCTTTTCATAAAAAATGACTTTCTGGAAACCGCCCGAATACCAGGAATCGACAAAAGTGCGGAAAGTATCGACACCTTTTTTCAACGGTATCGCATATTCGCTTTCCCAGTCCACGGTTTCGCCTGCGAACTGGCGCTGCAAGGCGGCGGCGGCCAGGCTGGCGGACTTGACCGCGATCGTGACGCCGGAAGAAAACACCGGATCCAGGAATTCCCCGGCGTTGCCGAGCAAAGCATAACCCTTGCCCCACAAGGATTTGACGTTGGACGAATAACCGACGATCTGGCGCGCCGGCGTATCCCAGCGGGCATTCTCCAGCAAGGCGCGCGACGCCGGGTCCTGCATGACCAGCGTCTGCAGGCGTTCGGTTTCGCTGCCCTTGAACTGCTCCAGGAACGCGGTTTCCGCGACCACGCCGATAGAGCAGCGGCCGCCGGCAAATGGAATCAGCCAGTACCAGACATCGCAATGTTCAGGATGCACCGTAATCCGTATCTTGTTGCGGTCGAAACCAGGCACGGTTATGCCATCCTCGATGTGGGTGAAAATGGCGCCGCGCACCGGGAAATTCGACGGCGATTCCAGCTGCAGCAGGCGCGACAGCACGCGCCCGAAACCGCTGGCGTCCAGCACAAAACCCGCCTCCACGATATATTCCGTGCCGTCCACATGGCGCACCGTGACCCGCGGCTTTCCTGCGTCGGCGTCAAACGCAGTCACGGTATGCTGATAGCGCACTTGCGCGCCCTGGCGCTCGGCTTCATTGGCCAGCAACTGGTCGAACTGGGCGCGCTGCACCTGGTAGGTGGTGCCCCAGCCCGGGGAGTGCTTGTCGCGGAAGTCGAAATCGGTATAGCGGTCTCCGCGCACGAACGCGGCGCCGTTCTTGTACTGGAACCCTGCTTCCACCACCGCCTGCAGCATGCCTGCCTGCTGCAGATATTCCATGCTTTGCGGCAGCAGGCTCTCGCCTATGCTAAAACGCGGAAACTGCTCCCGCTCCAGCACCAGCACCTGCCGCCCTTGCTTTAGCAGCAACGCCGCCGC
Organism: Collimonas fungivorans; assembly: GCF_028292705.1. GTDB lineage: Bacteria > Pseudomonadota > Gammaproteobacteria > Burkholderiales > Burkholderiaceae_D > Collimonas > Collimonas fungivorans_B. The sequence continues at coordinate 18,201 of NZ_JAQGLV010000193.1, read as the reverse complement.
CACCGAACCTGCCGGACCGGCGCCGATCACCAACACATCACACTGTTCAACTCTTGTTTGCATGTTGTTCTTCTTTTTCCTGTTGTGAATCCTGGCTAAAACAAGGGGCGACTAGCCAAACGACCGCAATTCCGATCAACATCGTGAATCCGAATGCATGCAGCGGCGGCGTAGCGGACAACGCCAGCAAGCCGAACGACAACAAGGCGCTGGCGGCCGACAAGCCGACCGTGAGCCAGGCGAAGCGATCGCGCTGCATGCTTTGTTCTTGCAAAAAAATACCGTAGTCGACGCCCAGCCCGAGAATCAGCATCAGCGCCAGGACATGAAACAATTGCAACGGCTGCCCCAGCAAGCCCAGCATGGCCAGGGTAGCGATGCTGGCGACCGCCGGCGGCGTCAGCACGCGCCAGGCTGCGCTGCGATAGCGGGTAAACAGCAGCAGGAAGATCGCCGCATATGCGCCCAGCAGCACCCATCCCATATATTGCCGGTAATGGCCCAGCACCGAAGATATTTCACTGACCTTGTCGACCCATGACACGCCATCCAGTTCCCCGGCTGCCTGTTTCAGGAGCGGCAAGTTGCCATAATTGTTCAGCCCGCGCAGCGCGACTATGCTGGCATAGACGCGCCCTTGCGCCCCTTCTATTTCTCCCAGCCAGAGATAGCGCGACGGCTCGCTGGCCGCGCTCTTCAGGAATGCGGCCGGAGTAAGATCGTGGCCGCCGTTGGCGCTGGCCGCCGCGCTCAGGGCCCGGCTGCGCATTTGCGCTACCCAGCTCTCATCTTCGCCCAGCTGCGCCGCCAGCGCCTGCAAAGGACCGTCGGCAGCAAGCAAGGCCTGCGTGACCAGGGCCCGGTTCGCCGCCTGTTCCCGTATCGAGGGTGTCCAGTTGGACATTGCCTGGTAACCGCTGATGATATGTTTGGCAACCAAGGGCTCGAGCCGCTGCTTTAATGCTTCCTCGCGCTGCAACACCTGTTCCGCGCTGGCGCCGCGCACCAGGTAGAACTGCACCGGGGTCGGCGCGTCGAGCAGTTTTCCCAGCTTGATCTGGTCCGCCAGCAGCGCTTTCGGCGGCGTCTGCAAAGAACGGATATCGTCGTTCACCGTCAGGCGCGTCATGCCGGCCACGGCAAAAATACCGAACAGCAGCACTGCCACCGCCGACGCACGATTCATGCCCAGCAACGGCCAATGGCGCCGGGTCCGGCCGAACCAGCCGGCAAAGGCGGAGTTCTTCAACGTTTGCGCAGTCAGCAGCGCAGGAAACCAGAAAACCACCGTCAGCCACGCAAATACCAGGCCCAGCACCGAGAACACAGCCATCTGCCGCAAACCTGGAAACGGCGTCAGCGCCAGGCCGATGTAGCCTATCGCCGCGGCGGCCAGGGTCAGCGCCAGGCCCGGCATCAGGCGCCGCAGCAATTGCCACGATCCCAGCGTGCGGTCGGCGGCGACCCGGCTGCACAGGAAATAAATCCCGTAATCCTGGGCCACGCCGATCAGGCTGGCGCCGAATACCAGCGTCAGCAAATGCACTTGTCCGAAAATCATCCAGCACAGGGAAAACGACGCCAGGCAGCCGACGCCTATCGACAGCATGATCATGGCGATCGGCCGCAAGGAACGGAAGGTCAGCCACATCAGCAGGATCACGCCCAGCAACGAGCCGATGCCGATGGTCGACATTTCCCGGCTGGCCTGGGCGCTGCCGGCGCCGGCATGCAACACCACGCCGGCGCTGACCAGTTCAACCGCCGGCACTGCCTGGCGGGCGGCCGCGCCGGCCTGGTCCAGCAGCGGCAGCAACGCCTGCTGGGTCGCCATCGAGAATGCCGGCTGCCGCAAGTTCAACAGCAACACGATATAAGGACGTCCCTGGTCTTCCACAAACAGATAGCCGTCGCGCGGGCGCACCGGCGTTTCCTGGGCACGCGCTTGCACCCAGCCGTTGAACAGGCCGAAGGGATCGTCCTGCCAGGCGCCCAGCTTGGGCCCGGAAAACGGGCTGTACAACTGTTGCAAGGCGCTGTCGACCCAATATTTGGGCGTTTGCTGGCGCAGCGCTGCCTGCTGCGCCGGCGTCAGCAGGCTGAGCCGCATCTGCTGCGACGGCGCCAGCCAGTCTTGCTGGTTCTGCGCCGACAGCTGGATAGTGCTCTGCAGCAGGGCCGGCTGCCTGGCCAGCACCGCGCTGTAGGCATCGGCGGCGGTGCGGGCCTGATCCCAGTCGTCGGCGCCGACCAGCACCACCAGCCGCTGCTGGGCGGCGTCGACCATGTGCGTGAACGCCTGCTGCAGCACCGGATCGCGCTGTTCGACCGGCAGCAAGGCCATGATGTCGGTATCAGGCACCACGCCTTTGACCAGCCACAGGTAGCCGTTATGCGCCAGCAGCAAGGCGACCGCCAGGGCCCACGCCAGCGCCATGCGCCTGCCCCAGCCAGCGCCATTGCCTCGGCCTGGATCAGTCAAATGCAGCCCCTTCTTCGGCCGTCATCGCGCTGCTGCCGCTTTGCAGCTCGGAAAAACTGATGTCGGTGCGATCGCCGCTCGCCTCGCTGATCGTCACCGTCTTGACGTAGGCGCCGCCGCTCAGGGCCAGCGTGCCGATCGCCTTGGCCAGCGCCGGCTGGCGCGCTTTCAGCGCGACTTTCCAGCTGTTGCCCTGCACGCTGCCATCCAGTTCGAACAGGCTGTCGAGCTGGCTAAGATCGCCAGCCAATAGCGAAAACAGCACGCTGTTGATCATCCTCACCACCGGCTCCTGCTTGGCGTCCATGCGCATCGCAACCCGGTCGCCCTGCATCTGCACGATTTCGTCGCGCTTCAGGCGCAGCGTGTTGGGGAACGGCTGCAAGGTGCGCCACAGGACGCCCTTGCCGTTCACGACGCAAAAGCGGCCGTTCGACAACAGCGGTTTCTTGATGCCGACCAGCTGCTTGCTTTGGTCGAAACGGCCGCACAAGACCGGCGGCCGCGCCAGCATCGCCTGGATTTTTTCCACCGGCGCGGCAGCAAGCGCCGGCCAGGCGCTGCAGGTTAAAAAGATGGCCGCAAGAACAACGACAAGGCTTCGTTTCATACTTGTTCAATTCCTAATTTTTCAAATAACACTGGCGGCGATGCAAAGCACATTTCACCGGTGTCAATCGCCACCGCCACCTGCGTGGTGGTGCCGCGGGTAAGGCGGCGGCCGCTGGCGCTGTCGGTAATCACGTATTCGATCCGCAGCCGGTTTTCCCATTCGATGATGCTGGCGCGCACCTTGATCTGCTGGCCGAACGTCGCCGGATGGGCATAACGCAGGTGCAGGTCAATGATCGGCCAGGTATATCCGGATGCCTGCATCTCCGGATAGTTGTAATCCAGTTTGTCCAGCAACGCGCAGCGCGCCATTTCCAGGTATTTGACGTAATTGCCGTGCCAGACGATCTGCATCGGATCGAGATCGTAGAACTGCACCTGCAATTCCAGTTCTGCCGACCAGCGGTGCTTGTGTAAATTAACCATGGCCTACTCGTACAAAGACCAGTGCTGGAGGCGTATGCGCTCCAGCAGGCGGCGTAAATCGGGTTCCAGCATGCGGTCTTCCTGTATTACGGCAATATCGGCCGCCAGCAGTTCCATCATCTGCTGCAGATTCTGCTGCGGCTGCGCAGCGCCATCCAGCCGGCTACGCAGCCAGACGCCCTGGCGCACGCTGACCAGCAATGCCGCCACCACCTGCTCGGTCAGTTGCAGCACGCGCAGGCAGTCGCGGGCGGCAATCGTGCCCATGCTGACCTTGTCCTGGTTATGGCATTCGGTGGAACGCGAAAACACCGAGGCCGGCATGGTCTGCTTGAGCGCTTCGGCAGTCCAGGCCGAGGCGCTGATTTGCAGGGCCTTCAGGCCGTGGTTGATGCTGGCGCGCGGCCCTTCCGCGCCCGACAGGTTGGCCGGCAAGCCGTGGTTGTAGCGGCTGTCGACCAGCAAGGCCATCTGCCGGTCGAGCAGGTCGGCGACATTGGCGACCGCGTTTTTCATGCTGTCCATGGCGAACGCAATGTGGCCGCCATAGAAATGGCCGCCGTGCAGCACCCTTTCATTTTCGGCATCGATGATCGGATTGTCGTTGGCGCTGTTCAATTCGTTTTCGATCGATTCCCGCATCCATGGCAAGGCGTCGGCCAGTACGCCGATGACATGCGGCGCACAACGGATGGAATAACGGTCCTGCAAGCGCTGCTGGTTGCGCGGCGCATCGGTCACCGGTAAATCCTGGCGCAGCCAGGCAGCCACCTGCTGCTGGCCGGCGTGCGGCTTGACCGCAAACAAGGCGGCGTCGAAGTGATGGGCGTTACCGTCCAGCGCGAAACTGGCCATGGCCGTGATGCGGGTCGCGATGCGCACCAGGTATTGCGCGCGGTCGTAAGCCAGGCAAGCCAGGGCCGTCATCACCGCGGTGCCGTTCATGATCGCCAGCCCCTCTTTCGGCCGCAGGCGCAGCGGCGTGATGCCGGCGCTGGCCAGGGCCTCGGCGGCGCTGACCTTGACGCCATTGCGCCAGACCTCGCGCTCGCCGCACAGCACGGCGGCCAGGTAAGAAAGCGGCGTCAGGTCGCCGCTGGCGCCGACCGATCCCTCAGACGGAATCAAGGGCAGCAGATCCTCTTTCAAAAGACGGGCGATCTGTTCCAGCAAGCCGACGCTGACGCCGGAATAGCCCTTGCTGAGCGAGGCCAGGCGCGCCGCCATGATGGCCCGCGTCTGCGCCGGGCTGAACAGCTCGCCCAGGCCGCAGCCATGGTAGGTGTACAAATGATGCGGCAGTTCGGCGATCAGTTCGGCGGGCACCGTGACGGTGCAGGAATCGCCGTAACCGGTAGTCACGCCGTAGATGGTGCCGTCTTCGCGCAGCAGGCGGTCCAGGAAATCGGCGCCGCGCGTAATCGCCGCGCGGAAGGCCGGCGCTTCGGACAGGCTGGCCTGCGCCGCTCCCGATGCGAGGTCGACAATATCTTCGATCGTCAGGCGGCCCTGGTCAAAGCAGACGGTGCGTTGCAGCGGCGCCGCCGGCGCCGGTGTTCCTGCAGACAGATTTTTCAGTTCAGCGAGATGCATCTTTGTACCCGGATAAATGCCAGAAATCGTAAAAATTGAACCATTGCAGCGGAGCTTTCAAACAGAAAAACTCCAACCGTGCCGCATAGGCGGCGGCCAGTTCATGCAGGACTTGATCGCGGCTTTTGCGCGGCAAGTGAATCGACTCTCGAAACAGTTCGAAATGACATTCGGAGTGGCCGTTTTTTGTCATTGAAAACAGCAGGTAGACCGGGCACTGCAGCACACTTGCCAGCACATAGGGGCCGACCGGGAATGCTGCGCTCTCGCCCAGGAACGAGGCCTGCGCTACGCGCGGCATGGGCGATACAGGAATGCGGTCGCCGGCGATGGCGACAAATTCGCCGCGCCCTACTTTCTCGGCCAGCAGCATCGCGGTGGCCGGCGTCATCTCGCTTACCTGCATCAGGTTCAGCTGGCTGTCCGGATCGAGTTTCGCCAGCAGCCGGTTGAACGCCTGGGCGTGCCTGGTATGCACCAGCACCGTAATCCGCAGCTGGCGGCGTTGGCGCGACAGCACCCGGCACAGCTCAAGATTGCCCAGGTGCGCGCAAACCAGCACGCCGCCGCGCTGCGCCTGGATGTTTTCCAGCATCTGTTCGCGCCCGAACGACACCACGTCGGCAGTCTTGAACAAGCCGCCCCACAACAGCATCTTGTCTAGGATGTTTTCGGCAAAAGAGGAAAAATGCCGGAACACGCCACGCCAATCCGGCCGGATCCGGTTAAGCCTGGCTAGTGCGGGGTCGAAAGCGCACAGCCGTTGCAAGTACTCCATGGACGCGCGCCGCGCCGCCGGTTTGCTCAGCAAATACCAGGCCAGCACCGGATACAGGGCGAACCGGAACGGCCAGCGGCCGGCGATCCGGTATATCCCGAACAACAGCCGCATGCCGTTCACAAAACTGGCTTCGTTGATTTGCGCCCAATGGCGTTGGCCGGTGCTCACGGTTGTCCTCGCGTCAAGCGCAGACGCCGTCCCAGCAAGCGCGGCGCACGCCACAGCATGCCGAAAAACAAGGTGGCGTGGAGACGTGAGATCAGCAGGTTGTCGAGGCCGACGCGAAAATGCGAGACGCCGTCCATCGGATAAGTAACCCGGGTCGGCAGATTGACGATGGATACGCCGTCCCAATACAGGCGCACCAGCACTTCGGTATCGAAGTCCATCCGCTCGCCCAGTTTCTTGCGCTGTATCAGGCGCATCAGGGACGGCAAGGGATAGACCCGGAATCCGCACATCGAGTCCTTGATATCCAGCGACAAGGTATTGATCCAGACCCAGACATGCGTCAGGTAGCGTGCATACAGGCGCATCGACGGCACGCTCTCGTCATATTGCGGACAACCGGCAATCACGCTGCGCGGCCGGGCCGCGGCTTGCTGCAGGAAGCGGGGAATATCGTCAGTGCGATGCTGGCCGTCGGCGTCGATCTGCATTGCGTGGGTATAACCGGCTGCGGCTGCGTGCCGGACACCGGTCAGCACTGCCCCGCCCTTGCCGCGATTGACGGGGTGACGTAACAAAGTAACCGTTTCGGGATTTGCCTTTGCCAAATCGTCAAGCACTGCCGCGCAGGAAGCGGAGCTGGCGTCGTCGACCAGCATGCAATGCAGATCGTGCGCCAGCACTGCCGCCAGCACAAAACCGATGGCATGCTCATGGTTATAGACCGGGATCACCGCACACGGCTTGAATGGCGCCAGTGCAGCCGTCAGGTCAGCTTGCGGCATGGCCGGCTCCAAAAGTGATGCGGCCGCTGGCGTGCTGTCCCGCAACCGAGAACAGGCGAAAGGCCAGGCTGCTTTTTTGCAGGTCATGCAACAACTCCAGCTGCACCACCATGCCCGGCGTGATCGCGCGCTGGAATTTCAGGCCGAGCATGCCGAGGAAATGCGGCGCCAGTGCAAAGTAGCGGCGGCCATAGCTGATCGCCCAGTCGAGTTGCACCACGCCGGGCAAAATCGGCGCGCCTTCGAAATGGCCGTTGAAATACAGGAGATCGGCCGGCACCGTCAATTCCAGCAGCACGCGCTGGGGTTCTTGCTCCAGCAGGCGCTCGGCAGGCTTGCGCGGAGCTGCGGCCAGGCCGGCGCCGACCGCCGGCTCCAGCAGCGCCAGCAGGTCGGCGCGGGTAGTCTTGCCTTGTGCGTTGACCGGCAGCGCGTCCAGGTAACGCCAGCTGCGCGGCAGCGCAATCGCTTCCACCGCATGCGCGATGCCGTCGCGCAGCAGGCGGTTCAGCGCCAGCTTGCCTTGCGCCGCAAGAATTTCCGAACCGGCTGCCGACAGCACTACGAAAGCGGCAATCCGCTGTCGTTGCTGCAATTCCGGCTGCTCTACCAACATTACGAGCGCATCCGTCACCAGCGCAATCGCCTTCAGACGCCGCTCCAGCGCATCCAGGGAAATGCGCTTTTCTTCGACCTTGACGATGCGATCAACGCGCCCCTTCAAGCGGAAACGCTGGTGGTCGACGGCTTGCACCTGGTCCGCCAGCGCATGCCAGCCGGCGTCGGGCAAATGGGGCGAACGGATTTCCAGCACCTCATCGTTGGCGGCGACACGCCAGGCAACCGCCGGCATCGCTTGCCAGCTGTCGTCCGCGCCGGCGAGACGCTGGCGCCAGGCCACACCGCCGGTTTCGGAACTGCCGTAGACCTCGACCGGGATCGACCCCAGCGCCTGCCCGGCGGCAGCGGCTACTTCGGGCGGCAACGGCCCGCCGGATGAAAATATGACGCGTATCGCGGCAGCTTGATCCTGAGAAAATGCAACAGGCAAACGCTTCAGATGGGCCGGACTGGAGACCAGGATAATCTGCTTGCCGTTGAGCGGCTGGAACTCTTCCAGGTATTCAAGCTGGCGCGCATGGATAACACGGCCGGCAGCCAAAGGCCACAGCACTTTGAATAGCAACCCGTAGATGTGCTGGTGCGAAACCGTCGCGACGATATCGGCAGCGTCCATCCTGCCGCCAAACAAATGCTCCAGGGACGCCACTTCGGCAGCCAGTTGCGACAGGAATTTCGGCACTGCCTGCGGCTCGCCCGTACTGCCCGAGGTATAAATCACCAGCCCGGGGAAATCCGGCGGCAACGCGTTGAACGCGGGCCTGGCGCCATCCGCCTCGGCGGCAGTCAACGGCGCATCGGTCAGCGGCGCATATTGCGGCGGGAAGTCGCCCAGATAACCGTCGACCAGCGTATCCAGGTTGGCGCAGGTAGCAGGCAGCACGTCGCCCGGCAGGTAGACAGTCTTGCCGGCTTGCCACGCGCCCAGCAGGATGCAGGCAAAGGTGGCGCTATCGCTGGAGTACAAGGCGAAACGCGATCCCGCCTGAGACGACAGCACCCGCCGCCAGGCGGCAACCTGGGCAACCAGGCAGGCATGGCTCAGCGGTTTGCCGTCGCGCCAGGCAAATGGCCGCTGCTGTTCGTGCTCGCGCAGCGCACTCAAAAAAGTCAGGAGATTAGGCGAATCAGACATGTTGTCCATCCGGCCGCTGTTCGAGGCGGCGATGACGGCGCCTGACGACGATCCGCACCAGGTATTCGCCGGCGAACAGGCAGCCCATCAACACATAAGCCAGCACGCCGTTATACAGCGACCAGACCGCGGCGGAAGCCCAGATCGCGGTCAGCAAGGCCAGCATGCCATTGACGACAAAAAAACCGCACCACACCTGCGTCACCCGCCGCGTATAGGCAACCGCATAAGCAGGCAAGGCCGGATCGCTCAGGCGCGCCATGCGTTCGATGACCGATGGCGGCGCATGCAGGCTGTAGCCGAACACAGCCAGCATGCCGAGATTGACCAGCACCGGATACAGCTTCAGAGGCAGCAAGGCGTTGTTCCATATCGCCAGCGCCGCCAGCAGCAAGGCGCCGGCCAGCCACCAGCGGCTGGCGCGGCTCAGTTTCAGTGCAGGCAGGCGGCTGGCCGCGGCCAGCACCAGCAGCAAAGCCAGCAGGCGCGGCTCGACCCGCCCGTGTCCGAGCCAGATCGCGAGCGGATAGAGCAAAGTGAGCAGCACGCTCACTACGGTGGGTAAAAAACGCCTGATATAGCGGGTAAAATTCAGCACGATGTCCCTGAGCGCCTTACTTTTCGTCCTCGGCCAGCAAGGCCGCCAGCGCGTCGACCACGTCCTGCACCGTGCGCACCGCCTTGAACACGTCCGGCTGCAGGCGTTTGCCGGTCAGCTGCTTGAGCTTGACCACCAGGTCGACCGCATCGATGCTGTCGATATCGAGGTCGGTATACAGGTTGGCCTGGGGCGTCACCTGGTCCTTGTCGATCTCGAACATTTCATGCAGTACGTTCACCAGCCACAGGTAGATTTCTTCCTTGCTCATTGAGCTGGTCACAGAGCTGGTCACTGAGTTGTTCAATATCATGTCACACCGTCATTTCTTTCTGTTGCTGGCGATCATCGCAGCCAGCGTCTGTACCGAAGCAAAATGGTTGCGCGTCTCGGCCGAATCCGCCGACAATGAAATGCCGTAGCGCTTCTGGATCGCCACGCCGAGTTCCAGCGCATCGATCGAATCCAGGCCGAGGCCGTCGACAAACAACGGCGCATCGCTGACGATGTCGGCGGGAGTCATGTCTTCCAACTGCAGGACATCGATGATGACCTGCTTCACTTCTTCTTCAAGCTGCTGCATAACCCTGGCTTTCTTTCCTAAAATAATCTTGCAGATAGGCGGTCAGATGCCTGGCTGCCAACACTTCGCTACCGGCTTTTGCGAGAAACTCGTGGACATCTATGTCTTCTTTTACTTCAATGCTGAAATGCGCGGCAATCGGCGGCACTTGCCACCATTTGACGCCCTTGCCCAAGGTCGGCGGCAGGCAGCGAATCACTACCGGCGTTACGTTCGACAGGCTGCGCACAGCAATGTTGGCCGCGCCGCGCTTTAAATTGATCTGACCGTCGCCCGCGGTGCGGGTGCCCTCCGGAAAAATGATCAGGTTGCTGCCGCGCTGCAGGGAGCGGGTGCAATCCTCGATCAGCCCGCCGCCATGCTCGTTGTCGCAGTACTCGTTGCTGATATAGCCGGCGGCCCTTATCGGTCCGCGCGTAAACGGGTTGTCCCAGAGCCGCCTTTTGACAATGCAGTCGGCGCGCTTGACGAAAGCCATCAGGAACACCGTGTCGATCAAGGTCGGGTGGTTTGCCAGGATCAGCAAACCTTGCCGCTCCAGCCGTTCCAGCCCGCGGATATCGTAATCCAGCACCCCGAGGCCGCGCATGCACCCGACAAAACCGCGAAATACCAGGCGGATCACGCGACGCGCCACCAGTACCCGCAGTTGTCTTTCCCATATCAGCAGATTCAATACAGGAAACACCAGGACCCGCAGCAGCAGGCCGCCGACCGCGAACAGCACGAAGCTGAAACCGGTCGCCAGCACGCGCCAGTAGCGATTCACGTGTTTAATGATGCGCTTAAGCAAGACGCCCCCAGCGCCAGCGGCGTCCATCGGCGGTGCGCACCAGCTCGCGATCGCGGCGCAAGTAAAAACCCAGCACATCCAGCCCGGCCGGCTGCCGGTCACTGTTGGATTCCTGTTCCATGGCATTCGTTTCATCGTTGCCAGCGCCGTCCCACGACAGTGCAATGCGGTTGCCGGATCCGGCGCTTTCTGCGGACATCAGCCAGGCCCAGGCAAACGGCTGCTCCTGGCAATCCTGGAACTCTTGAAACAGTTCTGGCAACTGGCAGTCATAAACCACCAGCAGCACCTCCGGCGCGCCGTCGGCCAGCAAGCCGCAGGCTTCAATCACCGCATGCTCGACGCCGCTGTGTCCGGCCGCCAGGGCGGTATGGCTGGCCTGGTCCTTGCGCGCGATCGAAAACAGGCCGGCGGCGGCGTTGTGGACCGACAGGCTGAAAGAAGTGGGAGATAAGGGTTGGTCTTGGGCCAGGTCGGCCAGCAGCTCTATCGAGCGTGCACACTCGCCATGGCGGGAACAAAACACGGTTGGCACGCCTGTCTTGCCATCGAGGCAGCGATAAGCCGCTTCCAGCGCCATTTTGCCCATGGCGCCGGCACGCCGGCGCAGCATCGCGGGCATGGCGGCAACGGCCGCATCGCCGCTGCCTTCGATGGCATATGGCTGCTGCGCCCAGGCTAGCCATGCGGCGGCCGTATCCAGCCCGGGCGCCCATGCTGCATCAGATACAATTGAAAACCGAACTCCCCCGAGTTTCATCTCACCATTCTCCAACACCCATTAAATCTATTTTATTTTCTGCCAGCAATCTTGGGAGTTGAGCCGATGGCAATTCCTGGATTTTTGGCGGCATTATAAAGTATATGCCGCAGAGAAACGTTCTTAATCACACAGTACTACGATCTTTGACCTTTACTGTCACTCTCTCATGACATGGTGGTTTTTAGGCCGGAATATACAGTAAGTTACAGTATGTTTTAGCATTAAAATACCCAAAATCAGGCCCAAAACCGATCAATTCTAATAAATTACAGTCACTTTGACGATCAAAAACAACACAATCCTGGTGACCGGCGCTGCAGGCTATATAGGCTCCCATATCTGCGCGGCGCTGCTGTCCGAAAAATATTCGGTGCTAGGCGTCGACAACCTGTCGAACAGCTCGCTGGAGGCGATACGCCGCGCGGAACGTTGCGGCGATGGCAAGATCGATTTCCACCAGATCGATGTCGGCGACCGCCCCGCCCTCGACCGCCTGCTGCAGGCGCATAGCGTGGACGCCGTCATCCACTGCGCCGGACTCAAGATCATGAGCGAATCGGTGGAACAACCCCTGCGCTATTTCCACAACAACGTCAGCGCCACGGTAACCCTGCTGCAGGCTTTGCAGCGGCATGGCGTCAGGAATTTCGTGTTCAGCTCGTCAGCGGCGGTGTACGGCGCGCCGGCCACGGTGCCGATCGCGGAAACCGCCACGCTGCGCGCCAGCAATCCGTACAGCCAGTCGAAACTGATGGTGGAACAGGTGCTGACGGATCTGGGCGCCGCGGACAGCAGCTGGGCGATTGGCGTGTTGCGTTATTTTAATCCGGTCGGGGCGCATGTCAGCGGCATCATGGGCGAAGCGTCGCGCACCATGACGGACAACCTGCTGCCGGCCATGGCGCGTGTCGCGTCGGGGCAACAAGCCATGCTGCCGATATTCGGCGGCGATTATCCTACCGCCGACGGCACCGGGGTGCGCGACTACATCCATGTGACTGACGTGGCGGATGCCCATATCGCTGCGCTACGCTACCTGTTCGGCAACAGGCGCGGCTTCACCGTCAACCTGGGCACCGGGCGCGGTTATAGCGTACTGGAAATGCTGGATGCTTTCGAAACCGTCAGCGTGCGCCGCATCCCGTATGAAATCAGGGCGCGCCGCGCTGCCGATACCGCCAGCTGTTATGCTGATCCGGCACAGGCATCAAGACTGCTCGGCTGGCGCGCCGGCAAGGGCCTGGCCGACATGTGCGCCGACCACTGGCGCTGGCACAGCCAGAACCCGCAGGGTTATGGCGATAATTAATGCCGTCAGCCTTGGCGGCGCGGGTAACCCTCGGCGGTGATCCGCTCCCAGACCTTGGTCTTTTCTTCCTCGGTCATGAAGACCCAGTGCGCCACTTCATTGACGGTACGGCCGCAGCCGCGGCAGACATCGTCGAAAGTGGTGGAACAGACTGCCACGCAGGGAGTGTCGGGACGTTGCGGGGGAGACTGTGACATGCTGACCTTTTAAAATGTGAAGCGTTGCTGCGGTTGAGACCGGGCGGGCTGAGAGCAGTCGCCGGCCCTCCATTTTATAACAGCGGCAGGATGATCGTGGCGATGCCGGCAAATGCAATTACTATCATTTCAGCAATACATTTACGACGATAGGCGCGAAGCAATATACAATCTTAGTGAGCATAATTGCCAATTGGTAAAACAGCATTGCAGCATTGTGCATTGGATATCAGAAAGAAAATAAAGTCATGGAGCAAAAGGCGCCGCGTCGTACCCGCGAAAAAATCATGGACCTGTCGTTACGGCTCTTCAACGAGTTCGGCGAACCCAACATCACCACCACCATCATCGCCGACGAGATGAAGATCTCGCCTGGCAACCTGTATTACCATTTCCGGAACAAGGACGATATCGTCAACTCGATCTTCGTCACCTTCGAAGAAGAAATCAGCCGCATGCTGGCCATGACGCAAGGACAGCGTCCTACCATGCACGACGTCTGGCACTATCTGCACCACATGTTCCAGCTGATCTGGCGCTATCGCTTCTTCTATCGCGACCTCAACGACCTGCTGTCGCGCAACCGCACCCTGGAGCTGCACTTCAAGGAAATCTTCGGCCACAAGATAGCGGTAGTCAAAGAACTGTGCCAGGGCTTGCACGAAGACCAGACGCTGCAGGCCAGCCCGGCCGAGATCGACGCCCTGTCGTCCAACATGGTGGTGGTAGCCAGCTACTGGCTGTCTTACCAGTACGTCCTCAATCCGCGCCAGTACACCGAGCAGGCGGTAGTCGAGCACGCACTGGCAAGCGGCTGCTACCAGGTCCTCTCGCTGATGCATCCGTACCTGCGCGGCGAAACCCTGCTGCATTTCGAGCAGCTGAAAACAAAATACCTGCAAACCAACGCCTGACCGGTGCGGCGGCGCCCTGCCGCTGCAGTCACATCATCTTTCTATATTTTCTATCTATGCAAGAAATCAAATCTCTCTGCGTTTATTGCGGTTCTTCTCCCGGCGCCACCCCGGTTTATGCGGAAGCGGCGCGCGGACTGGCGCAAGCCATGGTCGAACAGGACATCGCGCTAGTGTACGGCGGCGGCAACGTCGGCCTGATGGGCATCATTGCCGATGAAGTGCTGCGCCTGGGCGGCCGGGCCACCGGCGTGATTCCCCAGGCCTTGCTGCAAAAGGAACTGGGCCACAAGGGCCTGACGCAGCTGCATATCGTCAAGGACATGCACGAGCGCAAGGCAATGATGGCGGACCTGTCGGATGGCTTTATTGCGATGCCGGGCGGCGTAGGCACGCTGGAAGAATTGTTCGAAGTATTCACCTGGGCCCAGCTGGGCTTCCACCAGAAGCCGATCGGCCTGCTGAATGTCGACGGTTTTTACGACGGCTTGCTGCAGTTCATCCAGCATATGGTGTCGCAGCGTTTCCTGAAAGGCGAGCAGGCAGAAATCCTGATCGCGGAAGCGCACGGCGCAGAGCTGCTGCAACGCTTCAAGTCGTTTGTACCGCATCTGGTGCCGAAATGGCTGGACCGCAACACCATCTGAAATGCAAACGGGGTGGACCATGTCCACCCCGCATAGTTACGGTTCTGCCGGCTTAAGCTTGCAGCGCCTGCCTGAAGTCTTCCACCAGGTCTGCCGTATCCTCAATCCCGACCGACACCCGGATCAGCGATTCGCTGATGCCCATGGCGGCGCGGCGCTCTGCTCCCATCTCGTAGAAAATGGTATGCGCAACCGCGATCACCAGGGTCCGGTTGTCGCCCAGGTGGGTGCCGGAAATCGCCAGTTTCAGCCGGTTCAGGTAATCGAAGCAATCGATATCCTGCTTCAATTCAAAACTGAACAGATAGCCGCTTGAGCGAAACAGGTCCGCTGCCAAAGCATGTTGCGGATGTGAAGCCAGTCCCGGGTAATGCACCGCCGCCACCCGCGGATCGGCTTCCAGCATCTGCGCCACCGCCAACGCGCTGGCGCTGCTGCGCTCCATGCGCAACGCGATGGTTTCAGCGCCTACCGCGATATGATGCGCGGCCTCGGGTCCGAGCGAAGCGCCGAAATCGCGCAGGCTCTTGGCGCGCATTTGCGCCAGTCCCCATTGCGGCTGCGGATTGCGCTTGTAGGCGTCGAGGATGTTGGGAAAACGGCTCCAGTCAAACAAACCGGTGTCGGTGACTGCGCCGCCCAGGGCGTTGCCGTGGCCGCCGATGGACTTGGTCAGGGAATTGATCACCAGGCCGGCGCCCACCAGCCTGGGCTGGAACAGGTAAGGCGAAGTCATAGTGTTGTCGACCACGAACAAGATGCCGCGCGCCTGGCACAGCTCGCCGATGCGCTTGAGGTCGGCGACCTGGGTGCGCGGATTGGCGATGGTTTCAACGAACACGACACGGGTCGCCGGCGTCAATGCCGCTTCCACCTGCGCCACATCGGTAGCATCGACCATGGTTACCTTGCCGCCCTGGCCGCCGTAGGTTTGCCACATGCTGGCGGTATTCCCGAACAAGAATACGGAAGACACCACGTGGTCGCCTTCGCGCAGCAAGCCTTGTATCACCGCGCCGATCGCCGCCATGCCGGAAGCGAAGCAGATGGTAGCCAGGCCGCCCTCCATCTTGGTGACCTTGTCCTCCAGCGCCGCGACGGTCGGATTGCCCTGGCGGCCGTAGCGATAACCTGACTGCTTGCCCTGGAATACATCGGCCAGCTGGCGTGCATCGCTGTAGCCCCAGGTCACCGAGGTGTGGATAGGCTTGTGCGGGGCGCCGTGCTCGATGGCTTTCTGGCGGTCGCTGTGCAGGATGGTGGTGGTGAAGCCGTATTTTTGAGTCATGTTTGATCGATACTTATCTGGGAGCTTCGGCGCGCGCAGGGTGGGCAAACATCTGGCCACCCTGCCTTGCAGTCCCGCACTGAGTAAAACTAGTCGACTTGCGCCAGGCTCAGGTTCAGCTGCGAACGCACCGCGTCTTCGCTTTCAGGCTTGGGATTGTTGCGTGCGAACTCGATGCGGTCGAGGTAGTCGCGCGAAATATCGCCGGTGATGTAGTTGCCGTCGAAGCAGGAAGCTTCGAAATTCCTCAGCAATGGATTGATGTCGGAAATCGAACGCTTGAGGGCGTCGATATCCTGGTACACCAGCGCATCAGCGGTAATTTCGCGGCACACTTCTTCATCGCTGCGGCCGTAGGCGATCAGCTCGCCGCGGGTCGGCATGTCGATGCCGTAGACGTTGGGGAATTTCACCGGCGGCGCGGCCGAGGCGAAGATCACGCGCTTGGCGCCGGAATCGCGCGCCATCTGCACGATCTCGCGGCTGGTGGTGCCGCGCACGATCGAATCGTCGACCAGCAGCACGGTCTTGCCCTTGAATTCGGAACCGATCGCGTTGAGTTTCTGGCGTACCGATTTCTTGCGGATCGCCTGCCCTGGCATCAGGAAGGTGCGGCCGATGTAACGGTTCTTGATGAAACCTTCGCGGTATTCGATATTCAGCTTGAGCGCCAGCTGGATTGCGGCCGGACGCGACGAATCGGGAATCGGCATGACCACGTCGATGTCGCCGCTGGGGAATTCGCGCTTGATCTTGTCGGCCAGGTACTCGCCCATTTTCAGGCGGGTAGCATATACCGAGGCGCCGTCGATGATCGAATCGGGACGGGCCAGGTAGACGAATTCAAAGGCGCAAGGATTCAGGGTCGGATTGTCGGCGCACTGCTGGTTGTACATCTGGCCGTCGATGTCGATGAAAATCGCTTCGCCCGGCGTCACGTCGCGCAGGAAGCGGAAACCCAGGCCTTCCAGCGCGACCGATTCGCTGGCGATGACGTATTCGGTGCCCTTGTCGGTTTCGTTGAGGCCGATGCACAGCGGCCGGATGCCGTAGGGATCGCGGAAAGCCAGCAAACCGTGGCCGGCGATCTGCGCCACCACGGCGTAAGAACCGCGCACCCGTTTGTGGACATTGGCCACGGCCTTGAACAGCACGCCCGGATCGAGCGAGTAACCGCGGGTTTCTTGCTGGATCTCGTGCGCCAGTACGTTGAGCAGCACTTCGGTATCGGAATCGGTGTTGATATGGCGGCGATCGTTCTTGAACATCTCGATCTTCAGCTGCTCGGCGTTGGTCAGGTTGCCGTTGTGCGCCAGGATGATGCCGAACGGCGCATTGACGTAAAACGGTTGCGCCTCTTCCGCGCTGGCGGTGCCTGCGGTTGGATAACGCACCTGGCCGATGCCGTAGTTGCCTGGCAAGGAACGCATGTTGCGGGTACGGAAAACGTCGCGCACCAGGCCGTTGGCCTTGTGCATGAAAAATCCGTTGCCGTGGTTGGTTGCGATCCCCGCTGCATCCTGGCCGCGATGCTGCAAAAGCAACAAGGCGTCATAGATGAGCTGATTGGCGGGGTTGTGGGAAGCGATGCCGACTATGCCACACATGGTGGACTCCTAAACGATAAACAATCCGGTACTCAAGGGACTTGCGATCTTGCCACGAGCTTTGCTACGAAACCTGCGCAAGTCCGGTCAAACAAATTCAAAACTTCAGGTGGCTGGCGAACTGTCCCGGCAAATAGGGAATAACACTTCGCGCGGCAGCTTCCGCCAGCGGGCTCAGCATCGCGTCGCGCCAGAAAGGCTGTTGCGGAATCGCCGTAGCACCACACACCAGGACCGCCGCCAGCACCAGCACCAGGCCGCGCGCCAGCCCGAACAGCACGCCCAGCCCATGGTCCACCGTCCCCAGGCCGCTGGCCTTGACCACGGCGTCGAGCGCCGAACTCAACAACATCATTAATAACCTTACGCCAATAAACAGGGCTAGGAAAGCCACGATTAAGCGCGTTACATTCCCCGGAATCGCGTCGGGGAGCAATTTTGCCAGATTTTCACCATACGCGTTGGCCACCACCAAGGCAATGACCCAACTCGCCAATGACAGGATTTCCTTTACCAGGCCGCGCAGGGTGCTGATCACGACCGAGCAGATCAGTACAAAAAACACCAGATAGTCGAAAATTGTCACGCTGCCTGTATTTCCCTGGTCAGTGGTCTATATGGCGCCAAATGCGGCCGAATCAAGCCGCCCGCGCTCAACCCGGGATCAGGCTGCCGTTCAGCCCCAGCTTGCCCAGCTTGGCGCGGGTCTTTTCAGCCTCTTCCTTGCTGCTGAACGGGCCGACGCGGATACGGATCCGTTCGCCCGCCTGGGTCGGGACTTTTTGCGTATAGGAGCGGATGCCGGCTTCTTTCAGTTTGCCCTGCAGCTCGTCGACCTTGTCCTGCGACGCCAGCGCGGCGACCTGCAGCACGAATTTCGCCGGTTTCTTGTCGGCGGC
>NZ_JAQGLV010000138.1 GCF_028292705.1 Collimonas fungivorans | reverse complement strand
CAGGGCGACGGTTATATAATTTCTTGGTCGAAAAAGGCCGGAGCGGTAATTGGTAAGCCCGCTCCCTTCCTGCTTCCAGGAAGCCCTGCTCTCGTGCCTGCATGAGAACCCGCGGCGAACCCCGGCGCTTGTGCGCCCAACGGGTTCGTTCGGGCGTGCAGCTTCCATCTCTCCGCATTCCACGGTCGAACCCAGTGTTGACTTTCGGAGAACCACCATGCAACTGAATCACATCGATCTGCCCGTCCCCGACGTTGCCGCTACCTCAGCTTTTTTCCAGGATTACCTTGGCTTCCAGCACCTGCAAACCATGGGCGACCATGAGATGGCGATCCTGCGCGGCGAGGGCGGCCTGGTGCTGGTGCTCAACCGCAGGGCAGCCACCGACAGCGGCGCTTTCCCGGATTCATTCCATATCGGCTTCCTGCTGGATTCAGACCAGGCGGTGCACGCTGCCTACGTCCGGCTGAAGGGCGCGCCACTCGAGCAAATCAGTCCGGTGCAGGAATCGCGCGGCGCCTGCGTGTTCTTCCTGCAGGCGCCGGGCGGGATCCGGGTGGAAATCAGCCACCGCCAAGGATAGGACCGCTCACCGCACCAGCCCCAGCAACCGGGATTTGCCACGCATGGCGGATTCCGGCTGCGCGTTTTTTCCGGCAACCGGCACCGTCATCAATTTTTCCAGCGCCCTGGCCAGCTTGACCCGGCCCGCCGCCGACATCCTTGTCATCGGCAGGCGCAGTTCGTCTTGTATCTGGCCCTGCATGGCCAGCGCAGCCTTCACCGGACCGGGGTTCGGTTCCGAGAACAGCAGCTGGATCATCGGCAGCAGCTGCTTGAACAGGGCGCGCGCCGAGCCGAGCTGGGCGGCGCGCACCAGTTCAAACAAATGCACAAACAGGTCCGGCCGTATGTGGGCGGCGGCGGAAATGGCGCCGTGTCCGCCCAGGCACAGCGTATTGAACAGCAAAGTATCGTCGCCGCACAGGATGCGCAGGTCGGTGCGGTTGATCAGTTCCATGGTTTGCGCCAGGTTGCCGCTGCTTTCCTTGATCGCGACGATATTGGCATGCTGTTCCAGCGCGCTCACGGTAGCGACGTCGATATTGACGCCGGTCCGGGCCGGGATGTTGTACAGGATCAGCGGACTTTCGGCGACTGCGGCCAGCGCTTCGAAATGCAGCCGTATGCCTTCCTGCGACGGACGCACATAAGACGGCGCCGAGACCAGGAAAGCGGCCGGGCGCAAGGCGTTCAGGCGCTCGATTTTTTCCGTGACCGCTCGTGTGTCGCTGCCGCTGATGCCCATCGCCACCGGGCAGCGCTCTTGCACCGCTTCCATCACGCTGCACAACATTTTTTCTTGCTCGTGTTCGCTCAAGGTCGCGGCCTCACCGGTGGTGCCGCACACCACCAGGCCGTGCACGCCGGCGGCGGACAGATTCAGGGCCAGCTGCTGGGCGCCGTAGAGATCGAGTTTGCCTTGCCGGAAAGGCGTGACGAGAGGAACCCAGATACCTTCAAATATGGACATGATTTGCTGTTTTCAGTTGGAGTGGGAGTGATTTGGCGGCGGCGCTCATGCCGGCAGCAGCGGCGTGATGCGGCCGAATTCTGCCTGCGGCAAGGCGCGCATGATGTTGCCGATGACGGCGTCGATCGAGTTCTTGCTCAGGCACAGCCAGAATTTCATCTTGCTGGCGTGGTCGACCGGCTTGACCCGCATGTAGATCATGAGGTCGCCGCAGGTGCTGACGATGACGCGGCGCAGCTCGGCCACCGAAGCGGCATCTACGGTGATGCGCATCATGAAATCTTTTTGAACGGGAAGTGTCGGCTGGCGATAGGAATGCGAGAGGAAAGGCAAGGCAGGGGGCTGGATTTTTCTTGAGACTGCAGCGGGAAGCGAAGAGAAGCGCCATGCTGCTGGGATTACCTGATTCATAGAGGATATCTACTGGTCGTTTCGGTGATTACAGGTTAGCAGGCAGGACGTAAAGATTCTCTAAAAAGGGATGGCCGGCCTGTAAACGCCGCGTAAAAATCGCGTACTGTTCCTGCCCGGCCGAAGGTTCAGGCCACGCCGTTTTTTGCTGACAGGTATTTGCTCGGAGAGACGCCCAGCGAGCGCCTGAACATGGCGATGAATGCGCTCAGGCTGTCATAGCCGAGATCGATGGCGACGCCGGTGACCGGCTGCCCCGCCATCAGCAGTTCCAGGGCGCGCATCAGCCGCGCGCGCTGGCGCCATTCGGAGAAGGGCATGCCGGTTTCCGCGGCGAAGCGCCGGGTCAGGGTCCTGGGCGCAATCGCAGCCCACTCGGCCCACTGCTGCAGGTTGCGCTGGTCCGCCGGGTTGTCCGCCAGGGCTTGGGCGATTTTTTTCAGGCGCCGCTCGGCCGGCAACGGCAGCGCCAGTTTTTCCTGCGGCAGGCTGGCGATTTCATCGAGGATGACAGCCAGTACGCGCGCCTGCATTTCATCGACCGCGAGCACATCTGACCAGCTGGCCGCCCGCAATACCGCCGCGCGCAACAAGCCCGAAACCTGCAGCACCAGCGCTTGCCGCGGCAGCCGTGAATGTGCGGCAGGCGAGACATACACGCTCCAGCCGTCGAAGGGACCGTGCGACCGCAAGCTGTGCGGCTGTCCGCCGGGTATCCAGACGGCGTGGCTGGGCGGCACCACCAGCCGTTCGTCGCCGGTATCTATGCTGAGCAAACCGCTGGCGGCGGCGATCAGCTGGCCGCGCGCATGGCTATGGCGCGGCGTGGCGCGGAAATCATCGCTGCGGCAATGCACCGCGATGACTTCCGGCCCGTCCTGGCCATCGGCTCGGGCCGGGTCCAGCAGGGTGTGTGGTTTGGCTTGCATGCGACATATTATGGCTTAATGGCGCAAGCCAGGCCACATTCTGCATCGCATACTGAAGGCTCCATATCAAAAGGAGCACAACCATGCGAGCAGAAGACCTTCTTCCGAACCACGTCGATAGCGGCGATTTCAACGGTACCGTGGTGCGCAAAGGCACTGTCGGCGCTTTCCTGGTCAACGCCCGCACCTTCCTCGATCCGTCGGCGACGGCCGCCAGCCGGCAGCAAGCGGAGCAGCATATGGCTGAAGCCGTTGCGGCGCTGGATGCACTAGGCTTGTTCGAGGTATTCGCGCTGCGCGATCCGGCCCTGCAGGCTTTTGTCGAGCAGCATCGCTGAAGCCAGGGGAATTGCTAGGGCGTCGCGGGCAGGCACTGCCGTATGCCGGCCGCGACCGCGCGGGCGGCTTTGGCGGCAAACTGCGGCGATGCCAGGCGCGGTTCCTGGTCGGGATTGGCCAGCACGCCGACCTCGATCAGCAAAGCCGGCGATTCGGCGGTTCTCAGCACCGCCAGTTCGTCGAAGCGATGGATGCCCAGCTGCCGGTCAAGCAAAGGGCGGTTTTCGCCCGGGACAGGAACCGCGTGATAGAGCGAAGGATGTTCGCCGATGTCCTGCAGGCGGAGGCTGATGCTTTTGGCGCAGTCCAGGCTGCGCGCATAGTAGGGTTTGCTGGCGGAAACAAACAATGCGTAGCCGGAAAATTCGCGGCTCCTGCCGGCGTCGAGCCAGGCTTGCTGCATCGAATCGTGATGGATCGAGACGAACAGCGCCGCCTTGGCGCTGGCCTTGGTCCGCGCCGGCAAGGAGAGCGGCGAGCCCTGCGCGGCGACGTCGATCACATCCAGCCCCTGCGCTTTTAACGCCAGGCCGAGGGCGAGGGTGAATTGCCGGTTCAGGTCGAACTCGCGGCTGCCGCCGGGGCCGGTGGCGCCGGGATTCTCGGCGGTATGGCCGGTATCGACCATCACCTGCTGCGCGCCGCAGCCGGCGGCCGGGAGGCCATACAGGAAAACCAGGCCGGCAGCCGCCAGGATCAGCTTGCCGCCGGCCAGCCGCTTCATTTGTCGGACGCCAGGCGCCGCCGGTCCAGAGGTTTCAGGTCAGCTTCCATGTGTGACGCCAGATGGTCGATGAAGACGCGCATCTTGGGCGCCAGGTAGCGTGTCGGCAAATACTGTATGAACGCCGTGCCCTGGTAGGCGGCGATGAATTCCCAATCGGTGAGCACGGCTTTGACCAGCCCCTGCTCAAGGGCGTTGCGCACGATGAAGTAGGGTAGGCAGCCGATGCCGAGGTTTTGCAGCACGCCGTCCAGGCGCGCTTCGCTGTGGTTGACGATATAACGGCCGCGCACCTTGATGATGGTGGTTTCGCCCTGACGCATGAAGTGCCAGTCGGAATCGCCTGGATTTTCGCCCAGATAGAGACAACTGTGGCTGCACAGGTCTTGCGGCTGTTTCGGCGTGCCGTGCTGGGCCAGGTAGCTGGGAGTGGCGCACAGCACCTGGTCAATCGACATCAGCGGCCGCGCCACCAGGCCGTCGGCCGGCTGGCTGGTGATCCGGATCACCAGGTCGGCGTCGTCGTTGATCAGGTCGACGTGGCGGTCGGTGAGGATCAGCTGGACATCGACCTGCGGGTATTTTTCGAGGAAACTGGCAATCAGCGGCGTCACCACGCCCTTGCCGAAGGCTTTCGGCATGCCGACCCGCAGCAGGCCCTGCGGCACCGCCACGAACTTGTCGGCCACTTCCATCGCCGCCTTGGCCGCCCCCACCATCTCCAGGCAGCGCTGGTAGGCTTCGCTGCCGGATTCGCTCAGGCGCAGCTTGCGGGTGGTGCGTTCCAGCAATCTGACGGATAATGCCTGTTCCAAACGCGACACCTGGCGGCTGACAGCCGAGGGCGTCATGCCAAGCTCCAGAGCCGCAGTCGAAAAACTGCCGGTTTCCACCACCCGGACGAACACCGCCATGTCCGGCATCAGCTTGATATATCGATTAGCTCCCATTTGTTCCCGCCGTGCACAAGTGTTGTTCTGAATACATAGATTATCGTATTTGCTGGAATAAAACATAATTACATTCATTGGTGATTGTTTTTATTGATTTATTCATACTATCTAGTTTTTGAATGTCGGAGCGCCCATGATTCAGCCGCTAAAAAGAATACGCAGCATCGACGACCTGAAACTGGTTGCGGCTCACTGCGAGCATGTCCTGACTTTGTTCAGTGGTGGACTGGATAGTACCTATGCCTTGAAGTGCCTGGTCGACAGCGGTTGCCGCGTGACGGCGCTGACGGTGGACCTGGGCGAGGGCATCAACGCCGCCGACCTGCAGCAGATCACCGCGCACTTCGGCGCCGAGCTGCTGGTGATCGACGGCCAGCAGGCGTTCGCCGAAGATGCCGTGCTGCCGGCGATCCGCGCCAATGCCCGCTACATGGGCATCTATCCGATCAGCTCCTCGCTGTCGCGCCCGATCATCGCCCGCTTCGCGGTCGAAACCGCCTTGCGCCTCGGCTGCAACGCCATCGTCCATACCGCCAACCAGTCGCAGAACACCCTGCGCCGCCTGAACGGCGCGATTGCGCAACTCGGTTACGCCGGTTATTACGGCACGCCTTACGAATACACCGCGATCTCCCGCGAAGAAAAAATCGAAGCCTTGCGCGCAGCCGGCCTGCCGCACTTCCAGGCGCGCGGCATCAGCGGCGACGCCAACCTGTGGTGCCGCGAATTCGAATCCGGCTCGTTGGACAATCCGGAATCGTTCTGGGTGCCGGAATCGCTGTTTGACTGGACTGCCGTGGTCGATCCGGCGCCTGTCAGCAGCGAGCTGTCGATCAGGTTCGACGGCGGCCGCCCGGTCGCCATCGACGGCGAGGCATTGCCATTGGTAGAGCTGATCGCACACCTGAACCGCCGCGTCGGCGCTTTCGGCATCGGCCGTTATTGCGGCCTGGAGCATCTGGAGCAGGGCGAGAAGGTGCTGGAAGTACGCGAAGCGCCGGCCGCCATGGTGTTGCTGGAAGCATACCGGCACCTGGAAACCGCGGTGCTGGACGCTGAACTGCTGCGCGAAAAACTGCACATGGAACAATTGTGGGTGCGGGAAGCCATCGAAGGGCGCTGGTTCACGCCTCTGCGCGCCGCTACCGATCGCTTCATCCAGGAAACCGTGCAATATGTCAGCGGCACCGTCAACTACCGCTTGCGCGCCGGCGCTGCCGATGTCTGCGCGATCCGCGCCGATGCACCGCTGTACCTGACTGACCGCGACAGCTGGGAAAAGGATATTGCTGCGCAGCGCTCCAGCCGGCAGTTGTCGTTGCCGACGAATTCCGTGCTGGATGCCAGCAAGCTGCTGGCCGAGGAAAACTAAATGGAAATCGACGTCTTGGCGCCCATCAGGATCGCCCCGCCCATCATCGACCATCTCAGTAATGAGCTGCGCCAGCGGCAATTCAGCGTGATGTCGGGCCGCGCCGTGCAAGCTGCCTGCGATGTCGATCCGGCGACCTGGGACGAATTCGCCAGCTGCTGGAACAACCTGCCGCAAGACAAGTACATGGGCGACAAGGGCAACTATCGTTTCCGCCGCTACAGCGCATTCGAGCTGGACAGCGCCGACGGTCTGCTGCAGCAGCTGCCGCATGCGCCATACGTGCAGCCAAGCTACGTCAATAAACTGAATGGCGACATTGCCCGCCATTTTGAGCCGCTCGAGCAGCACTTCATCGACAACCCTTTCCTGTCCGGCCTGCTGCTGTCGCTGGCGCAAGTGTTCGACAGGGTCGAGGGCGACAGCGGCAAATGGAATATCCGCCTGCACCCTTACCGCATACGCGCCAGCTCCCATGTTCCAGGCAACCCGACGCCGGAAGGACTGCACCGCGACGGCGTCGACTACATCGTGACCATGATGGTGCGCCGTCATAACGTGGCCGGCGGCGAAACCTATATTACCGATGTCGCCGGCAAGCTGATGTGCCGCTACACCTTGACCGATCCGATGGACCTGATGCTGGCCGACGATGCCCGCACCATGCACGGCGTGACCAAGGTGCTGCCGTATGAAGCCAAGCGTGAAGCATTCAGAGACGTGCTGGTGATTGCCTATACCAGAACCCAAGCTTAGTTAAGTGTGCTTGATTAAGCGAGATTTACCCTGACCAATATCCTCGGTGCTCCCGCCGTTTGTTCCGCTCAGCCTCCACCTAGGCGGAACGTTTTTTTTTCCTAACTGATAGCGCTGATAGCGCTATCCGGAGTAAAGCGAAGTGACGATCTCATCTGCCAGCCGATCCCCCAACTCATCTGCCAAAGGTCTCTGGTTCGCCGATTTGCTGCTGCTGCTGGTTGCGATCGTTTGGGGCACCAGCTATGGCGTCGCCAAGGACGCGCTGGTGTTTTATCCGGTGCTGGGATTTGTCGCGATCCGCTTCTGCATGACCTTCTTTTTACTGCTGCCAAGCCTGCGCCAGCTGGCCAGGCCGGAAGGACGGGCGGCGTTGCGGGCCGGCGTGCCGCTGGGCCTGATCCTGCTTGCCATCTTTATTTGCGAGACCTTCGGCGTAGCGCTGACGCAGGCTTCGAACGCCGCTTTCCTGATCAGCCTGTGCGTGGTCTTTACGCCTTTCGTCGAATGGCTGGTGATGGCGCAACGGCCGCCGGTCAGCGCTTTTGTGGTGGCTTTTGTTTCGCTCCTTGGCACTTGGCTGCTGACCATCGGCAGCAACCTGACATTCAACCTGGGCGACGGCCTGATGCTGGCGGCGGCTTTATTGCGCGCCTTCATGATGGTCATGACCAAACGCCTGACGGCCGACAAGGACATGTCCAACCTGACCCTGACCGCGGTGCAATCCGGGGTAGTCGGTTTCGGCTGCCTGTTGGTCGCCGGCCTGTTCATGCAAGGCGGACTGCCGCCGTTGCCGAGCGATCCGAGCTTCTGGGTGAGCACGGTTTACCTGGTGTTGTTTTGCACCATCTTTGCATTTTTTGCGCAGAACTATGGACTGCGGCGCAGCAACCCGACCCGGGTTTCCCTGTTGATGGGAAGCGAGCCGGTGTTCGGTGCGTTGTTTGCTTCTTTCTGGCTTGGCGAAAAACTTGGCACGCTGTCCTGGGTCGGCGGCGCGCTGATTGTCGGCGCCACTTTATGGGCCACATTGCCGCGTTCGATGATTAATTTTGGTGCGTTTTTTTCGACGCGGAATATCAAGCCGGAGAACGCTCCCATCATCGGAGCAGGAATTGATTCGAGCCAATGAATACAAGGGTTTGAACGGGGTTTTAACGGAAACAGGGATGCAACGAAATACGTGATTCGATAGAAGAAAATATCAGTTGAATTGCTATTGCCACGTGGAAATAATTGATTTATTCTGGATCGTCAGACAGATAGTTTTGAATCATAAAAAAAAGATGTGAAGCGTTGATTTTTCACACGGCGTCCGCTCCAAAAGAGTCATCGATGCCGTGGTTAATCCTCAAGAGGGAAGTCTCATGATTTGCACCAGATTCAATTCGATCTCCGTCCGCTCGCGCTGCTCATCAGCTGCAGCGCATCGCACCGCGGCTCCCCCTGATCTTCCGGCATCGCCAGCGCTCTCGCTGCGGCCATCCAGTTAACGGACATCACGTCTCGTTAAAACCCTGCATCACAACCGGTGATGCAGACTCCAGCGCCAAATCAACTTTGCATTGCCGATCGCAATGCAAGGCTGCGGCGTCTTTTATCTGTTCCATTCAAGAGGAATAAGCAAATGAAATCGGAAATATCAGCGAAAGCACTAGCAGCAAATTTTGCGATTCCCCAGGCTTCGGCGTTGTCATTGGCGCTGTCCCTGGTGTTTGCATCATTGTCTGTCCACGCAGCCGTGGCGGACAACAGCGCTTGGGTCACCACCAAGACCCAAGCGTTCTTGCCGCAAGTCCAAGCGAATCAAAAGAGCGTGGCAGCCGATGCCAGCGTGGTAACCCCCGCCGCAACCGCCGTGCAGCTGGCGCAAGGCGAACCGGTCCATGTGACGCTCAGCCTGAACCTGCGCAATGAAGCCAAGCTCGACAAGTTCCTGCAGGACCTGCATACACCTGGCACTGCTTCCTACGGCAAGTTTCTGACACCGGCGCAATTCGCCGCGGAATATGCGCCTACCGAAAAAGATGTGGCGAAAGTAGTTGCCCATCTGAGCAAGTCCGGTTTTGTCAACATCCAGGTCGCGCCTAACCGCCAGCTGGTGACAGCCGACGGCACCGCCGCCACTGTACAAACCGGCTTCCGCACTGCGCTGAAACGCTTCCAGCAGGACGGCCGCAAGGTGTTCGCCAATACCGATGCAGCACAGGTGCCTGCCGCACTGAGCGGCATCGTCGATTCGGTGCTGGGTTTGCAAAACGTTGCAATCGCCCAGACCCACCATCGCTGGGTGCAGACGCCTGAAGCCGGCGTGAGCGCACAAGCTAAAGTCACGGTCAATGCAACGCCGGTGGCGACAGCGCACAGCCCTGTGCAGTTCCCTGCGATCTATAACGTCGGCACCACGCCGACTGCTTCGAACACCGTGGTCGGCATCATCTCGGCAGGCGATCTCAGCCCGACGATCACCGACCTGAAAACCTTCACTACCGCCAAGGGCCTGGCCACCGTCAATACCCTGGTGGTGAAAACCGGTGCTGCCGGCGCCGACTATAGCGACACTTCCGGCCAAGTCGAATGGAACCTGGACAGCCAGACCATCACCGGCACTTCCGGCGGCGTCAAGCAACTGATTTTCTACGCATCGCCTGACATGAGTTTCAGCGGCATCACCGCAGCCTACAACCGTGCAGTGACTGACAACGTGGCCAAGGTCATCAACGTTTCGCTCGGCGGCTGCGAATCGGATACCCATAGCGACGGCACGCAGGCAGCCGACGATAAAGTGTTTAAGCAGGCTGTTGCGCAAGGCCAGACATTCTCCATTTCGACCGGAGATGCCGGTACTTACAACTGCCAGACCAGTTCGATTTCCGGCGCGCCTGGCGTACCGAAAAACAAATCGACCTATGATGTCAGCGAACCGGCTACTTCGCCTTACGTCATCGCGGTCGGCGGTACAACCCTGTACACCAACTCCGGCGCCTACAGCAGCGAAACCGTGTGGAACGAAGGCCTGAGCGCGATCGGCACCTACGACGACGCAGGCGACTACGATTCCACCAAACGCCTGTGGGCAACCGGCGGCGGCTACAGCAAGTACGAAACGGCGCCTACTTACCAAACGGGTGTGATTGCCTCCGGCAAGACTACCCGCGGCCTGCCGGACATCGCGTTTGATGCTGCCAGCGCCAGCGGCGCCACCATCTACTACAACACCCAGACCGGTACGGTAGGCGGCACCAGCTTGTCGGCGCCGATCTTCGCCGGCGTCTGGGCCCGCCTGCAATCGGCCAACAACAATGCCCTGGGTTTCCCGGCAGCCAGCTTCTACAAGTATTTCCCGGTTGCCGCCAACGCCTCGCTGCTGCATGACGTGACTTCCGGCACCAACGGCGCCAGCAGCTCGTACGGCTACAAGGCCGCAGCAGGCTGGGATGCAACCACTGGTTTCGGTAGCCTGAACATCAGCAACCTGAATACCTTCGTCAAGAACACCACGGACTTTGCACGCTGATCGTCCGCGGTTTTTGTAGTCAGCATGTTTGAAATCGCCGGCGCGGACAGGTTTTATCCGCGCCGGCGACGAGATGGCAGTACCTGTACTGATCGGAGCCGGACATGAACAGATCGAATCTCAGATGGATTATCGCCGCCCTTGTATTGGGCGCCGGCGGCATCTATGCGGTTTTTTCGGTAGACGATTCGATAGCGAAAACCGGGGCCCAGGCTGCGGTAACAGCCGGGGAGCAGGGCGTATTGTCATCTGGCGCCGCGCAGGCCGCTGCACCAGCCTTGTCGGCCAAAGCGCAAGACGCCGTGAATATCAATCCATTTGGAAAATAGCAATCGCCCGGGCCTGAACCGGGCAAGCAATGAAGGAGGAATCCGCAATGACCGCATATCTGCAACGACAAGACCGGCTGGCGCTGGTGACACAGGCCACGGCAAACGTTACCGGCAAGCGATTCTGCTCGCATCACCAGGGCGAAGTCTCGGTGACGGAAGGCGATTTCGTATTGCGCAACAAATCCAAGCGCTGGATCTGTTTCCGCTGCCAGGAACGCAGCCGGCTGCGCCGCGATGCACTGGCCAAACAGGTCGGATAATAGATTTTTGTACTAGCGAAACGCCGCAAGCGGATCGTATTGCGGTTCCGGAGCATCGTCTGCCGCCCTGGCAGTATTTCCCTGCTTGATGAAGCTGACTGAAGTGACGCGCCATTCGCCGCGTTGCAGCTGCCAGCCGTGTATCACCTTCTGCCAGCCCGGCTTCAGGTAAAGCTGGTTGTCGCGCTCCAGTTCCCAATGCCCGGCTTCCCATACATACCAGCCGCCGACATAATTCCAGAATCCAGGACTCCATACCAACCCGGCGCGCGGCGCAGGCTCGGCTTCCGTCTTTGGAGCCGGCGGGGCGTTCTTGAGAATGATGTCGGGACCGCCCTGGGTCCTTGATGGCGGACTGGCGAACGATGAAAAGCGGCCGGCGAGGATCGCTGCGATGCTGAGAGGGTGTTTCAATTTGCACTCCTGAAGTGGTCCAGTGCTATCGATTCTACGAAGCGGGAATTTCAGGAATGTGTCCCGTGCATTTGCTTACACTTTTCACATTTGACTTACAGCGCCAGGGTGGTATACCGATCGCGGCGTTGGGCCTCGGTCTGGTGCGGTTTCCCTATGAAAATTCCTGTTTATACAGAGGCCGCGGCAGCGGCTGCGGTGATCACTGCGGGCTTGTAAATAGATTAATAAAGCAGGACCTGGCGCAATCGGAATAGAGGATTCCGACTAATGCAAGGTAAAAATTTTATCTAGTTGTTTCGCTATGTGTCGGCCACGCTTGGGATATATTACTGACCGAAGCGCCATAAAAATAAAACCAGGAGATGCCATGACACCGAACCGCCGCGTAACGTTTTTCCATTCGCCGAATACTCGCTCGACGGGCGCCCGCATCCTGCTTGAGGAACTGGGCGCCGACTACCAGCTGCACCCGCTCAACATGAAAGCGGGCGAGCAGCGCGGCCCCGCATACATGGCAATCAATCCCATGGGCAAAGTGCCCGCGATCCGCCACGGCGAAGCGCTGATTACCGAACAGGTCGCGGTTTTCCTGTACTTGGCCGACCTGTACCAGGATGCCGGCCTGGCGCCGGCGCTGGACGATCCGCTGCGCGGTCCGTACCTGCGCTGGATGGTCTACTACGGCTCCTGTTTCGAACCGGCTGTGGTCGACCGCGCGCAAAAGCACCCGCCGGTGGCGTTATCGACGTGCCCCTACGGCGATTTCGATACGATGCTGAAGACCTTGACCGACCAGCTGGCCAAGGGACCGTATATCCTGGGTGAAAAATTCAGCGCCGCCGATGTCCTGTGGGGCGCCGCGCTGACCTGGACCACGGCTTTCCAGCTGGTGCCGATGTCGCCGGTGATCCAGGCTTATATCGACCGGATCAATGCGCGCCCGGCCGCGCAGTGCGTCAAGGCGCTCGACGCTGAACTGGCGGCGCAGCATGCCAGCCAGGTCGCGGCCAAGGCCTGAAAGCAGACTTTCACAACGCCTGCCGCCGACCTGCTTAAAAACAGGAGCGGCTGGCACTATCATTAAAAAATGGAGCCTGCCTTGAATACTGTCACCAACCTGCTGATTGCCCTGGTCGCCTTGCTGCACGTGTATTTCCTGGTGCTTGAAATGTTCTTATGGGATAAGCCGTTCGGCCTCAAGACTTTCAGGCTGACGCCGGAATTCGCCGCGGCGTCCAAGGCCCTGGCCGCCAACCAGGGTTTGTACAACGGTTTCCTGGCTGCCGGCCTGGCCTGGGGTTTGTGCCTGGGCACGCCGGGGTATGCGGTCAAGATCTTTTTCCTGGCCTGCGTGGTCATCGCCGGCATCTTTGGTGCGCTCACCGTCAGCCGCAAGATATTGTACGTACAGGCAGTGCCGGCCATCGTCGCTTTGGGCTTGCTGACGTTGGCCTAGATTATTGCTGCTGCGAGCGCGCCGCCAGCACGGCGGTGCGCAACGCGAGCAGGGCGCCGCGCAGCGTTGCGGAAATCTCCGGATGCAGGACGATCTGGTCTTCGCTGAGGTGCGAACCAAGGATGGAGACGGTGACCGACGCCGGTTCGACAATCTGCGCCGACATCATCGTCACGATTTCCCTTAAAGACGCCTGGGCGTGCACCGCCCTCGGCGAGGCGTTCAGCAATGCCACCGGCTTCAGCACAAAAGCTTCGCAACCCACCATCCAGTCGAGCGCATTCTTCATGGCGCCGGTAATGCCGTGCGCATACTCGGGGCTGGCGATCAGCAGGGCGTCGGCGGCCACGATCCGGCTGCGCAGATCTGCCACCGCGGCCGGATCGCTGGTTTCGATATCTGGATTGAACAAGGGCAAGTCGCCCAGGCCGCGGTACAGCGTCACACTGGCGCCGTCCGGCGCCAGGCGTGCCATGGCCCGCAGCAGGGCCGAATTGTGGGAGGCAGCGCGCAGGCTGCCTGAGATGGCGAGGAATTTCATGGCGCCCGAAGAAGTTTCACAGACCCCCATTATGCCAAGCAAATCAGCAATCCTGGTCAGTTGCGTAATGCGGCCACGCCATACAATTGCCGCTATCCCGGATTGCAGCATCCGGTCCGGATCTTTCGTTTAACCTGGAGATGACATGCGTTTTCTGTCCGCGGTGGCATTGACCCTGATTTGCAGCGTGTTCACGGCGCCGGCATCGGCCCGTGGCGAGCAGACGAATATCGGCTTCCTCAGCCTCACCACCAGCGGCGAGTATGCCGTGCCGGTGGCGGTCTGGTATCCGACCGCCGAGTCGCAGGTCGAATGGCAGGCCGGTCCGTATACCATCCATGCCACGCGCGGCGCCGCCATCGCCGCCGGGCCGCATCCGCTGATCATCCTGTCGCACGGCAGCGGCGGCAGCGAATTCGGCCACAGCGACCTGGCGGAAGCCTTGGCCGGGCACGGTTATATAGTGGCGGCGCCGCGCCATCTTGGCGACAGCTATGACCAGCCCGAGGGCAGGTTCAGCGACGTGCAGATTATCGGCCGTCCGTGGCAGGCGGCAGCGACGCTGGATGCGGTCCTGGCTGACAAGCGGATCGGCGCGGCGATCGACGCCGGGCGCATCGGCATGGCCGGCTTCTCCGCCGGCGCCTATACCACCATGGTGATGGCCGGCGCCAAACCGGACCCCGCTTTATACAGCGCTTATTGCGCGGCGCATGCCGACGACCATGAAGTGTGTCCGGACGGCAGCCATGCAAAACTCCGGATTACCCGTCCCGGCTGGGGCGTACCGGCCGACAAGCGGGTGCGAGCCGCGGTGGCCATGGCGCCGTTCAGCATCATGTTCGATGCCAAGGGCGTGGCGGACGTGACGATCCCGCTGCGCATCTATAAAGCCAGCGACGACCAGGTTTTGCGTAATCAATGGAACACCGACCATCTCCTTAGCCTACTGCCGGCCAGCGTGGAGCGCGGCGAACTTGCCGGCGGCCACTACGTATTCATTGCGCCTTGCAGCGCTGTCATGAAGTCCAGGACGCCGTACCTGTGCGTGGATGCCCCGGGAGTGGACCGGGTTGCGGAGCATGCGCAATTAAATGCCGAAATTGTCGACTTTTTTAACCG
>NZ_JAQGLV010000133.1 GCF_028292705.1 Collimonas fungivorans | reverse complement strand
CCGCTCAGCCCCATTCCTTCCACCACCGCACCTTTCGATTTCAACGCAGCGAACGCCGCATCGGTGCCGCCGCCGCTGGCTACGTCTACTACGGTCATCGGCAGGTCCAGTTCCTGGTAGATCTTCTGGCCGTAAGCCGAGACGGCGCGCGAGGCGGCGTTGGTTTCCAGCGGCGGCCGCCGCATTTCAAATGTCAGGCGAACCTTGGCGTCCGGGATCAACTGCTTCTTGACGCGTTCTTGCAGCTGTTCCTGCAACTGCTGGAAGTCACTCACCTTCAAGGCGCGGGCGTCGGCCTGTGCGCTGGCGCTGGCGGGAATCACGTTGCGGTTGGTGCCGGCCTGCGCCACGGTCCAGTTCAGTTTCAGGCCGCGTTCCGGCTGCGACAAGGAACTCAATTGCAGCACCTGGTGCGACAGTTCATACAAGGCATTGATGCCTTTTTCCGGCGCCGCTCCGGCGTGTGAGGATTTGCCTTCAACCTTCAGGTAGGCAGCGGCGATTCCGCTGGTCGCCAGCCGCAGTTGGCCCTGGGCGCCGCCGCCTTCATAGGAAAACACAGCGTCCTGTTCAGCGCCCAGCTTGGTGTGCAGGCTGCGGCCGCCGGGCGAACTGATTTCTTCGTCGCCGTTAATCAATACCGTCAACGTGTCGTAATCCTTGAAACCGATTTTTTGCAGGATGGCGATGGTGTGCAGGATGGTGGCGACGCCTTGCTTGTCGTCGGCGATGCCGAGGCCGTAGGCCTTGTCGCCGTCAACCCGGAACTGCTGGTCCTTCAGCATGCCGCGCAGGTACACCGTATCCATGTGCGCGATCAGCATGATCTTGCGCTTGCCGGTGCCCTTGAAAACCGCGTGCACGATCTGTCCGATCTTTTCCGGAGTGTCGCCCATCCGGTAGATTTCCGGCGCGTCCAGCAGCTCGGCCTTGCCGCCCAGTTGCGTCAGGCGATCGCGGATCAGGGCGGCGATCTTGGCCAGGCCTTCAAGGTCGCCGCTGCCCGATTCGATATTCACCAGGTCGCGCATGGTGTCCATCATCGCCGGTTTTTCTTTTTGCGCCAGGTCGTATGCCTGCGCCACCGGCGCCGCCTGCGCCAGCCCGGCGCTCAACGCCAGTGCCGGGAAAAGCAGGGTGGCGAGCAGGTTTTTTTTCAGGGAAAAGGTTGTCTGTTTCAACTTCTGTCTCCATTGGTTTGAATGAGGTACCACGTTTGTTTTGTTAGAGCTGCTGCAGGTCGGCGTCGCGTGTTTCGCGCATGCACAGCACCGCCGCCAGGCTGAGCGCCGCAGCCACCGACACATAGGCGCCGACATAAGCCAGGCCGCCGCGCTGCGCCAGCAGTTGTGCGATATAAGGCGCCACCGATGCGCCGAGGATGCCGCCGATGTTGTACGCCACGCCGGCGCCGGTATAACGCACGGTGGTGGGAAACAGTTCGGGCAGCAGGGCGCCCATGGGCGCAAAAGTGACGCCCATCAGGAACAGAAAGATGATCAGGAACAGGGCAATCGCTACGATATTGCCGCTGCCGAACAGCGGTTGCATGGTGAAGCCTGCCGCGATCGCCGCCAGCGTGCCGACGATCAGCACCGGGCGCCGGCCGAAACGGTCGCTGGCCATGGCCGAGAATGGCGTGGCCAGCGCCATGAACACCACTGCCAGGCACAGTAACGCGAGGAATTCCTGGCGCGGGATATGCAGGGTGGTGACGCCATAGGACAGCGAGAACACAGTCGCGATATAGAACAATGTGTAGCAGACGATCATTGCCACTGCACCCAGCATCACCGGCCGCCAGTGATGCTGGAACAGGGTGACGGCCGGCACTTTCACGCGCTGATGTTTCTCCAGCGCCGCGGCAAACACCGGCGTTTCAGCGATCTTCAGCCGCACGTACAGGCCCAGCACCACCAGCACCGCGCTGAAAATGAAAGGGATGCGCCAGCCCCAGCTTTTGAACTGCTCATCCGACAGGCTCAAGGCCAAGGCGAGGAACAGGCCGTTCGCCATCAGGAAACCGACCGAAGGGCCAAGCTGCGGGAACATGCCATACCTGCCGCGTTTTCCCGGTGGCGCATATTCGGTGGCCAGCAGCGCCGCACCACCCCATTCGCCGCCCAGGCCTATGCCCTGGGCAAAACGCAGCACGCACAGCAGGATCGGCGCCAGCGCACCGATAGAGGCGTAACTCGGCAGGAAACCGATCAGCGTGGTGGCCACGCCCATCACCAGCAGCGACAGCACCAGCGTCGATTTGCGTCCGATGCGGTCGCCGAAATGGCCGAACAGGAAGGCGCCGACCGGGCGCGCGATAAAGGCGATGCCGAAGGTGACGAATGCCGACAGCGCTTGCGCCGTCGGTGAGTCATGCGGGAAAAATACCGGGCCGATGACCAGCGCCGCCGCGGTTGCGTAGACGTAGAAATCGTAGAATTCTATGGCGGTGCCAATGAAGCTGGCGAAGATCACGCGCCTGGCGCTGTTCTGCGCAGGGCTTGGGGCAGATGTGATTTGCTGCGACGCTGCACTCATCGTTTCTCCTCATTTTTTTAGTTTGAAGTCCAAGCATAGCCGAGATGAACCGGAAGCGACACTGTTCCAGCTTAGACCAGCTAGGCCAGCGGCGCCGGCAGGCGCTCCAGCACCCGCACCTCAGAATCGAAGATGATCCAGGCCTGCACCACGAAGCCGGCCAGCGCCAGCACCAGGCAGGCCGGTTCGCCCCAGCGCGCGCCGACCAGGCCGCCCAGCGCGGCGCCGATCGGCCGCGCGCCGGTATTGACCGTGAGGAAAATCGCCGATACCCGTCCCAGCATGGCGCCCGGCGTGACAGTCTGGCGCAGCGTGGTCGAGGTGATGACCCAGATGATCGGGCCGACGCCGAACAGGAAGAAGGCCGCGGCCGCCAGCACGCCGCTCGGCACCGCCAGCGTCGCCACCATGGTGAACGCCGCCAGCACCGAGATCGCCGGGCCGATCTGGATCGCGCGGCCGAACGGCAGCCTGGCCACTATCCGCGGCGTCAGCAGGGCGCCCAGCATCATGCCGACGCCATAGGCGCCGAGCGTCATGCCGACTTCGCCGGCGCTGAGGCCGAGCTTGCGCACCGCGTACGGTACATATGCAGCTTGCAGCACGAACCAGGAGATGTTCCAGGCCACTGCGGTCAGCAGGATCGGCCGCAGCAGGTTGTCGCGCCAGACCATGTGCGCGCCGTCGCGCAGCTCCAGCAGCGGATGGCGCGGCGCTGCCGGCGCGCGATGCGGTTCGCGCAGTTGCAACAGCAGCACGACGGCCGTGCCGGACAGGATCGCCGCCAGCACGAACGCGGTCGAGGCGCCGGCCCATGAAGTCAGCGCGCCGCCGAGGGCGGGACCGGCGGCAAAGGCGGCGCTGCGCGCCAGTTCCAGCCGGCCATTGGCTTTTGCCAGCAGTTCGCGTCCTACCAGCGCCGGTACGATGGCAGGCGCGGCGACGCTGAAACCGACAGTGCCGACAGCGCCGATGAAGCCGAGCACCGCCAGCAATCCGATCGAAAGATGGCCGGACAGGAGCGCCGCCAGCACGCCCAGCAAGGCCAGCATGCGCAGCACCTCGGCAGTCACCATCAGGCGCTTGCGCGAGGTGCGGTCGGCCAGCAGGCCGAACGGAATCGACAGCAGCAGAAACGGCAGCGACTGCACCGCGGCCAGCGTGCCGATCTCGCCCGGCCCGGCGCCGAGCAACAGCACTGCCATGATGGGCGTGGCCGCCAGGCTGAGCTGTTCGGCCGATTGCGCGGCAAGATTGGACCAGGTGAGGGCGACCAGGGAGCTAGGGAGTTTTGACGTCATGGAATTCTTATGGTGTGCTCGGAGAACGGAAGTGTCGCACCGTCGCCGGCAGCGAGCACTCCGTTTCTTGGTGCGCAATTCGCGCGCGCGGACGAGTTAGCGCCGCTCCGGCGTCAGCACGCTGGGTAAAGCCTTGGCCAGCGTTTCCGGATAATCCTGGCTGTAGTGCAGGCCGCGGCTCTCATGGCGCGACAAGGCGCTTTCGACAATCAGCGACGCCACCTGCACCAGGTTGCGCAACTCCAGCAAATCGCGGCTGATGCGGAAGTGCGCATAATATTCGTCGATTTCTTCCTTGAGCAGTCGGATCCGGTGCTGGGCGCGTTCCAGGCGTTTGTTGGTGCGCACGATGCCGACGTAGTTCCACATGAAGCGGCGCAATTCGTCCCAGTTATGGGAGATCACCACTTCTTCGTCGGCGTCGGTCACGCGGCTTTCGTCCCAGGCCGGCAGCGGGACGGCTTTCGGCTTCTCTTGCTGGGCGATGAACTTGGCGGTGGCGCGGCCCACCACCACGCATTCCAGCAGCGAATTGCTGGCCAGGCGGTTGGCGCCGTGCAAGCCGGTATAAGCGGTTTCGCCGACCGCATACAAACCGGGCAGGTCGGTGCGGCCATTCAGGTCGGTGACGATGCCGCCGCAGGTGAAGTGGACCGCCGGCACTACCGGGATCGCCTGCTTAGTGATGTCGATGCCGAGCTCCAGGCAACGGGCATAGATGGTCGGGAAATGTTCTTTCAGGAATTCCGGCGACTTGTGGGTGATGTCGAGGTCGACGTGGTCCAGGCCGCGTTTTTTCATCTCGAAGTCGATCGCCCGCGCCACCACATCGCGCGGCGCCAGTTCGGCGCGCTCGTCGTGAGCCGGCATGAAGCGCATGCCGGCATCGGCGCCTTCGGTATCCGGCAATTTCAGCACGCCGCCTTCGCCCCGTATCGCTTCGGTGATCAGGAAAGACTTGGCGTACGGGTGGTACAGGCAGGTCGGATGGAACTGGATGAATTCCATGTTGGCGACCCGGCAGCCGGCGCGCCAGGCCATGGCGATGCCGTCGCCGGTGGCGCTGTCGGGATTGGTGGTGTACAGGTAGACCTTGCCGGCGCCACCGGTGGCCAGCACCGTGTGGTTGGCGGCCAGGGTCAGCACCTTGCCGGTCTTGACGTTCTTGGCGTACAGGCCCAGGCAGCGCTGTGCGCTTTTGCCGGTTTCGCCAGTGGCTACCTTCTTCGACGTGATCAGGTCGATCGCGTAGTGATCTTCCAGCAACGTGATGTTCGGGTGGGCGCGCACCTTTTGTTCCAGCGTCACCTGCACCGCATGGCCGGTGGCGTCGGCGGCGTGGATGATGCGGCGCTGGCTGTGGCCGCCTTCGCGCGTCAGGTGGAAACCCAGCTCGGCGCTGGCGTCGGGCGTGAACGGCACGCCCTGTTCAATCAGCCATTCGATGGCGGCGCGGCCGTTTTCGACGATGAAGCGGGTCGCGGTTTCATCGCACAAGCCGGCGCCGGCGACCAAGGTGTCGTTGATATGCTGTTCATGACTGTCGCCGGAATCCAGCACGGCGGCGATGCCGCCCTGAGCCCAGTTGCTGGCGCCGTCGAGCAGCGCGCGTTTGGAGATGACTGCAACCTTGTTGTTTTCGGCAAGATGCAGTGCGACCGACAGGCCGGCCAGGCCGCTGCCGATAATGGCGACATCGAATTTCATGATGGATGCTTGGTTATTGTTTTAATCCGGACCGCCCCAGGGTCTGGGGCGATGTCTCTACTACCCTCTGCTACCGTGCTGCTGTGCCGCCAATTATTCCACGATTACCGGTTTGACTTTGGCCGCCGCCTGTTTGGCCCTGATGCGCGCGGTCTCGACATCGTCGGCCGTGGCCAGCGCCACGCCCATGCGCCGGCGCGCGAAGGATTCCGGCTTGCCGAACAGGCGGATATCCACGCCTTGTACCCGCAGCGCGTCTGCCACGCCTTCAAACGCGATGCCCTTGGCGTCATGCTGGCCGTAGATGACAGCCGAAGCCGCCGGGCTGCGCAAGGCGACGTTGACCGGCAGGCCGAGGATCGCCTTGGCCTGCAACTCGAATTCGCTTTGCTGCTGACTGGCCATGGTCACCATGCCGGTGTCGTGCGGGCGCGGGCTGACTTCGGAGAACCAGACCATTTCGTTTTTGACGAACAGCTCGACCCCGAACAGGCCGAGGCCGCCCAGGTTGTCGGTGACTTTCTTGGCGATATCGCGCGCCCTGAGCAACGCTTCCGGATGCATCGGATGCGGCTGCCAGGATTCGACGTAATCACCTTGCACCTGGATGTGGCCGATCGGCTCGCAGAAATGGGTGGCGATGCTGCCGTCCTGCTGCAGCGCGCGCACCGTCAGCAGCGTGATTTCATAATCGAAATCGATGAAGCCTTCGACGATGACGCGGCCCGAATCGACCCGGCCGCCGGCGGCGGCATAGGCCCAGGCCGCTTCGATTTCATCGGTGCTGTCGATCTTCGACTGGCCCTTGCCGGAAGACGACATGACCGGCTTGATCACGCACGGAAAGCCGATTGCCGAACAGGCGGCTTTCAGTTCGTCCAGGTTATTGGCAAAGCGGTAGGGCGAAGTCGCCAGCGCCAGCGTTTCGCCGGCCAGGCGCCGTATGCCTTCGCGGTTCATGGTCAGCCAGGCGGCGCGCGCGGTGGGGATGACGGTGACCTTGCCGGCAGCTTCCAGCGCGACCAGGGTTTCGGTAGCAATCGCTTCGATTTCCGGCACGACCAGATCTGGTTGCTCTAGCGCAATCAACGCTTCCAGCGCGGCGCCGTCGGCCATGTTGATCACGTGCGAACGGTGCGCGACCTGGTGGCCGGGGGCGTTCGGATAACGGTCGACGGCGATCACTTCGACGCCCAGCCGCTGCAGCGAGATGATGACTTCCTTGCCGAGTTCGCCGGAGCCCAGCAGCATGACTTTGGTGGCGGAAGGGGAAAGCGGAGTGCCGAGTGTGATTGGTGTCTTCATATTGGAAAGGAGCTGCGGCGCCTGGTTGCCCTGCGCCGCGAATTTGCTGTTAGTCGTTGATCGGTGAGGTGGGTGATGGCGGTAAAAAATTCGTAAAGAGGATATTTTATCGTCGGCCAGCGCCTGACAATAGCAAATATCAAGGCGCAAGGACAGTTGGCAAAATGAAAAAAGCCGCCAGAATCATCCGGCGGCTCTTCTTGCGCTGCTCAGGCATAGCCGTAAGCATATGCCATATCTTTCATTAGCGCTCGGCCTGGTAGATATCGTAGTCCTTGGTTTCCTTGACAAACAGCATGCCGATCACGAAGGTGGCGACGGCGATGATGATCGGATACCACAGGCCGTAGTAGATATCACCCTTGAACGCCACCAGGGCGAAGGCGGTGGTCGGCAGCAAACCGCCGAACCAGCCGTTGCCGATGTGGTAAGGCATGGACATCGAGGTATAGCGGATGCGGGTAGGGAACATTTCCACCAGCATCGCTGCGATCGGGCCGTAGACCATGGTCACGTAGATCACCAGGATGAACAGCAGCAACAGCACCATCGGCTTGTTCATCTGCTCCGGATCGGCCTTGCTTGGATAACCCGCGCCCTTGATGTCGCCGGCCAGTTCAGCCGAGAACGCCTTGTCCTTGGCGGCGGCATCTTCTTTCGACAAGCCTTTGGCGTCATACGAAGTCAAGACCTTTTCGCCGATCTTGATGGTGGCCACCGAACCTGGAGCGCCGACGACGTTCTCGTAGTTCACCGAGGCTGCCGACAGCTTGGCTTTGGCGATGTCGCAGGACGATGTGAACTTCTTGGTGCCGGTAGGGTTGAACTGGAACTGGCAGGTGGCCGGATCGGCAGTGACGATCACCGGTGCATTTTTCAGCGCGGCTTCCAGCGCCGGATTGGCGTAGTGGGTCAGGCCGGAAAAGATCGGGAAGTAGGTCAACGCTGCAATCAGGCAGCCGGCCATGATGATCGGCTTGCGGCCGATCTTGTCGGACAGCGTACCGAAGATCACGAAGAACGGCGTAGCCAGCAGCAGGGCCAGGGCGATCAGGATATTGGCGGTTGACATGTCCACCTTGAGCGATTGCGTCAGGAAGAACAGGGCATAGAACTGGCCGGTGTACCAGACCACGGCCTGGCCGGCGGTCAGGCCGATCAGGGCCAGGATCACCAGCTTCAGGTTTTTCCATTGGCCGAACGCTTCCGTCAGCGGTGCCTTGGACGTCTTGCCTTCAGCCTTCATCCTGGCGAAAGCCGGCGATTCGTTCATCGACAGGCGGATCCAGACCGATACCGCCAGCAACACGATCGACACCAGGAAAGGAATGCGCCAGCCCCATGACGAAAACGCTTCTTCGCCGACGGCGCTACGCACGCCCAGGATCACCAGCAGCGACAGGAACAGGCCCAGCGTCGCGGTAGTCTGGATCCACGAGGTGAATGCACCGCGCTTGTCGTCCGGCGCATGCTCGGCGACATAGGTCGCCGCGCCGCCGTACTCGCCGCCCAGCGCCAGGCCTTGCAGGATGCGCAGGGTGATCAGGATGATAGGAGCGGCAATGCCGATCGTGGCGTAGTTCGGCAGGATGCCGACGATGAAGGTCGAGGCGCCCATGATCAGGATCGTCACCAGGAAGGTGAACTTGCGGCCGATCATGTCGCCCAGGCGGCCGAACACCAGCGCGCCGAATGGGCGCACGATAAAGCCTGCGGCAAACGCCAGCAAGGCAAAGATGAAGCCGGTATTGGGATCGGTGCCGGAGAAGAACTGCTTGGCGATGATGGCCGCCAGCGAACCGTACAGGTAAAAGTCATACCATTCGAATACGGTGCCCAGCGACGAGGCAAAAATGACTTTGCGCTCCTCCGGTGTGATGCCCCGTGCAGCAGGTTTAAGCCCGCCAGCGGTAGGTTGTGTTGTGGCCATGCCGGTCTCCTTGATTATTTATATTTGGTACAGCTGACTTGGAGTGTGCAGGCGAAACCTTACGCGGGACTTGCTTGAAACTTACGAGAAACTTACGTGGGAGAAATGCCGGGAAGGAGAAGTTGCTACCTGTCAACACTGACAGCTATGCGGAAATCCTGGAGACGCTACAATGGCTACGTCTTCTACAACTCTCCCCGAGTTTGGATTCAGCCCGTGGCCGCAAGGTTTCACGGGCTTTTTTTTCGGCTGTCCGGCATGGGTAAAAGCGGCAGTTGTCATGGGGCAGTCATGCCGCTGTCATGTTAGTCGGGTAGCATACGATGTGTTGATTTAGTGCTCACTTATAAAGCCCGGCCAGGGTTTTTCGAAGAGTGTCTTGCCATCAGCAGGTTGGCCGGTAGCCTCGATCACCGGCACCAGTTTTGTTGTATCCCGATCAACCCGCTGCCGCAAGGTGCGCGGGTTTTTCGTTCTCCGGCCGTTATAATGTTTTATCCACACTCCCCAGCCGTTTACCCCGGAAACCCATGCAAATTCCAGCAGATGATTTGACCGAGATTGTTTTGCCGGAAATGCCTGAGTCCATTTTCCGGGCCGGTTTGCGTTATACGATCGATGCCGGACAACTGGACCGGCTTAAGGCCAGCGGCATTGTCTTGCCCGATACCCTGGCGCGGGCAGTGCTGAAACGCCAGGTGGAGTTCGCCGCCGGCAGGTTCTGCGCCCGCGAGGCGCTGCAGAAGCTCGGTTGCCACGACCAGGCGACGCTCGCCA
The DNA here is from genome assembly GCF_028292705.1 of Collimonas fungivorans. GTDB lineage: Bacteria > Pseudomonadota > Gammaproteobacteria > Burkholderiales > Burkholderiaceae_D > Collimonas > Collimonas fungivorans_B. Next base: position 14,579 of record NZ_JAQGLV010000133.1, on the reverse strand, counting down.
TCGGCCAGCATCGGGCGCCGTTGTGGCCCGCCGGCTACCTGGGCTCGATCAGCCACGGCGACGGCCTGGCGCTTGCGGTGGCTACCACCAGCCGCGAATGGCGCGGGTTGGGCATCGATATTGAGCGGATACTTACCAACGAAGCGGCGCAGCCGCTGCATGAACACCTGATGAAGACGCCGGAACTGGCCATCGGCGAGGCCGCCGGCTTGTCCCTCGGAGATTGGCTGAGCCTGGTTTTTTCGGCCAAGGAAAGCCTGTTCAAGGCGCTTTATCCCTTTGTCGGGCGTTATTTCGATTTCCTGGACGCCGAAGTGTGCGAATTGCAAGGACAGCAATCCTGTCTCACGCTAAGGCTGGCGGCAACCTTGTCGCCGTCATGCGTCAAAGGCAGCCTGTACAGCATCCGTTACAGTTATTTTTCCGGCAATGTAGCGACGCTGTGCCTGTTCTGACATCGGCGGCAATAGGCGCCAGGCCCTAGATATTTGCGAGGCGGCATCTATAATAAAAAGTCTTCTGGAGGGTTTTATGAAGGCTGCCAAGATCATCGAGATGTGGGGTAGGGCAAGTCGCCAGGTACCGCTCACCAGCGACGACGATATCGTACAGATGTTTGCCAACGAAATCGCAAAATTGTCTTACAAGCTGACAGAGGAAGAACTGTACCGGCTGATCGCGGTGGGAGCGCTGGTTTACCAGCGCGGTTTCCGCGAATTCGACGGCAACATCATGGCTGACCTGCTGATCAGGACCCTGCGCGATGGTGGGCGAGCGTAGGGCGGATCCGGTTCCGATATATTCCCGTTTCTCCAATAAAAAAGCCTGCTTCCTCATCGGTCGCAGGCTTTCAGAATGTTGGCTAAAGCTTAGATGGGGTCGCCTAGACCCGTACGATTTTTTCACCGGTCTGGTCAATCACGAATTTTCCTTCCGCATACGGAGTCAGCGCACGTCCGTCCGCCAGCTTGTAGATTTCACGTCCCGGCAGGGAAGCGACGGTGCCGTTTGCAGCAGCTCTTTCAATCGAGTCTTTATAGCACTCGACATGATAGGCGTTCCCTGTTTCTTTGCCTTTGGCGTCGAATTTTTCTGTTAAATCCATAAAATGTCTCCTTGTGCGCGAGGTTGGAATACCTGCGGTTACGATACCAGATTTTATTTAACGATTGTAGTAATCAATGCATTCGTCCGGCATCGCGCCTGCCCGCCTGGCCGCTATCCATTGCCGCTATCCTCCGCGGCGCGTACCATGAGGGTCGCAGCAAGCAAATTCTACAGAGGAAGCAGTAATGAACGACGGTTTGACAAGAGATGAATACGACGCCCTGGAACAGATCCGCAAAGGGGCGCACGGCAGGGTGACTGCTTGTGTGGCAAGGAATACCAAGCGCCTGGCCGGACTGAAGTACATTGCATATGAAAAGAACGGCGGCCTGTCATTGACCGACAAAGGGCAGCAGACGCTGTTCATCAGGAATTGCATAGAAGGCCTGCGCGCCGTGGCCAGCGATCCTGGCGCCAAGCTGGCGGCAGATGTCGCCATGTTCCTCGGCAAGAAAGGGCATGTCAGCGCCCGGCCTGCCGGCGACGGTTACGATATCACCGAAAAAGGGCGCGAATCCCTGGCGGATATTGATTCTTCGGCTACTTGAGCGGCCATAAAGCGGCCGCCGAAGTTATGCCCGGAGTATCAAGCTTGTGCGCTTAGTAAAAAATCATATAAATCAAACACTTGATTAAAATCTTTGCAGGTTATCCACAGGACTGTCCACAATTTCTGTGGGTAACTTTGAGCGATGGCTTATTTGGCCTTCCGGGCTGAATCCATCATGAATCCACGGAGAAAACCATGCCCATGCTGAACATAGGCCTTTTAGGCTACGGCTTTGCCGGCGCCACTTTCCATGCGCCGCTGATCGGACACTCGGGCCGCACCGCGCTCAGTGCGATCGCCAGCAGCCAGGCCGAGGCCGCCGCCCAAGCTTGGCCGGAAGCGCGCATCGTTGCTGATCTCGACGCCTTGCTGGCCGATGGCGGACTCGACTGCATCGTGATCGCGACGCCGAACGACACCCATTTTGAGTTCGCCCGGCGCACGCTGGCTGCCGGCAAGCATGTGGTGGTCGACAAGCCGATCACCCTGAGCGCGGAAGAGGCGCGCATCCTGGCGCGCACGGCCGCCGACAGCAAGCTGCTGCTGGCGCCGTTCCATAACCGGCGCTGGGACGGCGATTTCCGCACCGTGCAGGCGCTGATCGCTAGCGGCCGGCTTGGCCACATCACGCATTTCGAGTCGCATTTCGACCGTTTCCGGCCCGCAGTGCGGCAACGCTGGCGCGAGAACGCCGCAAGCGGCGGCCTGTTGTATGACCTTGGGCCGCACCTGGTCGACCAGGCGCTGACATTGTTTGGCGCCCCGCAAAACGTCAGCGCGACTATCGGCACCTACCGTGAACAGGCCAAGGCCGATGACTATGTCCATCTGCAGCTGGGCTATGCGGACAAGCAGGTGGTATTGCACGCCAGCGCCCTGAGCGCGCTGGAAGCGCCGCGTTTCACGATCCACGGCCGCCGCGGCAGTTATCTGAAAACCGGGCTCGACAGCCAGGAAGACCAGCTCAAGGCCGGTTTGCGCCCCGGGCAGCTGGGCTGGGGCAAAAACCCGCCGGGCCTGATCAGGGAAGTCGAAGGCGAGCTTGACCTGCGTGGCGAACTGGCTACCCTGGATGGCGCTTACGTTGAATTTTATCGGGCGCTGGCTGCGTCGATCCAGGATGGTGCGCCGTTTCCGGTCACTGTGGATGCCGCGGTCGGCGTTGCCGAAATCCTCGAGCTGGCGCGCCAAAGCGCCGCGGAAGGCCGCCGCCTGCCTTATTCGGCTATTGGATGGTAACGCTATCATCCGGGTGAATAACTGTTATGCGTTAAATAAATTGGCTGTCCTCGGGCCGGGTCTATATAGTTGCACCTGTCTCCTCCAACACCTCCTAAGGTTTGGATTCAAGCCCGCACCGCAAGGTTTAGCGGGCTTTTTTTTGCCTGCGGGATTTGTAGTAAATGCACAGCCTCTAGCTTTAGCTTGCATTTCTTGGAAGATCTGTGTATAGTTCTAAAATTGCCTGTCGCGGATGAAGAAATTTAAAGCGATCCGGGCCAATACAAGAGTAGATTCGTTACACGTCGGGGCCACTTTCCAGATAGGACTGGGTTTCGGGAATCTTCTCCTGTATTGAAGAATATGAAAACCTGCTTACCTCACGGTCGCAGGTTTTTTCACGTTTGGTACCGTATTTTTACTATATTGCGGTGCGCCATATTTCACCTTATAGTGGATTCGTCTCCTCCAACCCCCTATGGTTTGGATTCAGCCCGCGCCGCAAGGCTCTGCGGGCTTTTTTTTGCCTGTCGGAAAAGGGAAATCAAGCCAGGCGGCTTGTCCCCGGCTGGCGATTTGTTGTCAGGCAGTGACGCTTAGTGACATTAACTATCACACGTCCCTGCTGTCTGCGGACCTCACTGGTGCGGCTTGATCGTGCGGCTACGTTGCAATCGCGCGTCAGAACGGGCATTGCGGTTGTAGCTCGACAGGAAACCGCGTGTCTTGAGTTCCTTGTGCAGCAGGAAAGCGGCGAGCAGGGCGGCAAAAGTGATGGAGGCGAGGATGATTAACATTTTTTGTCTATCTTTCGAGTGATACCCGATAGCAGCAAAATTCGCGCCAGCTACGCTGTTTCAGCTTTCCTGGCGCGCCATCAGGGTATCCAGCAGCCAGCTGCCGGCCGGTCCCAGTCCGCGCTGGCGCGACCATACGGCGTCCACCTGTATGCTTTTCGGCCAGCCGCGCACCTGCAATTCGAGCAGGCTGCCGGCGGCAAAACGCTTGGCCATCCAGTGCGGCAGTTCGGCCCAGCCAAAACCCAGTTCTGTCATTTCCAGCAGCAGCAGGTAGCTGGACGCGGTCCAGCATTTGCCGCGCCGGCGCTGTACTGCATCGTCGGCAAAGGTGCTCAGGCGCAATTCGCGCGCCGCGTGCAGCATCTCGGTTGAGATGTGCCTGGCTGTTGCCAGCGGGTGCTGCTTGCCGACATACAGGCCGATCGCCGAGCGGTCCGGCACCGATTCAAAGCCGATATCCGGCGGATAATCTGCCTGCGCCGCCACCAGTCCCAGGTTGGCGCGTCCTTCCTGCACCAAAGACACCACGTCGTTACGCTCCGCAATCATGCATTCCAGCTCCAGCTCGGGGTAGCGCTGTTCGAAACTGGTGAGGATATGCTCGAAGCGGTCCGACTGGTAGGTGTCGGACAGCACCAGCGTCAGTTGCGGCTCCAGTCCGTCCGCCAGCCGGTGCGCCGACCGTTCCAGCCGGTCGGCGGCCTCCATCACCTGCTGCGCGTGGACCAGCATGGCCCGGCCTTGCTCGGTCAGCGTCGGGCGGCGGGTGCTGCGGTCGAACAAGGTCAATCCCAAGTCGATTTCCAGGTTGGCGATCGCCTCGCTGACGGTGGACTGCTGTTTGCCCAGTTTGCGCGCCGCGGCGGAAAACGAACCCAGCGTGGCGGCTTCGGCAAACATGAAGAGCGTTTCCAGGGAATGGCGCATGGCTGCTGATTCCTATATATCGGTTTATCCGATGGTTATTAGTTTTATAGTATCAGGAAAATCGAAGAAAATAGCCCCATCAGATATTTCTGAGCAATGGAGGTTATATGAATGCGAATAAAACATGGCGCGAGCGTGCTGTCCACGCGCTGATTTTCGAAGTGCTGGCGGTGGGGCTGACCGCGCCGGTATTGTCGTGGGTGATGAAGATGCCGATGGCGCACGCGGGTTTGCTGACGCTGATGATCTCGCTGGTGGCGATGACCTGGAACATGATTTTCAACAGCCTGTTCGACCGCATCGAGCGCCATTGGCGCCTGGTCCGCACCATGGCGATGCGGATGGTGCACGCTACCGCATTCGAAGCCGGGCTGGTGGCGATAGTGGTGCCTTTGGTGGCATGGTGGCTGGACATGAGCCTGCTCGACGCGCTGATCCTCGACATCGGCTTGCTGCTTTTTTTCCTGCCTTACACCTTTGTCTTCAACCTGGCGTACGACAAGCTGCGCGCTTCCCTGCTGAAGAAACGCATGTTTGCCGGCTCGTGACAATCCATCGCTTGCATGTAATGCATGCGATGGAACGAAGTAGCTGGGCTTGCCTTGGAATTACTGGAAATAGCCGCTGCCGATCACCAGCGGTTTGCCGATGATGCCGGCGCCGATCAGGCGCCGTGCGACGCCTTCGATTTTTGTCTGGAAAGCCCGGTAGGTATCGAGCAAATCGAGCTTGGGGTCTTTCGAATGCGACAGGTCTGAGAGTGTGGTTGCTGGCACCAGGCACTGATACTGTTGGAATTCGACCGTCACCGAAAACAGGATGCCGGCGTTGGTCAGGCGAGGTGCGGCAAGTACGTTGTCCATCATGGTCTCCACGATAATACGGTTGCGCAGAGTCAGACGGGATCGATAGGGCAGGCTATCTGGCTGCTTATCCATGGTGCCCGGAAACCGGCCGGCTGGCAAGGACAATACAGGGCCGGCGCTGGTGCAGGGGCAGATTTGTCATGTATGGCCCGCATATCAGGTATGCGGGCTTTTTTTGCCGCGCCGGCTTGCGGGCTGCAGCTGGAGAGGCTGCCGGATCAGTGCGCCATGCAGTAGCCGTCCAGCTCCAGCAACAGCTGCTGTTTAGCGGCTGCCGGCAGGAATGTCGCTTCGAACGCATTCCGCGCCAGCATCACCAGTTCGGTGCGGCTCAAGCGCAGCGAAGCCGCCACCGCCAGGAAATTGGCGTTCATGTAGCCGCCGAAATAGGCCGGATCGTCGGAGTTGACGGTGACCGCCAGGCCGGCGTGCAGCATGCGCGCCAGGTTGTGCTTGCGCATGTCGTCGACCACGCACAGCTTGAGGTTCGACAGCGGGCACACCGTCAGTGGAATGCGCTGCTGCGCCAGCCGCTTCATCAGGGCCGGATCTTCCTCGCTGCGCACGCCATGATCGATGCGCTCCACATGCAATACATCGAGGGCGTCCCGGACGTATTCCGGCGGACCCTCTTCACCGGCGTGGGCCACCAGGTGGAAACCGAGCTCGCGGCAGCGCGCGAAGACGCGGGCAAATTTTTCCGGCGGATTGCCGCGTTCAGCCGAATCCAGGCCTATGCCTATCCACAGGTCGCGATACTGGGCGCGCAAGGGCAGCGCTTGCTCCAGGGTGGCGAACGCTTCTTCTTCCGACAAGTGGCGCAGGAAGGACATGATCATGGCGCTGCTGAAACCATGCCTGTCGCGCGCTTCGCGCAGGGCGCGGGCGATGCCGGCGAACACGACGTCGATGCCGATGCCGCGTTCGGTATGGGTTTGCGGATCGAAGAAAATCTCGGAGTGGCGCACATTGTCTGCCCGCGAGCGGGCTATGTAGGCCATCGTCATGTCGTAGAAATCCTGTTCGGTCTGCAGCACCGCGGCGCCGGCGTAATACAGGTCGAGGAACGATTGCAGGTCGCTGAAGGCGTAGGCGGCGCGCAGTTCTTCTACCGAGGCGTATGGCAGTTCGACATTATTGCGTTGCGCCAGCGCGAACAGCAATTCAGGTTCCAGCGTGCCTTCGATATGCAGGTGCAGTTCCGCTTTTGGCAAACCTTCGATGAAGGAGATCAGGTCCGCGGCGAGCGGCGGGGTGGTGCTGATTGAATTCATGTGTACGTCCACGGTTAACGGGAGAAAATCAGGAGTAAATCAGGAGCTAATCCTCAATTTTACAGAATTGCGATACGGCTCCCTCCGTTTCCCAATTTCCGGTCAACTTTTCTTCAATGCGACGCGCCCAGAAACTGCTGCAGTTCGATGGTCTTGGGGTTGGCGAAAATCTCTTCCGGCGGGCCGATTTCATGCACTTTCCCTTGGTGCATGAACACCACGCGATCGCAGACTTCGCGCGCAAACCGCATTTCATGGGTCACCATCAGCAAGGTCATGCCTTCCTCCGCCAGCCCGCGCACCACCGCCAATACTTCGTTCACCAGTTCCGGGTCGAGCGCGGAGGTGATTTCGTCGCACAGCAGGGCTTGCGGCTGCATCGTCAGGGCGCGTGCAATCGCCACCCGCTGCTGCTGGCCGCCGGACAGCTGGTCCGGGTAGGCGTCGAATTTTTCCGCCAGGCCGACCCGCGCCAGGTTTTCCTGCGCCGACTTGCGCGCCTCGCTCTCCGTGCTGCCCTTGACGATCATCGGCGACAGCATCACGTTGCGGCCGACCGTCAGGTGCGGAAACAGGTTGAACTGCTGGAAAATCATGCCGACCTTCAGGCGCAGCGCCCGCAGCTCCACCTCAGTCTTGCCCAGGTGCGCGCCGGCGACGCTGATATTGCCTTCGTCTATGCTTTCCAGGCCGTTGATACAGCGCAGCAGGGTGCTCTTGCCCGAGCCGCTCTTGCCGATGATGGCGATCACTTCACCGGCTTCGACATCGAGCCTGATGCCCTTCAGCACCTGGTTGTCGCCGAAGCTTTTTTTTACGTTGTCAATGGCGATTAGCGGCATTGAATTTCCTTTCCAGAGACTGGCTGTATTTGGACAGCGGCCAGCACAGCGCAAAATACATCAGCGCCACCAGTGCATACACGGTGAACGGCTGAAACGTGGCGTTGGTGATCATGGTGCCGGCTTTCGACAGTTCGACGAAGCCGATGATGGAGGTCACCGCCGTGCCTTTGACGATCTGCACGCTGAAACCGACCGTAGGCGGAATCGCGATGCGCAGCGCCTGCGGCAGGATCACATGGCGCATCTGCTGCATGTAGCTCATGGCCAGGCAAGACGATGCTTCCCACTGGCCGCGCGGGATGGCGTCGACGCAGCCGCGCCAGATTTCCGCCAGGAAGGCGCTGCTCCAGCAAGTCAGCGCCAGCGCGGCGGCCAGCCAGGCCGGCACTTCCAGGCCAAACAGGGCGAGGCCGAAAAACGCCAGGAACAGCTGCATCAGCAAGGGCGTACCCTGGAACAGCTCGATGTACATCTTGGTCAGGCGGCGCAGCCAGGCTTGCTTCGAGGTCCGCATGAACAGGACGATCAGACCCAGCAGGCCGCCCAGGGCAAACGACGCCAGCGACAGCAAGACCGTCCAGCGCAGCGCCAGCAGCAGGTTGCGGACGATATCCCAGACAGAGAACGTAATCATGTGGCCTCCTTGGCGGCGGGCCGGCCGAACAGGCGGTCGCCGACCAGCCGCAGCAGCTGCCGCAGGCCGATCGCCAGCAGCAGGTAGATCGCGGTCGACAGCAGGTAGGATTCAAACGAACGGAAGTTGCGGCCCTGGATGAAGTTGGCGGCATACGCCAGCTCTTCCACCGCAATCTGCGAACACACGGCGGAGCCGAGCATCACGATCACTACCTGGCTCGACAGCGCCGGCCAGATTTTTTGCAGGGCAGGGGGCAGGATCACATGCCGGAATATCTGCATCCTGGTCATCGCCAGGCTCAGGCCGGCTTCGACCTGGCCGCGGGCGACGGCGGCGATGCCGGCGCGGATGATCTCGCAGCTGTAGGCGCCGAGATTGATCACCATCGCCAGCAGCGCCGCTTGCATTTCACCGATCTGCACGCCTATCCCCGGCAGCCCGAAGAAAATGAAAAACAGCTGGATCAGGAACGGCGTGTTACGGATCAGCTCAACATAGGCGCTGACCAGCGGCCGCAGCCAGCGCGGTCCCTGAGTGCGGGCCCAGGCGCCGAAGATGCCGACTGCAATGCCCAGCACGCCGCCGATGGCGATCAGTTCGATCGTCACCAGCACGCCTTTGACCAGCACGGCGGGATAATCGAACGGCGCCAGGAAATCGAATTGATAACTCATGTCTCGCCTTAAGCTAGTCGATGCGGCAAGCAGCGCTTACAGATTGGCCGGCAAAGGCAGGCCCAGCCACTTCACGCTCAGCGCATTCAGTTCGCCGTCCTTCTTGGTCTGCGCCAGGATCGCGTTGACCTTCTCGAGCAGTTTCGGTTCGTCCTTGCTGAGGCCGATCGAGCATGGCGAATTCTTGATCAGGAATTTGGTTTCCGGTTTCTTCGGCGGATTCTTGGCGATGATCGCTGCCGCCACCACGTTGCCGGTCGCTACCAGCTGCACCTGGCCCGAGAGGAAGGCGCTGATGGTGCCGTTGTTGTCTTCATAGCGCTTGATGGTGGCGCTGGCGGGAGCGATCTTGGTCAGTTCCAGGTCTTCCACCGCGCCGCGGGTCACGCCCACGGTCTTGCCGGCCAGGTCGGCCGCGCTGCTGACCTTCTGGTCGGCGCCGCCGAACACGCCGTTATAAAACGGGGCGTAAGCGTCGCTGAAGGCGATCACTTTTTCGCGTTCCGGGTTTTTACCCAGGCTGGAAATGATCAGGTCGACTTTCTTGGTTTGCAGATAGGGCACGCGATTGGCGCTGGTGACCGGGATCAGTTCGATCTTGACCCCCATTTTCTTGGCGATGAGGGTGGCGACATCGATATCCAGGCCCTGCGGCTTGAGGTCGCTGGTGACCGAACCGAACGGCGGGAAATCCTGCGGCACGGCGACCTTCAGTACGCCGCTCTTGACGATGTCGTCAAGCGCATCGGCCCTTGCCGTGCTGCTCATGCTGCTGAAGAGGGTAGCGGCGGCGGCCAAGGCGAACAAAATTTTTGGAAACTTCATGTTAAAACTCCTTCAGCGGGGGTGATGTTGCAAAGACGGCATTCTCGGAAAGCGGAGCCAGCGCCTGTCGTAGCGGCGACAGGGAATCGCTGCGCAGCGATTGGTCCAGGCCTGCTTCGACATTGCATAAATGGTTGTGCATCAGTTGTTCGGCCAGCTCCAGGTCGCCGGCTTCCAGCGCGGCGACGATGCCGACGTGTTCGGCGCAGGATTGCCGGGCGTGGTGCGACGACTGGTATTGCATGGCGGTCAGGGTGGTGCGGGTAGTGAGGTCGCGCAGGGTGTCGGCCAGCAAGGTATTGCCGAACGATTCGCACAGGCAGACATGGAAATCGCCCAAAAGGAAGCTACGGGTGGCGACATCTTCGCCTTCCAGCGAAGCCTGTTCGCGCTCGACATGCTGGCGCAGCTTACGGATGGCGTCGGCGCTGATCGGCCGTGCATGGCGCAGCAGCCCCAGCTCCAGCACACGGCGCGCTTCGAAAGCGTCGCGCGCATCTTCCGGGGTCGGTTCGATCACATACCAGCCGCGGCGGGCGCTGACGGTGACGATGCCGCGCGTCACCAGGCGCGTCAGGGCTTCGCGGATCTGGGTGCGGCTGACGCCGAACAGTTCCGCCAACTGCTGCTCTCCCAGCCGGGTGCCGGGGGCGAGCTTGCGCGCCAGCATCGCTTCGGTAATCCGTTCGGCGATTTGGGTGGACGATTTGGCAGCGGCGGTCATGCTGCTGTATCAGCAAGTCGTATGCCAGGCGCCTTTCCGGACTGATGCACCGATCTGATATACAAGATTGGTGTATCAGTTCACCAAATTGGTTAGCGCTGCCGCTTATTGTCACTTAAGGTCACTAAAAAGGGGCGCGGCTGCGCTTTTTTGGCACCTTATTCGGCATCTGCGAGGCATTGCCCGCCGCTGATATAAAATCGGAAACATCAATCAATACTGAACCAGGACCAAGAACATGACTCAGATAGTGAACGCCGATTTTGCCAATGCCCGCCACGCCAGCGCCATCGTGGAACTGCTGGACGGCTACGCCATGGATGCCATGGGCGGCGGCCAGCAGCTCGCCGATTTCGTCAAAAGCAACCTGATCGCCGCCATCAGCAAAAGGAACGATGTCCACGTGGTGCTGGCTTTTGTCGATGACGAGCCGGCCGGAGTGGCGATCTGCATCGAGGGATTTTCGACATTCGCCTGCCAGCCGCTGCTGAACATCCATGACCTGGCGGTTGCGGGGAAATTTCGCGGCCGCGGGATTTCCAAGCTGCTGATGGCGCAGGTCGAGCAGGTGGCGCTTGGCCTGGGCTGCTGCAAGATCACGCTCGAAGTGCTGGAAGGCAACCAGCGCGCCCAGGCGCTGTACAAGTCGACCGGGTTTGCCGGCTACGAACTCGATCCGGCCATGGGCAAAGCCATGCTGATGCAGAAAAAACTCTAGTCCGACGCCAGCGGGGATCAGCGCGAGCGGCGCCGGATTCGATCTACCAATGGGAGCCGACGGATGAATCTGAGCATTTTCCCCGAGTTGCAATATCTGGAAACCAGCCTGTATGTATTTGGCGCCGCCCTGCTGGCAGCAATACTGGCCGGCGTGCTGCATCGCGTGGGTATCATGCTGCTGCGGCGGCTGGTGCGCAACCGGCCTTACATCACCAACGCCAGCTTTATCGCTTACCGCGCCAGCCAGGTGTGCCTGATGCTGTTCGCGGTGCGCCTGGTGCTGACCGGGGCGCCGGACGATACGCCATGGCTGGTGCCGCTGTCTTACCTGACCTCGGTGGCGCTGATCATCGCCTTGACCTGGCTGGCGATGCGCTGCATCCGCACCTTGAGCGCCACCGTTGTCCAGCTCAACCCGGTCAGCGCCGCCGACAACCTGAAAGCGCGCCGCATCCTGACCCAGACCAGGGTGCTGACGCGCAGCGCCTACTTCATTGCGGCGCTGCTTGGCCTGGGTTTCGTCTTGCTGACCTTGCCCGGCGCGCGCCAGTTCGGCGCCAGCCTGCTGGCCTCGGCCGGGGTGGCGGGCCTGGTCGCGGGGATTGCGGCGCGGCCGGTGCTGGGCAACTTCATCGCCGGCATGCAGATCGCGTTTTCGCAGCCGATCCGCATCGACGATGTCTTGATCGTCCAGGGCGAGTGGGGGCGGGTCGAGGAAATCACCGGCACCTTCGTGGTGGTGCGGATCTGGGATGAACGGCGCCTGATCGTGCCCTTGCAGTGGTTTATCGAAAATCCTTTCGAGAACTGGACCCATACCTCTTCCACCATTCTCGGCACGGTGTTCCTGTGGCTGGATTTCGGCGTCCCGGTGCCGGCCGTGCGCGCCGAGTTCGAGCGCATATGCAAGCAATCTTCCTTGTGGGACGGCCGGGTTTGCGTCTTGCACGTGACCGACGCCAATGAACGCGCCATGCAATTGCGGCTGCTGGTCAGCGCCAGGGATTCCGGCACCGCCTTCGACCTGCGCTGCGCCATCCGCGAAGCCATGCTTGCTTTCATCGCCGAAAACTATCTGGACAGCCTGCCGCGGTTGCGTGCGGCCCTCGATCCCCAGCCTGCCGCTTAGGTAGTTGCGGCAGGATCGCCGCACTCGCCGATGATCCACTGGCGGAACAGGTCGATAGCGGCTGTCGTGCGCTGCGCGTTGGGGCGCACCAGAAAGTAGCCATTATCGGTCTGCACCGGACTGGCGGCGGCGCGCACCAGCTGGCCGCTGCGCAGCAAGTCCTCTACCAGCGGCAGCCAGCCCAGCGCCAGGCCCTGTCCGGCGATGGCGGCCTGGATCACCAGCGGGTAGTTGTTGAAGCTGAGGTCGTGTGCGCCGTCGCTGGCCGCCAGCTGGTGCCGGGCGAACCAGCTGTCCCAGCTCAGCCAGCGCGTCGGCTCCTCGCTTTCCAGGTGCAGCAACGGCAATGCCGTCAGTCTGCCGATATCTTCGCCTGCGGCATGGCTGGCCAAGAAACCTGGGCTGCATACCGGAATCACGATTTCGGGGAACAGCAGCTCCGCCTCGCAGCCCGGCCACTGGCCGGCGCCGAAAGCGATCGCTATGTCGACCGCTTCCTCGCGGATATCGAAAGCCTTTTGCGAAGTCACAATGCGCACGTCGAGGTCGGCCACCAGTTTGCGCAGGGCGCCCAGCTGGGGCATCAGCCAATACGCCGCGAAGCCGAAGTCGGTCGCTACCGTCAGCACCCGGCGCGAACGCTGCGCGCGGATTTGCGTCACGGCGCTGCCGATGGTGCCCAGGCTTTCGTGCACTGCCTCGAACAGGCGCACGCCGTCGGCGCTCAGGGAGACGCCGCGGTGGGCGCGCTTGAACAGAGGTACGCCCAGATTTTCTTCCAGCAAGCCGATGCGGTGGCTGACCGCCGGCTGGGTGGTGCCGAGTTCCTGCGCCGCCGCAGTGAAATTCAAGTGACGGGCCGCGGCTTCGAAGAACACCAGACTTTGCAAGGGTGGCAGGCGGTGTGGCTTAGCCATAAGCTCTCTTTATGGTTACATAACGATTTATGGGCTTCACACCCATGAAATCACGATGCTAGACTAACTCGTCACATAAAGCCAATCAATGCCAGGAGAGAGAAACAATGAGCCGCAAGCCGAATATCCTGATCCTGATGGCAGACCAGCTGGCGCCTGCCGCGCTGGCGGCTTACGGCAACCGGGTCTGCAAGACACCCAACATCGACGCGCTGGCGGAGGATGGCGTGGTGTTCGATTCCGCCTACACCAACAGTCCGCTGTGCGCGCCGTCGCGCTACGTGTTCATGGCGGGCAAGCTGCCTTCGGCGATCGGTGCTTACGACAATGCCGCCGAGCTGGGGGCGGAGGTGCTGACCTTCGGCCATTATTTGCGCCACGCCGGCTACCGCACCATCTTGTCCGGCAAGATGCATTTCTGCGGCGCCGATCAGTTGCACGGCTTTGAAGAGCGCCTGACCACCGATATCTATCCTGCGGATTTCGGCTGGACCCCTGATTGGGACCATCCGGAACAGCGCCCCAGCTGGTACCACAACATGAGCTCGGTGATCGACGCCGGGCCGTGCATACGCACCAACCAGCTCGATTTCGACGAAGAGGTAGTCGCCGCCGCCCGCCAGAAACTGTTCGATATCGCACGCGATGGCGATGACCGCCCGTTTTGCATGCTGGTCTCGATGACCCACCCGCACGACCCCTACGCCATCCCCGAACAATACTGGAACCTGTACCGGGACGAAGACATCGACATGCCGCGGGTAAACCTGGCCCCCGGGCAGCTCGACCCGCACTCCCGGCGCCTGCGCCACGTTAGCGACATGGACCGCACGCCGGTCACGGAACAGCAGGTGCGCAACGCCCGCCGTGCCTACTACGGCGCGGTTTCCTATGTCGACGAACAGATCGGCCGCATCCGGCATACGCTGGAGCAGACCGGCATGGCCGGCGACACCGTCATCCTGCTGCTGGCCGACCATGGTGACATGCTGGGCGAGCGCGGACTCTGGTACAAGATGAATTTCTTCGAAGGCGCCGCCCGCATACCGCTGATCGTGCATGCACCGGAGCGCTTCCGGCCGCAGCGGGTGGCGGCCTCGGTTTCGCTGGCCGATATCTTGCCGACCTTGGTTGACCTCGCTTTCGACGGCGCCGCGCCGCCGTATCCCGAAACTATCGACGGCCGCAGCCTGCTGCCGCACCTGCAAGGCAGGCCCGGGCATGACGAAGTGATCGGCGAGTATTGCGGCGAGGGCGCGCTGGCGCCGATCGTGATGATACGGCGCGGCCCCTACAAGTTCATCCACTCGCCGGTCGATCCCGACCAGCTCTACGATCTTGCGCGCGATCCCGACGAGCTGGA
>NZ_JAQGLV010000111.1 GCF_028292705.1 Collimonas fungivorans | reverse complement strand
TGACCATGACTGATGCCTTGACCAATACACTGACCATCACCCGCCCCGACGACTGGCACTTGCACCTGCGCGACGGCGTGGCGCTGGCGGCCGTCCTGCCGCATAGCGCACGCCAGTTCGGCCGCGCCATCGTGATGCCGAACCTGAAGCCGCCGGTGACCACCACCGCCCAGGCCGCGGCCTACCGCGACCGCATCCTGGCCGTGCTGCCGCCCGATCTGGCGTTTGAGCCCCTGATGACGCTGTACCTGACCAACAACACGCCGCCCGACGAAATCCGGCGCGCCAAGGACAGCGGCTTCGTGCATGCGGTCAAGCTGTACCCGGCCGGCGCCACTACCAATTCCGACGCTGGCGTGACCGACCTCAGCAAATGCTACAAGACGCTGGAAGTGATGCAGGAACTCGGTATGCCGTTCCTGGTGCACGGCGAAGTCACCGATCCGGCGATCGATATTTTCGACCGCGAAGCAGTGTTCATCGACCGTGTGATGCAGCCGCTGCGGCGCGACATGCCGGAACTGAAAGTGGTGTTCGAGCACATCACCACCAAGGACGCCGCCCAGTACGTCGAGAGCGCCGGCGGGCCGGTGGCGGCGACCGTCACGGCGCACCATCTGCTGTACAACCGCAACGAAATCTTCAAGGGCGGCATCCGGCCGCACTATTACTGCCTGCCGGTGCTGAAGCGCGAAGAGCATCGGCAAGCATTGGTGCAGGCGGTGACTTCCGGCAGCACCCGGTTCTTCCTCGGCACCGATTCGGCACCGCATCCGAAGGGTTTGAAAGAGCACGCCTGCGGCTGCGCCGGCTGTTATACCGCGCTGCACGCGATGGAGCTGTATGCGCAAGCGTTCGACCAGGCCGGCGCGCTGGACAAGCTGGAGGCCTTCGCCAGCTTTAACGGCCCGGCATTCTACAATCTGCCGCGCAACCAGGGCACGGTCACGCTGAAGCGCCAGCCGTGGACTTTGCCGGAGGAACTACCGCTGGGCGAAACCACCCTGGTGCCGCTGAACGGCGGCGAAACGATAGACTGGCAATTCGCGTAAAGTGATTCAAAATTTCGTTTAAAACTTCGTTTTTTGATCTTTTGCATCGACATGGTGCGATTTTTGCATGCTTGAACGGCAGGAGTGGATAAAGCTGTCCTTCCATACTGTCTAACCGTAGCTTACTGGTTCGTCTCCGGACGCGGGTTTCAAGCATGCAAAGTCTACGTATCGTTGTTGTCAATCCGGTCGCCATCGAAGGCGATGACGATCCCGCGTTCGAAGCGCAGGCCGCACGCGGCAAGGCCTTGCGCATCGGCTTGCTGGAGGCCGGCTACAACATCATCGCTTCGCTGCCGGCCGACCTCTACCTGCCTGAAAGAATTGCCCAGTTGCAACCGGACATGGTCATCATCGACGCCGAATCTGACGCCCGCGATGTGCTGGAGCATGTGGTGATCGCCACACGCGATGCGCGCCGTCCCATCGTCCTGTTTACCGAGGATGCAAAAACTTCCAGCATGGATGCGGCGATGGCCGCCGGCGTCTCCGCATACATTGTTGCGGGGCTGCAGACGGCGCGCATCAAGCCGGTGCTGGAGGTAGCGCTGGCGCGCTTCCGGCAAGAGCAGAAGCTGCTGGCCGAGCTGTCCGACACCAAACTGAAGCTGGCCGAACGCAAGCTGCTGGACCGCGCCAAGGGTTTGCTGATGGATCACCAAAAGCTGAGCGAGCAGGAGGCTTATCAAAAGCTGCGGCGGCTGGCGATGGACAAGAACCTCAAACTGTCCGAAGTGGCGCAACGCATTATCGACGCCGCCGACCTGCTGGGCTGATCAAGCCGTCAACTGCATGTCCGCTCGCGGCGAACTTGTTTGGTGCGTTGCACAAGGCCGGTGCGCTTTTTGAGCGAAAAACCGGCGTGCTTATGTACTCGCTCATGTATTCGCTTATGTACTGTCAGGCATTTCCTCGCTAAAAATTCCTGGCACGTGGTTTGCATAGTCAGTTTCAAGCGCCAACGCTGGCGCTGCTGGAATCGGCTAACGGCGGCCTTCTCCACATAAGACAAAGGTGTCTTTCCGCATGACTCGTTCATTGCGGGACGACGCCTTTTTTGTTGCCGGTAACAATCTGGAGCCATGCGATGGAACCAAGCAATGCACTGCAGCTAGACACCCTGGGCACCGAGCATACGCCGAACACGCTTGTCGACGGCAAGCGCCGTCAACTATTACAAACCGCGACTCTCGCGGCAGGAGCCAGCATGTTAGGACTATCTAGCACGGCAACCGGAGCTTGGGCCGCAGGCTCGGACAAACCTGAAAAAACCGAGATCAAGATCGGCTTCATTCCCCTGACCGATTGCGCATCGGTGGTGATGGCGTCGCTGCTCGGTTTCGACAAGAAATACGGCATCAAGATCGTCCTCAGCAAGGAAGCTTCGTGGGCCGGCGTGCGCGACAAGCTGGCCAACGGCGAGCTGGATGCCGCGCATGTGCTGTCGGGCCTGATCTACGGCGTGCAGATGGGCATAGGCGGCCAGAAGAAAGACATGGCGATCCTGATGGGGCTCAACAATAACGGCCAGGCCATTACGCTGTCGAAGAAGCTAGCTGACAAGGGCGCTGTCGACGGCCCCTCGCTGGCCAAGCTGATGGCCAGCGATAAGCGCGAATACACCTTCGCCCAGACTTTCCCGACCGGCACCCACGCCATGTGGCTGTACTACTGGTTGGCGGCCAATGGCGTCAATCCGCTCAAGGACGCCAAGGTGATCACTGTGCCGCCGCCGCAGATGGTGGCCAACATGCGGGTCGGCAACATGGATGGCTTCTGCGTCGGCGAGCCTTGGGGCCACCGGGCGATCGTCGACGGCGTCGGCATTACCGCCATCACCACCCAGGAAATCTGGAAAGATCATCCGGAAAAAGTGCTGGGCACCACCGCCGAGTTCGCCGCCAAGAATCCGAACACCTGCCGCGCCCTGATCGCCGCCGTGCTGGAAGCGGGCAAGTGGATAGATGCGTCGCTCGCCAACAAGAACAAGATGGCTGAAGCGATTGCTGACAAATCGTATGTCAACACCAGCAAGGACGTCATCGACCAGCGCATCATGGGACGCTACCAGAACGGCCTCGGCAAGACCTGGGACGATCCGAACTACATGAAGTTCTACAACGACGGCCTGGTCAACTTTCCTTTCCTGTCGGACGGCATGTGGTTCATGACGCAGCACCGGCGCTGGGGTTTGCTGAAAACCGATCCGGACTACCTGGCGGTAGCCAAGTCGGTCAGCCAGATCGCCCTCTACAAGGATGCCGCGGCAATGACAAACACGCCGGTACCGAAAGACGCGCTGCGGACTTCGAAACTGATGGATGGCACGGTATGGGACGGCAAGAATCCAGCCGCTTATGCAGCGTCCTTCAAGATCCACGCATAGATCAATCCAGATGCTTCACTACCGCGGTTTATTTGGGAGCCATCATGAGCGCAATCATGGACACAGCGGCAAATGCAAATCGCCAGGCGGCGACCATGGATAACCACACGGCGGACACGGCCGCCGAAACCGTTGCCATTACGCCCCGGCCATTGCCGAAAACCAGCAGCCGCCGCAGCAGCATGCCGTCCTGGCTGATGCAGATCATTGCGCCGCTGCTCGGCCTGGCGTTCCTGGTGCTGGTCTGGCAGATCATCGCGATGAACAACAGCCAGTTTCCGACGCCGCTGCTGACCTTGCAGGAAGCGCTCAAGCTGTTTGCCGATCCGTTCTACCGGACCAGCCCCAACGACCAGGGCATAGGCTGGAATATCCTGGCTTCGCTGCAGCGGGTCGGCGTCGGCTTCGGCCTGGCGGCGCTGGTCGGGATTCCGCTGGGCTTCATGATCGGCCGCTTCAAATTCCTGTCCAGCATGTTCGGTCCCATCATCAGCTTGCTGAAGCCGGTGTCGCCGCTGGCCTGGCTGCCGATCGGCCTGCTGGTGTTCAAGTCGGCCAATCCGGCGGCGATCTGGTCGATCTTCATCTGCTCGATCTGGCCGATGATCATCAACACCGCGGTCGGCGTGCAGCGGGTGCCGCAGGATTACATGAACGT
>NZ_JAQGLV010000104.1 GCF_028292705.1 Collimonas fungivorans | reverse complement strand
CAAGCTGGACGCCAGCCAGGTGCGGATCCTGCGCAGCGATGCGGCAACCTGGTTGAGTAAGGCCGGCACTGACAGCGCCCGCTTCGATCTGATTTTCCTCGACCCGCCCTACCAGCAGGGCTGGCTGGAAAAGGTGTTGCCTCTGTGCCAGGGTTTGCTGGCGGACCAGGGTTTGCTGTACCTTGAATCTGAATTCGCGCTGCAGGAGGACGATCTTCCATCCTGGCTGGACGGCTGGCAGCTGCTGCGGGCGGACAAGGCTGGTATAGTGTTTTACCACTTGCTGAAAAGGCAAGACCATTCTGCCTGATGTAAATTCAGGCATAATGCGCGATCTGATTGGGGGAAGAAAGATGGTCACAGCAGTTTATCCAGGTACGTTCGATCCGCTCACGCGCGGCCATGAAGATCTGGTGCGTCGTGCATCCGGGCTGTTTGACAAGCTGGTGGTCGGCGTTGCCGACAGCAAGAACAAGAAACCGTTTTTCTCCCTCGAAGAACGGCTGTCGATCGCCAACGAGGTGCTGGGCCATTACCCCAATGTGCAGGTGGAAAGTTTCTCCGGCCTGCTCAAGGATTTTGTGCGCCAGCATGACGCCAACGTGATCGTGCGCGGCTTGCGCGCGGTATCCGACTTCGAGTTCGAATTCCAGATGGCGGGCATGAACCGCTACCTGCTGCCGGATGTGGAAACCCTGTTCCTGACGCCGTCCGACCAGTACCAGTTCATCTCCGGCACCATCGTGCGCGAGATCGCGACGCTGGGCGGCGACGTCTCCAAATTCGTCTTCCCTTCGGTCGAAAAATGGCTCAAGGAAAAGCTGGACGCCCAGCAGCCCTGAGGGCGCTGGACAGCCTCCTGCGGCAAATCTCCAACAGGCATAAAATGGCGGCAAGGCGGGATCTTCTGCTCCCGCGGCAACTTGAGTAGAGTAGTGCAATGGCTTTATTGATCACCGACGACTGTATTAATTGCGACGTATGCGAGCCCGAGTGCCCGAACGGTGCGATTTACATGGGGCCGCTGATTTACGAAATCGACCCGCACAAGTGCACCGAATGCGTAGGCCATTTCAACGAGCCGCAGTGCCAGCAGGTCTGTCCGGTCAGCTGCATCCCGCTGGATCCGGCCTGGCACGAATCGAAGGAACAGCTGCAAGCCAAGTACGAGCGCTTGCAGGTAGAGCTGGCGGCGCCTGCCATCAAGCCGTAGCAAATTCCTAGAACGCCAGTTCCGCCTCGATATCCTGGCCGACACGCAGGATTTCGCCATCTCCCTCTCGCACTATCATGTTGACGCCGAAAGTGACGGCGCCGTCGACGCGCGGATTGGCGCGGTAAGTCATCAGGATATCCATGGGGTCGGGACCGACCTCGCCGGTAGCCTGGTCGATGGCCGGCATCGGGCAGCGCGTGCATGGCTTCACCGGCTGCAGGCTGGCTGCTCCAGCCTGTATCGCCGCCAGGAAATCCTCTTCAAATGCATCCACGCCATCGATCACGATGTTCGGCCGGAAACGGTTCATCGGCAAGGGCGCGCGCCCTTGCGCCTGCAGCCGCCGGTTCAGGTCGTCCAGCGATCCCTGCGATATCAGCAGCATCGGGTAGCCGTCGGCAAAACGGGTCGGGGCATCCGCATCGAGCGTCCACTTCTTACTGGCCAGGCGCCTGGCTGCAGGGTCGAAGCGCACCAGCTTGCAAGATTGACCCAAGACGTGCGAGAACCAGCCGGCGGCGTCTTCGCCGCAGTCGTGAGCACTGAGGTTGTCGTCCCAGATAGTCACTGCCAGCGACGCCGCTTGCGCGCGATCCAGCGGTGCGGTCGGGATAAGCAGCGGCGGCATGCCGGGCGCTTGCACGGTCATGGCGCCGACCTGCAAGGCTGGTGCGATCAGGGCCATGGCAGGGTGGCTGCGTTGCGACAGGAACTGTCCGTTGCTGTCGACCACCATCCATTCACGGTCGTGCGCTTGCTGATGGCTGAGGCCGGCGGCAGTCGCGGTGGCTGCCTGCAGGGCAATGCCGGCGCAGGATTTGATCGGGTACAGCGTGAGCGTAGTAATGGTTGGCATTGGTATTTATTCTGTTGAGTCTGACAAGATGGCGCCCAGCCAGTCCTGGAACTCGGCGATCGTGGCTGCCTTTTCGGTATCGAAGGGCGAGACCGAAAAATAGTTGCCGCGCGCCGGGGCGGTGATATCGAACAGGCGCACCAGGCGGCCGCTGGCGAGATGGTTGCGCACCAGGCAACTGCGCGCGAGCGCGATGCCCTGGTCGGCCGCGGCAGCGTCCAGCAGATGCATGGGATCATCGTACACCGGGCCGGCCTGCGGTTCACCCTGCCTGATGCCGGCAGCGGCAAACCACGGTTCCCAGCCGCCATGGTGGGCAAAGCGCAGCAAGGGATGGCGCACCAGTTCCTGGGGCGTGATGGCGGGATGGCCGGCGGCGAAGCGCGGGCTGCATACCGGGAAAATCACTTCCTTCAGCAAACATTGATAGCGGAAATGCTTGTTCCCGGCACGGCCGTACCAGATGGCGACATCGACGTCGCTGAAATCCAGTTCGCTCAGTTCGTGGCTGCTGCGCAAGCTGATGTCGATATGCGGATGCTGCTGGTGGAACGCCGCCAGCCGCGGCACCAGCCAGGCGCTGGCGAACGACGGCGGCACGCTGACGCGCAAGGCTTGCGCCGCGCGCCGGCTTTCAACCTGGCCTATATGCAGGGCGCGGTCCAAGGCCACCAGCGCCTGCCGCACTTCCCCTGCCAGCAGGCGGCCGCCGTCGGTCAGCACCATCTGCCGGCCTTCGCGCTGGAACAGCTTGCGTCCGGTGCGCTGTTCCAGGGCACGGATCTGATGGCTGATGGCGCTGTGCGTCAGGTGCAGCTCTTCTCCGGCGCGGGTATAGTTGCCCAGCCGCGCCGCGGCTTCAAACGCGCGCAAGGTCTGGGTCGGCGGCAGTCGCTCAAACATGATTGCTCATTTTTGCTCATTTTTGCTTATTTTTTAATCAATCGGTTAATTCCATTCACATATAAGGATAAAACACTTCGTTGGCCTCCGGGCAATTTGCTGTCTACTATCGTCATATCCAGTTCTTTTAGTGACCGACCATGAAGCTAGCTACCCGCGTTTTCCTGATATTTTCTTCCGGCTATTTCATTTCCTACCTGGCGCGCGGCATCAACCTGCCGCTGGCGCCCTTGCTCAGCAGCGAGCTGGGATTGTCGCCGGCGCAGCTGGGGCTGCTGACCAGCCTGTATTTTTTTGCTTTCGCCGCTTGCCAGCTGCCGCTCGGCATCTTGCTGGACCGTTTCGGCCCGCGCCGGGTCCTGGCTTGCCTGTTGCTGCTGGCGGCGGCCGGCGCGGTGGTGTCGGCCAATGCCCACGGCTTCAGCACCCTGCTGGCCGGCCGCCTGCTGCTGGGGATAGGCACGTCGGCTTGCCTGATGGCCGGCCTGAAAGCGATCGTCGCCTGGTTCCCGCACGATCACCTGCCTTTGATGAACGGCGCCATCTATGCGATTGGCGGCTTGGGCGCGGTCGCCACCGGGACGCCGATTGCCTGGGCCCTGGGCATCACTACCTGGCGCGTGCTGTTCGTGGTGGTTGCGGTATTGATCCTGATGATCGTGCTGGCCCTGTTTACGCTGGTGCCGGAAAAAGATGAGCAGCATCCGAAAAGCAGCCTGGCGGCACAGCTGCGCGACATCGGCGGCATTTTCCGCAGCGCGGTGTTCTGGCGCACAGCGCCCCTGGTGATGGCGAGCCAGGGTGTGTTCCTCGGCGTGCAGGGTTTGTGGGCCGGACCGTATTTGCGCGATGTAAGCCGGCTGTCGGCGGCCACCGCGGCCAATATCGTGGCGCTGGCCGGCGTGGCGATGGTGCTGGGCGCGGTCGGCTCGGGCTGGCTGGCGCGCCGCTTGCAGCAGCGCGGGATTTCCTTGCACACGACCGCGGGCGCAGGGATGTTCCTGTTCATGCTGGCGCAACTGCTGATCGTGCTCGGCGCACCCTTGCCGGACTGGCTGCTGTGGGGTTTGTATGGCTTGCTGGGCACTTCCGGCGTGTTGTCGTATGCCGGGCTGGTGCGCGAGTTTCCTGCGCATCTGGCGGGACGCGTCAGCACCGGGCTGACCCTGGCGCTTTTTGCCGGCGCGTTTGTGGTGCAGTATGGCTTCGGCCTGCTGCTCAATGCCTGGCCGCACGACGCCGGCAGTTATGCGGCCGTTGCGCATCGGATTTCATGGGCGATTGCCTTGCTGGCGCAGTTGGCGGCCGGCGCCTGGTATTGCCGGCGCCTGAAGAAGCCGGCTGCGGAAACAAGCCCCGCGGCTAACGCAGCATGAAAGACATCGCCGACAAGCTGTTCAATATTCTTACGGCGTATTGCACCGACGGTGCGGTGAATTCGACGTTCACGCCGTCGATCCGCTGCAGCAAAGGCAGCTGACAGAACAGGTCGGCCAGCGCCGGGCTCTGGATTTGCAACCGGCACGTGATCGCTGGCTGCAGCACAAAGGGAAGAGCGGCAGGGAGATTGGCGAGCGCCGCCTTGGCGCCGTCGCTCAACAAGCTTAGTGAACGTTGCGGCGACAGCGAGGTGCCGCTGTTGCTGCCATCCGCGGTCTTGACGCTGACCAGCGTGGCGTGCGGAAACAGCGGCCGGTTTTCCTCCACAAAAACATCGTCGCCGCTGCCGAAAATCACCGGCACGCCGAATTCGCCGGCAAGCGCGCCGTAGATGCCGGCTTCGCCCAGTTCCTGGTCGTTCAGCCAGACCCGCGAGAAAGCAAAACTGTTGATGGTGTGGGCCAGGATGCCGCGGCTCTGCGAGCGGCCATGGTAGCCGACCATCATCACGCCGGCGACGCCGCTGTCGACGCCGCTCATCATGCCCAGCAGGCGTGGTTTGCCGAGAATGGCGGACGCGGCGGGATGCAGCAAGTCCGGCAGCAGGTTGCGGAAACCGCCATGCGAGTCGTTCACCAGGATCTCGGTGGCGCCGCCGGCCAGCGCGCCTTCGATGACGGCATTGGCTTCCGCCGTCATCAGGCGCCGCGCGCGTTCGTATTCGGCATTGCCGGCGCGCGTCTGCTCCGGATGAAATACGCCGGCCACGCCTTCTATATCAACGGAAATCAGGATTTTCATTATGGTGTTCCGGTAAGTGGTTCAAGGCCGGCCGGCGGCGGCATCGCGCAGCGACAGGCGCCGATGGCCATCGCGCCCGGCGACGCTTTCCGCGGCAAACAGCGCATTGACGATGGCTTGTTCGGTGCTGTCGACTACCGCTTCAAACAGCGGGTCGAGCAGGCTGTCGTGCAGGCAGGCGCTCTGCCGTATTGCGCTGTCCGGGCGATGCGGCACGGTCTGCGCAGTGGAAAACGCCAGCGCCAGGTCGCCGCTGCCGTGGCCGTAGATCGAGCCGGTGCGCCCCAGGCCGATGCCGCAGCGGGTCGCCAGCCGTCCCAGCTGGCGCGCATCGAGCGGCGCATCGGTCGCGATGATCATGATGATCGATCCCATCTCGGGTGCTTCCGGCGCGGCTTGCTGTAAACGCCGCAGGCCGTTTCCAATATGCTGGCCGGCCAGCGTCAGCGCCGCCAGCTTGCCGAAATTGGCCAGCACCAGCGCGCCGACGCAATATTGCATGCCGCCGACGTGTGCATGGCGCGAAGCCGAACCGATGCCGCCCTTGAGATCGAAACACGACATGCCGCGCCCGGCGCCGACCGCGCCTTGCTCAAACTCGGGCGCGGCGCTGGCCAGTGCTTGTCGGTAGTGCTCGGCGCCGACTGCCATGGCCTGGATATCGTTCAGGTAGCCGTCATTGCATTCGAACACCAGCGGATTGACCGTCGGTTCGCTGCGTCCGATCTCGGGGTTGGCCTGGATCGCGGAAATCACCTGGGCAGTGGCGACGCTGCCGACCGACATGGTGTTGGTCAGGGCAATCGGAGTTTCAAGCACGCCCAGTTCCTGCACCTGCACCAGCCCTATGCTCTTGCCGAAGCCGTTGAACACGACCGCGGCGGCCGGCACCTTGTCGCGGAACGGGTCGCCGCCGTGCGGCCGGATCACCGTCACGCCGGTCTGGATGGCGCCTTGCGCCAGCGTGGCGTGGCCGACCGTGACGCCGGCGACATCGCTGATGGCGTTCAGCGGGCCGGCCGGCAACCTGCCTATGTGAGGGAGGACAAGGGTCATCGTCTGTCGATTTTAGGGTCGAGCGCGTCGCGCAAGCCGTCGCCCAGGAGATTGAACGCCAGCACCGTGAAGAAGATAGCCAGGCTAGGAAAAATTGCGATATGCGGCGCGGTCATCATGTCGGAGCGTGCTTCGTTGAGCATCGCGCCCCATTCCGGCATCGGCGGCTGCGCGCCCATGCCGAGGAAGGACAGGCTGGCGGCGGTGATGATGGAAGTGCCGATACGCATCGTGAAATACACCACCACCGCCGATACCGTGCCGGGGAATATATGGCGCAGGATGATGGTGCGGTCGTTGGCGCCGATGCTGCGCACCGCTTCGATGAAGGTCAGGTGTTTCAGCGCCAGCGTATTGCCGCGCACCAGCCGCGCAAACGTCGGGATGCTGAAAATCGCTACCGCGAAAATCACGTTCGACATGCCGTTGCCGAGGATCGCCACGATGCCGATCGCCAGCAGGATGCCGGGAAAGGCGAACAGCACGTCGCAGATGCGCATGATGATGCGGTCGGGCCAGCCTTCGTAATAACCGGCAATCAGGCCGGCCAGGGTGCCTACCACGGCGCCTACCGCAACCGACGAAAAGCCGGCGGTCAGGGAAATCCGCGTACCCATCAAGATACGGCTGAAAATATCGCGTCCCAAGGAATCGACGCCGAACCAGTGCGCCAGCGACGGCCCCGCATTCAAGGCGTCGTAGTCGAAATAATTTTCAGCGTCGTAAGGCGCCAGCCAAGGCGCGGCAAGCGCCACCACGATCAGGAACAGCACGAAGCAGCCGGCTGCAACCGCCAGGTGCTGTTTCTTGAACTTGCGCCAGAATTCGCTCCAGGGCGTGCGTATGGTGTTCGGCAGCGGGGCAGCGGCAATGGCTGCCACGGGATTGATTGGAGTAGACACAGGCGGCCTCACTTGTAACGGATGCTAGGATTGATGACGGCGTACAGCACGTCCACCACCAGGTTGATGAAAATGAATTCCAGCGAGAACAGCAGGATTTCGGCCTGGATGATCGGGTAATCGCGCATTTCGACGGCGTCGATCAGCAGGCGTCCCATGCCGGGCCAGTTGAACACTTTTTCCACCACGATGGAACCGCCCAGCAGGAAACCGAACTGCAGGCCCATCATGGTGACCACCGGGATCAGGGAATTGCGCAGGCAGTGCTTGAGCACCACGATGGTTTCCGACAGGCCCTTGGCGCGCGCGGTGCGCACAAAATCTTCCTGCAGGATTTCCACGAACGAGGAACGGGTAAAACGCGCCATGACGGCGGCCACCGCTGCGCCCAGGGCCAGCGACGGCAGGATGTAGTGGCGCCAGCTGTCGGCGCCGATGGTAGGCAGCCAGCCGAGCTTGACAGAGAACAATTCCATCAGCAGCATGCCCAGCGCAAACGACGGAAAGGAAATGCCGGATACCGCCAGCGTCATGCCGAGACGGTCCGGCCATTCATTGCGCCATACCGCGGAGACGATGCCGATCACCAGGCCGAACAGCACCGCCCACACCATGCTGCTGACGGTGAGCCAGAAAGTGGGCCAGAAGCGTTCGGCGATTTCCATGCTGACCGGACGCTTGGTGCGCAGCGAAGTGCCGAAGTCGCCGCGCAGCGCCTTGCTGAAATAGTTGATGAACTGCTCGTGCATCGGCTTGTCCAGGCCCAGGTCCTGGCGGATCAGCTCGACCGTCTGCGAGTCGGCCTCAGGCCCGGCCACCAGCCGCGCCGGATCGCCCGGCAGCAGGTGGACAAACAGAAATACCATGACCGCCACGATCAGCAAGGTCGGTATCAGGCCCATCAGGCGTTTTAATATATAGGGAAACATGGCATCCAGTCTGTTGCTATGAGACGCAGGCCGGACCGGCGCGGCCGGCCTGCGGGTATTGCTTGTATCCTGCTTGCGTACTGCTTACTTCACTTCGATTTCATCGAAATTGAAGGAGCCGTCAGGCATCACATAGATACCTTTCAGGTTCTTGCTGCGTGCATACAAGAGTTTTTCGGTGACCAGGAAAGCCCACGGCGCGTCTTTCCAGATTTCCGTTTGCGCATCTTTGTAGAGCGCTGTCTTTTCCATGCGGTCGGTGGTGGTCAGCGCCTTGGCGATGTCGGCATCGACCTTGTCGTTCTTGTAGTAAGCCGTGTTGAACAGCTTGGGCGGGAACGATTCCGACGCCAGCAACGGACGCAGGCCCCAATCGGCTTCGCCGGTGGAGGACGACCAGCCGGTGTAGTACATGCGCACCGGCGCATTGGCGGCGACCGGCGCGCTTTCGACTTTCTCCACACGCTGGCCGGCTTCCAGCGCCATCACCTTGGCCTTGATGCCGACCTGCGCCAGCTGCTGCTGCACGAACTGGATGATTTTCTGCGCCGTGGTGTGGTTGTAGGCCGACCACAATTCGGTTTCGAAGCCGTTCGGATAACCGGCTTCAGCCAGCAGCTGCTTGGCTTTTTTCGGATCGTAAGGCCATGGCCCGGTCTTCAGTGCGTAATCCACGCCTTGCGGCAGCACGCCATCCTGCGGCATGGCGTAGCCGGTGAAGGCAACCTTGACCAGCGCATCCTTGTTGATGGCGTAGTTGATCGCCTGCCGCACTTTCGGATTGTCGAACGGCTTTTGCAGCGTATTCATCGAAATGTAGCGCTGCACGATCGACGGCGACGAAATCAGGTCCAGGTTGGATTTGCTCTTCAACAGTTCGGCTTGCTCGTAAGGCAGCGGATAGGCGAACTGCGCCTCGCCGGTTTGCATCACGGCGCTGCGGGTGTTGTTGTCGATCACCGGCTTCCAGGTGATGCTGTCGATCTTCGGATAGCCTTTTTTCCAGTAGCCGTCGAATTTCGTGACCTTCATGTAGTCGGTCTGCTTCCATTCCACGAACTTGAACGGCCCGGTGCCTACGGGGTGGAAGCCGATGTCCTTGTTGCCGTACTGTTTCAGCGCGGCCGGCGAAATCATGGCGGCGGAAGAGTGCGCCAGGGTATTGATGAATGGCGAGAACGGCTCTTTCAGCGTGATCTTGACTTCATAGTCGTTGACGATATCGACCTTGGAAATGCGGTTGAACAGGTTGAAACGCTTGAGCTTGTTATCCGGATTGATGACCCGTTCCAGGCAGATCTTGACTGCATCGGCCTTGAAGTCGGTGCCGTCCTGGAACTTGACGCCCTTGCGCAGGCGGATGGTGTAGACCAGGCCATCCTTGCTCACTTCGTAACCGTCGGCCAGCACATTGACTACCTTCAGGTCCTTGTCGAAACCGAACAGGCCTTGGTAGAACGACTTGATCGCCGCTTGCGACAAGGTGTCGTTGCTGTCGTACGGATCGAGCGTGGTAAAGGTCGAAGCGACCGCCAGCGTGACGTCCTTGGCGGCAAAAGCATGGCCGGCGGCAAACTGGGTGGTCAGTGCAACGGCGATGCTGGCTAACAGCTTGTGTTGAGTAGTGCGCATGTGTTACTCCCCTGGTTCAAAAAGTCATCGAAGATAAACAAACAGATAAACAAGCAAATAAGGCAGAAACAACGATCAAAAAGCAGCCGAAATCCGGTGGGTTGCAACAAAATGTCCCGGCCCTA
Organism: Collimonas fungivorans; assembly: GCF_028292705.1. GTDB lineage: Bacteria > Pseudomonadota > Gammaproteobacteria > Burkholderiales > Burkholderiaceae_D > Collimonas > Collimonas fungivorans_B. The sequence continues at coordinate 7,087 of NZ_JAQGLV010000104.1, read as the reverse complement.
CCTGTTTCAGCGGTTCGACTATCGGCAAGTCGTCGATATTGCGGATCGGGCTGGGAATTTCTTCCGGCAGCATCTCGCGCAGGCGATGGCGCTGCCTGGGATCGGCCACCGGCACCGCCGCCATCAGTTTCTTGGTATACGGATGCTGGGGATTCTCAAAGATCGCGCGGCGTGGGCCGATCTCGACGATCTGCCCCAGGTACATGACCGCAACCCGATGGCTGATGCGCTCCACCACGGCCATGTCGTGCGAAATGAAAATGAAGGAAATCCCCAGTTCCCGCTGCAGGTCGAGCAGCAGGTTGACGATCTGCGCCTGGATCGAGACGTCCAGCGCCGACACCGACTCGTCGGCGATCACGATCTTGGGATTCAGCGCCAAAGCGCGGGCGATGCAGATACGCTGGCGCTGGCCGCCGGAAAATTCATGCGGATAGCGCTGCGCATGCTCCGGCAACAGGCCGACCCGTTCCAGCAGCGCCGCGACTTTTTCCTGCGCGCCTTCGGCCAGGCCGTGCACTAGCAGCGGTTCCATGATGGAATAGCCGATCGTGAGGCGCGGATCCAGCGAGGCAAACGGGTCCTGGAAAATGAACTGGATTTCGCGCCGCAGCGAGCGTAGCTCCGAGCGTGGCAGCTTGGCCAGGTCGCGTCCGCCGAATTCGACGCTGCCGCTGGTGATGTCGACCAGCCGCAGCAGCGAGCGGCCGGTAGTCGATTTGCCGCAGCCGGATTCGCCGACCAGCGCCAGCGTTTCGCCCGGATACAGGTCGAAACTGATCTGTTCCACCGCATGTACACGCTGTTTGACGCGGCTAAAGATGCCGCTCTTGACGTCGAAGCGAGTAGTCAGGTTGCGCACTTTCAGCAGCGGCTGCTGCTGCGGATCGGAACCCGGAATGCTGCGCACCAGCTTGGCTTCCGCTGCCATTTCAGGCGTGATGGCGGCGCCGGCGATGGCAATCCGCTCAGGCAGGTCGGTGCCGTGCATGGCGCCCAGGCGCGGCACGGCCGCCAGCAGGGCACGGGTGTAGGAGTGCTGCGGCGCCTCGAAGATCGCATGCACATTATTTTCTTCGACCTTTTCACCGCGGCACATGACCACCACCCGGTCGGCGATTTCTGCCACCACGCCCATGTCATGGGTGATGAAGATCACCGCCATCTGCATTTCATCCTGCAGCGCGCGTATCAGCTGCAGGATCTGCGCCTGTATCGTCACGTCCAGCGCGGTGGTCGGTTCGTCGGCGATCAGCAGCGAAGGCTTGCAGGACAAGGCCATGGCGATCATCACCCGTTGCCGCATGCCGCCCGACAGCTGGTGCGGATGGCGGTCGAGGATGCGGCGTGCTTCCGGGATGCGCACCGTTTCCAGCATGCGCAGAGCTTCAGCGCGTGCCGCCGCCATGCTCTTGCCCTGATGCAGGCGTATCGATTCGGCGATCTGCTCGCCCACCGTGAACACCGGATTGAGCGAAGTCATTGGTTCCTGGAAAATCATGGCGATTTCCGAACCGCGGATGTGGCGCATGGTGCTCTGGTCGGCGCTGGCGAGGTCGACCGTGCTGCCGTCGCGCCGCTGGAAATTCATGGTGGCGCCGCTGATGCGGCCGCCGCCGTAGTCGATCAGGCGCATGATCGATTGCGACGACACCGATTTGCCCGAACCCGATTCGCCGACGATGGCCAGGGTTTCGCCGGCATCGATATGGAAAGACAGGTTGCGCACCGCTTCCACCTTGCGTTCGGAGGTGGTGAAGCCGACGCTCATTTGTTCTACCGTGAGCACCCGGCGGCCGATTTGTCTGTTCATGGAATTGCTTCCTGTGGTTGCCTGCGTCATTTATAGATCGCCGTTACCGGCGCCGCGCCGACTTTGGCGTAACCGCGATACATGCCTTCGGTATTGAATGGCAGCGCCACGTTGCCCTCGGCGTCGATGGCGATCAGGCCGCCGCGGCCCTTGTAGCGCGGCAGCAGGTTCATCACCACCTGCTCAGCGGCGTCCGCCAGGGATTGGCCGGCATATTCCATACGCGCCGAAATATCGTAAGCCGCCACCGTGCGCATGAACGCTTCGCCGGTGCCGGTGGCGGAAACGGCCACGGTGCGGTTGTTGGCGTAGCAGCCGGCGCCGATCAGGGGCGAGTCGCCGACCCGGCCGACACGCTTGTTGGTGATGCCGCCGGTCGAGGTGGCCGCCGCCAGGTTGCCGTGCATGTCGATCGCGACGGCACCGACCGTGCCGAATTTGTTGTCAGGATCGATGGGCGCGATTTCGGCGGCCTTGCTGGTGGCGTCGTGGTCGAGCAGCAGCATGCCTTCCTGGTCGCGCGCGCGCAGCCATTGGGCGTGGCGGGCTTCGGTATGGAAGTAGTCGGGTTCGACCAGTTCCACGCCATGCTGGGCCACGAAGGTTTCCGCGCCGGCGCCCACCAGCAAGATGTGTTCGCTATGTTCCATCACCGCGCGCGCTCCCAGTATCGGATTGCGCACATGGCCGACGTTGGCGATGGCGCCTGCATCCAGCGTGGCGCCGTCCATGATCGCCGCATCCAGTTCGTGGGTGCCGGCGTGGGTGTAGACCGCGCCTTTGCCGGCGTTGAACAGCGGGCAGTCCTCCAGCATGCTGACGGCGCAGGCGACGGCGTCCAGCGCGCTGCCGCCGGCGGCCAGGATTTTCTGGCCGGCGCCGAGGATCTCTGTCAGGGCGTCGTGGTAGGCCTGTTCCTGCGCGGTATTCATGGCGCTGCGCAAGATGGTGCCGGCGCCGCCGTGGATAGCGATGGTGGCGACATTGGCTGGAGTGTTGGTACTGTTGTTCACGTTATATCGCTTTCGTTGCAGATTTCCTGGAAGCCGCTTTACCGGCCTTGTTGCCGTTCTTGTTCAGTGTGCCGGGCTGGCGCCGGCCGTCTGGGTGATGCAGCCAGGGCAGCACAGCTTCCGTCATTTTCGATGCCGCATGCACCGAACGGTTGGCGCGATGGGCGACGGCGTCGCATACCGCCTGGATCAAGGCCAGCGCCGCCGCATCCGAAGTCGGCGACAACAGGCGCTCAGTCTGCGCGTATAGGGTGACATTTGCCAGCGGCACCAGCGGCGAAGTCGGGGCATCGGTAAACGCCAGCACTTGCGCCGCACGCTCCTTGGCGCGGCCGGCCAGCGTCACGGTATCGGTGACATAACGCGGGAAGGCCAGCGCGATCACCAGGTCGCGCTGGTCCAGTTTGAAGAACTGGCGTGCGGTCTGCGAGGGGCCGCCGGGACCGGCTACTGACAGCACCGTGCGGCAATAAGGCTCCAGCGCGTGCGCCATGATGCCGGCCAGGAAAGCGCTGGCGCCGAAGCCGAGGATGAAGATCCGCTCGGCATTGAGAATCATGCTGACGGCCTGGTCGCAATGCGCGGGCGACAAGGCGCGCTGGGTGGCTTCCAGGTTTTGCATGTCGGCCCGCAGCGCCGCGGCCATGATTTCCGCGCTGCTGGCGGGGCGCAGTACCTGGTCGCGCAATTTCTCCACCGGCGCCAGCGACGAGGCGAAATCCAGCACCAGCGCCGCGCGGAATGCCGGATAGCCATCGAATCCCAGCGCGTGGGCGAAACGGTTGGCGGTCGCCAGCGAAACGCCGACCGCATCGGCCAGTTCGTCGATGGTCATGGTGGCGGTATGGAATACGTTCGCGAGTACATAGTCGGCGGCCTTGCGGTGCGCTTTCGATAGTTCCGGATAGGCTTTGCCTATGCGCGCTGCGACCGCGCTTTCGCGTTGCCATGCGGTGATTGCGGAGTGTTGCACAGAGTGTTGCACCATCGGCCCCTTGGATTGATTTTTATAATTTGTGTAAATATATTTTCATTTTCCCTGCAAGTAAAGGAAATTTATTTTCTTTTTTTGAGATGTGTATTTTGTGCCATCGAATGTGCGCGCAACTGGTGCGCGGATGGCTTGAAAATGCGGCTTTGCACCATTTTTGCCTGGTCCTTGTCCGCAACGGTGCATCGGAAACGAGAGGGAAAATGGGAGGGGAAATACGAGGGAACGGAGTTGCGTGTATTCTGCTTGGCAGGCGCAAAATGCAATTTATGACGTCGCCATAACGGAGAGAAAATGAGTGAAAAAGAAGAGATAAGCGTAGAGAGTCTGAGCCGCCGGCTGATCCGCAACTTCAATGCCGTGCCGCTGGAGCATCAGGTGCGCGAGCCTTTGTACGATACGCTGTGCGCGCGCCTGGGGACGGGCACCGCGGCCCAGAAGCTGGGCGCCAGCGTGGATACCGTCGCTCCCGGCAAGGTATCCTGCCCCTATCATTTCCATTACGCGCAGGAAGAGATGTTTATCATCCTGGAAGGCAGCGGCACGCTGCGGGTGGCGGGGGAAATGCTGCCGCTGCGCAGCGGCGACGTAGTCTTCATTCCGCCGGGCCCGGAATATCCGCACCAGATAGTGAACACGTCGGACCAGCCTTTGAAGTACCTGTCGGTCAGCACCAGGGAGCAGCCTGAGGTGTGCGAATATCCCGATTCCGGCAAGTTCGCGGCGATGGCGTCGGTCGGAGGAGAACGGGTTTTTGACGTGATCCAGCGCAAATCGAATGACCTGGATTACTGGGACGGCGAGCCTTAAAGAAAACAGCAGGGTGGGCGCGTATCGTACACACCCTGCGCAGAATCAGGCAGCCGCGTTGCTGTTCTGGTCGAGGCCGACATCGCTGTTGGCCGCATTGTAGATTTCCAGGTCCAGCAAGCCTTCTTCCTTGGCCACCAGCACCGGCACCAGCATCTGGCCGGTGACGTTGGTCATGGTGCGCATCATGTCGAGGATACGGTCGATGGCGACCAGGTAGCCGATGCCTTCCAGCGGCAGGCCGGCCGAACTCAGCACCAGCGTCACCATCACGATCGCAGTGCCCGGCACGCCGGCGGTGCCGAAAGAGCCGAGCACCGAAGCCAGCATGATGATGAAATACTGCGACAGGTCCAGGTGCAGGCCGAAATACTGGGCCACGAAAATCGATGCGATCGCCGGATAGATGGCGCCGCAGCCGTCCATCTTGATGCTGGCGCCGAGCGGCACCGCAAACGCGGCATATTCCTGTTTCACGCCGAGGTTATGCACCACGCTGCGCAAGGCGATAGGCATGGAAGCAAAACTCGAAGAGCTGGTAAACGCCACCTGCATGGCTGGGAAGGCGCCGCGGAAGAAGCGGATCGGATTGAGGCGGTGCGTGAGCAGCAGGCCGCCGTACACCACCACGATATGCAGCGTGCAAGCGAGATACAAGGTGAAGACAAAATTCCCCAGCGGCAGCAGGCGCTCGAAACCGTAAGAGCCGACCAGCGCGGCGATCAGGCCGAAGGTGCCGAGCGGCGTCATTTCCAGCACAAAACGGGTGATCTGGATCATGGCGTTGCTGGCTTCGCCCATCAGCTCGCGCACCTGCTTGACCTTGTCGCCCAGCTTGACCAGCGCCATGCCGAGCAGCGCGGCGAAGAAAATCACTTGCAGGATCTTGCCTTCGGTCAGCGCCTTGAACGGATTCGACGGCACCACGTCGAGCAGCACCTGGATCGGCGTCGGCACTTCACGCACGGTGTAGTCGGCGGCGATGGCGAGCTGGCCCAGGTTCTGGCCGGGATTGGTGAAATTGGCGACCAGCAGGCCGACGCCCACCGCCAGCACCGCGGTGATGGCAAACCAGAGGAAGGTCTTGCCGCCCAGCGCCGCGACGCTTTTCATGCCATGCAGGCTGGAAATGCTGTTGGTGACGGCGAAGAACACCAGCGGCACGGCGATCATCTTGATCAGCGTGACGTACAGCTTGCCGAGCGGGCCGAACCAGGTTTCGGCCGGTGCGCCTACCAGCCAGCCGGCCAGCGCGCCGAGCACAAAGCCGCCGAGTACACGTTGCCAGAAGGGGATGCGGAACCAGAGAGAGAAGATGTTCATAGAGTAATCAGGAAGTAAGGACGCGTCTTGCTGCGACACGAATGGCGAGAGTATGGCAGGGCTGCGGCAAGCGCGCATAAATCAAGTGAAGCGGGCGAGCCCGGAGTATCCGGGCTCGCCGGCGCAGTGTCCAATATATTTTTGCTCTATCCATATGCCTGGATGTTCTATTGATAACAATCTGGGCCGGATATTCTGGTCGCGGCCTTGATCGCTGTTTCGTCGCTGTTTCGTCGCTGTTTCAACGCTGTTTCAATATAATGAGGCAATCTTTTGCCTTCGTCCCGAGCCGTTGAAAAAATCCCGCCAGCCTCTTTACCAGCGTTTTGCCGAGCAAATGAAAGCTTCGCTGCAGAATGGCGTGCTGCGTCCCGGCGATCGCTTGAGTTCGGTGCGCCAGGCCAGCCAGCAGCATGGGCTGAGCATCACGACCGTAGTGCGCGCATATGAACTGCTGGAAAGCAGCGGCCTGGTCGAAAGCCATCCGCAGTCGGGCTATTTTGTCAGGGCCCGCTTTCCTGCCGCCATGTCGCCGGCGCAGCAGCGGGACTCGCCGGCCGAACCCGAGCGCTCCATGCCCTTGCCGGTATCTGCGGAAGTCGATGTCAGCCGTCATGTATTGGCGACGCTGAAATCGATACACCAGAACGACGCCAATCCGCTCGGCTCGCCCTATCCCGATCCGGCACTGTTTCCTGCCCGCCGCATCAGCCAGTACAACGGCGCTATCTTGCGCAGCGGCGGCCCGCTGGGGGTGCTGGACGATTTGCCGCCCGGCCATCCGGAGCTGATCCGGCAGATCGTCAGGCGCCACCTGGAAACCGGGCTCAGCGTCGATCCTGGCGACGTGGTGATTACGGTCGGCGCTACCGAAGCCATCAACCTGTGCCTGCAGGCAGTGGCGAAAGCCGGCGATACCATCGCGGTCGAGTCGCCGACGTTTTATGCGATGCTGCACGCGATCGAGCGGCTCGGCATGCGCGCCATTGAAATACCGACCGATCCGCGGTTCGGAATGGATGTCGCCGAACTGAAGAAAATCATGCAGAACCAGCCGGTTGCGGCTTGCATGGTGATGCCGAATTTCCAGAATCCGCTGGGTTTTGAAATGCCGGAGGAAAGCAAGCGGCAGCTGGT